>CAZEFJ010000147.1:0-5679 GCA_964511465.1 uncultured Hyphomicrobiales bacterium
ATGCGTCACTACAATACCCTACCAGTTGACGTAGCTGCAAACCGTGGCTTTGGTGTGCACACCATTACTACTCATGAGCATAACGGCCACACTCCGGCTGAGAGTGACGGTTATGCAAATTCTTTTTTCTTTCCGGGGCAATATTATGATTATCGCTGGCCTGTTCAACTGGCTGGACATGACTCGGTTAACACTGAAGCAAACGACCCCAGGTCAGGTGCTCCAGATGGTAAAGGTGGTATTAAAAATATTGCGGGAGACTGGCGTGAAACCATGAGTACCCACTGGTTCCATGATCACATGCTGGATTTCACCGCGCAAAATGTCTATAAAGGCAATGCCGCGATGATGAATTACTACAGTGCACTGGATCGCGGTAACGAAGCCATAGACGATGGTGTTAATCTGCGCTTACCCAGTGGATCAGCATTGGACTGGGGTAACCGGGACTATGATGTCAATCTGGTATTAGCTGAAAAGGCCTGGGATAGTGAAGGTCAACTCTGGTTCAACCCGTTTAATCTGAAAGGGTTTATCGGTGACGTGATGACTGTAAACTGGTTGTACAAACCTTATCTTGAGGTTCGTGCTCGCAAATACCGTTTCCGTATATTAAACGGCTCAGTAGCGTGTTATTTCAAGGTGGCTTTAATGGATCAGCTTGGCGACCCCGTCCCTTTTTATATGGTTGCTAAC
This sequence comes from uncultured Hyphomicrobiales bacterium, assembly GCA_964511465.1. GTDB lineage: Bacteria > Pseudomonadota > Alphaproteobacteria > Rhodospirillales > 2-02-FULL-58-16 > JAZFTA01. The sequence continues at coordinate 697 of CAZEFJ010000147.1, forward strand.
GATGGTAACTTAATGGAACATACTGTCTATTTTGAAAACGGTGAATTGCCAACTCAAGGTATCGCTGAACGCTACGATATTGTCATAGATTTCAGTAAATTTAAAAAAGGTGACCGTCTTTATATGGTTAACCTGTTACAACATAAGGATGGTCAAGCCACTGACAGGCCAATTCCTATGGTGGAAATTGCGAATGGAAGCTATACACCATCTACCATTGATACTAATGATGATGGCACACCTGACCGATGGATAAATGGTGATCCGGTTGTAGGGAAGTTCATGGAATTTCGTGTCCACGAATACAAAGGCAAAGATCTTAGTATGGATCCCGCCATGTATGTGGCTGGTAAGAAAACCATGATTCCACTACGCAGACCTACCGATGCGGAACTGGCCAATGCTGTTCACCGTTCTTTCGAGTTTGAAAGACAACCCACGGACGATAAGCCCTGGGTAATCGAAACTGATGGAGGCAAAGGTTTTGGTATGGATCCTCGCCGTGTTTCTGCTGCACCATCAAAAAATTCGGGTGGTCTGGAAGTCTGGCGTCTAATTAATAGTGGTACCTGGAGTCATCCTGTACATATTCATTTCGAGGAAGGTATTATCCTGCGACGGAATGGCAAAGAACCTCCTGAATGGGAAAAATGGGCACGTAAGGATGTCTATCGTCTTGGTCCACAAGAAGATAGTGGCGACCTGGTTGAGATAGCATTACGCTTTAGAGAGTTCGCTGGAACTTACATGGAGCATTGCCATAATACTCAACATGAAGACCATGCCATGTTATTGCGTTGGGATATTGAACATCCTGGACAGGTCAAACTGATGCCAACACCTATTCCTACCTGGGATGGCATCGGTTATGTTGATTCTGTTGCTTTACCTACTTTTAGATCAGGTGATGCTGTGGGTCAATTTGGTCCTGAACTTGATCCGATTTCGGTTTGGGTTAAAGATGCTGTTATTGGTGAACTGGATAATATTCGCGATACGCCTATTGGTGATGCGCTATCAGATCCGGAACCTGACAATGAACGTGGCACTGCAACTTTTCCTTTGACCAAAGGCACCAATATTGATGCTAACGGCAATATGCGTGACGTTTGGTTTTTTCTTCATGATGTCAGTGATAAAGAAATGTCAGAAGAACTTGGCCTTGCCTGGGCAGGTGGACTAGCAAATACACCTGAAGCAGCAACTGCTGCTGCAAGTGTTTCGGAAAGTGGACATTGGACTTTCTATGGTGATTTACCGAATCCGATTTGGCATCATGATAGCGACACCCATCCGGTAGCCGGGCTTCCTCCAGTAGATGACAACAACACTTACTCACCCCTTAGACGGGTAAATTATGGCGGTAAGAACGTGGTCTTCAATGCGATTATCATCAAATGGGGTGATGAACCCTGGGAGCATAATAGAATCGACAAAAGTTGTTTGAGTTTCCCTGATCTTCCTGCCAATACAAGCTGTCCGTACAACGGAAACAAATGGGGTGGCTTAGATGAGTCTGGACATGTGGTCGAGTTAGTTACAGAAGGTTCAAACCCGCACGTAACGCTAAAACTGCACAAATCATGGACTGAAGAAGGCGATTATCTTCCATATTATATGGTGTTGGATACCTATCCATTTGGACCGTCAAAAACCATGGGTGTCCCTTATGTGCCTAAACACAAATTCCTTGCTGGTGCAGCGGTACCTTTGATTCAGTTCCTACCACCATCGCGGATACGTCCAAGCTATCCACCCACACCAAGCGATGGAAACGGTGTACTGGGTGGCGGACCTTTCGGTAGCCAGGTTGGTATTCCTTCCTACTTTATGCCTGAACAAAACTATAGCCCCATGTGGCATATAGGTTTCGCTCACTGGTTAACACCTGCAACTGATAGTGTTGGCGTTGTTAAAGGCTTGAAACAGCTTAAACAGCTACAAGCAGAAGGTGTATTGGAAGTTATAGAGTGGCCACCCGCGGTGTCAGCACCCAATGTTGGTACTAACAATTATAACTTCGAAAACCTGCAGTCCCCTCATGTGGTCAATTGCCCTACGCCTTTGACTATAGACACTGCAATTCATCGGGCTCGTAAGTTTGATAAAGAAGGAAAAGAAAACTAAAAAATACTTTTTTGAAACCGTATTTTTTAGATGCGCAGGGAAGCGCATATTTTAAAATGTTCGAAACTCAAGTCTGCGATTAGTCAATCATTGCTAACCGCAGACTCCTTTCATAGAATTTAGAGGCTTTCGTATGAAAATTGTAATGCGTAAGTATTTACAGGTGCTTATTGCCACCTTATTCATCTTGGGGAATATTTCCATTTCACACGCTACTTCACCTTGGGGTGCAAACTATTTTCCCAATGTTCCATTAATTACCCACGAAGGAAAAACCGTCCATTTCTTTGAAGATCTAATCAAAGACAAAGTGGTAGTTATTAACTTCATCTATACTCACTGCCCTGACTCCTGTCCGTTAGAAACAGCACAACTAGCCAGAGTACAAAAAATCATGGGAGATCGCCTGGGTAAAGATGTATTCTTTTACTCTATTACGGTTGACCCAGAAAATGACACGCCAGCGGCGCTTAAAGAATACAGAGAGAGGTTTAAAGCACGCTGGACATTTCTCACAGGTAAAAATGAGGACATTATTCTACTACGAAAGAAACTCGGACTATACATTGAAGAAATTCAAGACGGTTCTAACAATCATAATGTCAGTTTAATCATCGGCAATCAGGCAACAGGCCGATGGATGAAGCGCTCACCTTTTGAAAACCCTCATGTGCTTGCCGATCAGATTGGCAATTGGCTCACTGGATGGAAGACGGCAACGGTAAGTAATGATTATACAAATGCGCCTAAGTTACGCAATATTTCACGTGGTGAACAGATGTTTCGTACGCGTTGCGCAACTTGCCATACAGTAACTGGTAATGAGCTAGCCGGAGCACTCGGGCCAGACCTTCTAAACATCAACAAACGACGTGACAAGCAATGGCTGTTCAACTGGCTGAAAGCCCCTGATCAAATGCTGCAGAAGAAAGATCCTATTGCTATTGCATTATACAAAAAATATAACAATTTAATCATGCCCAATATGCGCTTGAACAAGGAAGAAGCGCAGTCTTTACTTGATTATATAGGCGATGAAACTTCAAGACTACTGAGTATTTCAGAACAGACCGCATCTAACGTTTCTTCTTCTATCCCACTCACTGCTAATAAGAATGAAACTTCTGACGCTGTAATTGAAGTTGTTAATTCATGGATTAGAGCAGCCCATCCCTCTGCAAAAGCAAACGCAGGGTATATGACGCTTAAAAATTCAGGTTCTGATGATGTAACACTGATCAAAATGGAAAATGAAGTTTTCGATAATATTGAAGTCCATGAAATGACGGTCATTGACGGCTTGATGGACATGCATGAAGTTTCGAACATTGTAATTCCGGCAAAAGGTCAAATACAGTTCGAGCCAGGTGGAAAACACTTAATGTTAAAGGGCCCCCATGAGCACTTAAGAAAAGGACAGACAGTTGATCTAATCTTGACTTTTAAATCAGGAAAAAAACAAACCGTTTCAATCAATGTAGCAGCCAGGTGAACAACATGAAATTTAAATCACTGAAATTGATAAGTTTAATCGCACTTACTACACTAGGTATGATTACCACTCAACCCCATGCACGACAGACAAACTCAAAAAAACAATCAACTGTTGAAGTAATATTTGAGACAACCATGGGAGCATTTACCCTGGAACTAAATCCAGATAAAGCGCCACAAACTGTAGCCAATTTTCTCGTTTATGTTGATGAAGGGTTCTACAGTAATACTCTGTTTCATCGAGTCATCCCAAGGTTTGTTGTTCAGGCAGGAGGCTTTAAAAAAGGCCTAAAAATAAAGCAAACTCATTCCCCGGTAATCAATGAATCAGACAATGGTTTACTCAATTCCAGAGGCACTATATCCATGGCTAGGTCAAACAACCCTGATAGTGCAACATCCCAGTTTTTTATTAACCTTGCTCATAACCCAAGCCTGGACTATCAAAACCGTAAACATGGTTATACTGTATTTGGTAAAGTCACTGAAGGTATGGACATTATTGATAATATAGTCAAACTACCAACAACGACTTTAGGACGCTACGATGATGTACCAAAGAAAGATGTCGTTATTTTATTGGCAAAACGAAAAGAATTACCGGTTGCACAAGCAAATGAAACAAAGACGGCTTCATTAAAACAAATTCAAAATCAGTTTATTGCTGGAGAGCATTATATTGTGCTGGAGCAACCAGTCGCTACTCGAGATAATAATAAAATCGAGGTGGTAGAAATGTTCTCGTACGGCTGTCCACATTGTTATGAATTTGAACCGTTAATTAGAGAATGGGCTATAAAACAGGGTAGCGATATCGACTTTTGGTATTTTCCAGCCGTATGGAATAAACCGATGAAATTGTATGCACAGGCTTTTTATGCCGCTGATGAATTAAATGTTCTGGATCAAATACATCTTCCACTATTTTCCGCAATTGCAATTGAGCAAAAAAGGCTAAGCAGTGCAAACGATCTGGCGAACTTTTTAGCTGAGCATGGTGTTGATAAAAAAGCCTTTGCACTAGCTTTTCAATCAACTACGGTAGAAAACCTGGCCAATCAGGCTGAAGCACGCGTAAACAGCTATTCTCCTATTGGTGTTCCTGAAATCATCGTCAACGGTAAATATCGTATTGACCGCATGCGAGCCGGCGGGATTTCTGAAATGCTGGCAGTTGTGGATTTCTTAATTAATAAAGAACGAACCATACTAAAAAATAGCTGACGTTCTGTTCTTTGGGGTAAAAACTGATGAGAGAACGTACGTCCTTAGCTTAACTTAGCATATTTGAAATCGGTCCGAGGGCGGACCTAGGTTGTCGAAATATAGCATAAAATTTTAAATATTTATAATATTCAATGC
>CAZEFJ010000148.1:0-1646 GCA_964511465.1 uncultured Hyphomicrobiales bacterium
GAAGAAGAAAAAGACCAGCGGATATGGCCGCCGGAGAGGGTCGATCTGACAGACAGGTTGTGGGGTGACGGCATTACCACGCCCGGCGGTGCCGAATACGTTATCGAATTCGTTCAGTTGCTGGCTTTGTCTGATGCCAAGAGTTTGCTTAACCTGGGGGCAGGTTTTGGCGGTGCTGCACGGATCATGGCCGACCGGCACGGGGTGTGGGTCAGCGCTTTCGAGGCTTCGGAAGATATGGCGGCAATAGGCAAGGAAAGGTCGAATATGGCGGGAATGGGGAAAAAGGCTCCGGTAAGTCGCTATGACCCGGAAGCCCCCAGGTTCAAGAAGAATGGCTTCAATGCGGTTGTCGCGCTGGAAAGCTTTTATACGGTGGAAAACAAAGAGCGCCTTATAAAGGCCATGGACGAATCACTGCGTACCGATGGCACCCTGCTGTTTACCGATTTTGTTCTGAACAAGGATGGCTCTCCTAACGATGCGGTAAAACGCTGGCGCGAAAACGAGCAGATCAAGACGAACCTGGTAACCGCGAATCACCTTGTCGCGCTGATAGAAAAGCGCCCCTTGCTAAATCTGCATATTGCCAATGATATCACGCATGATTATCGCAGCAGGGTGATAAACGGCTGGTTGGCTTTCGTTGAAACCCTTACCAGGGATGAACTGAGCCCGTTTTTTTTCGATCTGGTGATTCGCGAATGCGAATACTGGGCCTGCCGGATAGACGCACTGGATAGTGGCCAGTTGCGGGTATACAGGTTCGAGGCCGTCAAACGACCTCCGCCGAGGGCCGATATTGCCAGTCTGCCTCATTGATGCGGGCACTACTGTATTGACAGAGTAACCCCAAGTTCGTAACTTGCCGCGCCTTGGCCCTGTGACGATGGATTGGGGCGGCTGTTGATTAAAGGCTTGATGCTATGAAAGTAAGAAATTCGATAAAATCAGCGAAAAGTCGCGACAAGTCGTGCCGCGTTGTGCGTCGCCGCGGTAAGGTTTACGTTATCAATAAGCGTAACCCCCGGTTCAAGGCCCGCCAGGGCTGAACCCAGGCCCAATGTTAGCACCAAGGTTCGCCATGGCGGACTGTTGAGAAAATAGCTTTACGCCTGAGAAAAATGCTCCGTCCCGACGGCCGAATCATGGCGGATGCGCTCGAGTAGTTTTTCCGAACCGTTGGCCTCCTTATTATTCCACTTATCGAAAAACACCAATTGGTCGAGAGCAAGGCGTTCGCGCCAACCGGCGGTTTCCAGTTCCGGGTTCGAGAAAAAGTGATCTACGTAGCCAAGGCAGAGATAGGCGACGGGGACGATCTTTGACGGGATATCCAGGGCATCCTGTAAGGCCCGCTGGTGGATGATCGATACCCATCCCATACCCAAACCTTCGCTCCGTGCCGCCAGCCACATGTTCTGGACCGCACAGACGCTGCTGAAAAGATCCATGCTTTTTATTGCGGTGCGTCCGATAACCACCGGCCCGGCCCGTTTGCGATCGCAGGTGACGCAGATATTTACCGGGGATTCGAGGATCCCTTCCAGCTTCAGGGTTTTATATGTTTCCCGCTTTGCCCCGTCGAACATCGCCGCCGCTTCGTCGTTGGCGGTAGTGAATGCCTGATGGACACGCTTTTTGAC
>CAZEFJ010000148.1:1746-5626 GCA_964511465.1 uncultured Hyphomicrobiales bacterium
GTCTTCGGGCCGGTCTTCTGGCTTTGGTTCATCGCTTGCGAACGCCTTCCCGACCTTGCAAGGCCAGTGGCATAAAGTCCGCTTGCTCACCATCACAGCGTTGGGCACGCGCCGGTTTCACACCGGCTTTCCGATTCTCCCATATCGTGCGGGGCACCCGAAAACAGATGTCGAGGATATTGCACACTAAGCCGGGCACAGGCAACTCTACAGTTTGATCGGGGCTGGACAAGCTGATACTATGGCCTGTGTATTCCGCCGTTACCTCCGCATGGTCGGACTGAGGGCGTCCCATAACAAGTAAACATACCCGCGGATTTTTTGTGCATGAAAAAAGTTCCATTAATAGTCATCGGGCTTGTCCTGACCATTTTTACAGTTGTTCTGATCGTTCCCGGGATGATCAACTGGAATGAATACAAGGGCGAAATATCCGCTTTAATCAGGTCCGCCACCGGACGTGAACTGGTGATAAACGGCAATATAAGAATTACCCTTCTTCCGTCACCGGCGCTACTTGCCAGTGACGTTCGCCTGTCTAATATGGATGGGGCTACGGCACCGGATATGGTGCGTCTCGACAAGCTTGAGATACATCTGGCGCTTGCCCCGCTGCTGGGCGGCAACATCAGGGTAGAGACGGTTAACCTGGTCAGGCCGGTGATCGAGCTTGAAATTCTAAAAGACGGTCGTAAAAACTGGGAATTCTCCCCCAAGAGCAAAACAGCCGCCGTCGGTGCGGTTGACGGAAAAGCCCAAAGCTCACCCTCCGGCAAGACATCTCCGGCGAACGGTAAGCCCGCCGCTTCCACCCCCGGCATCCGCCTCGACAGTTTTGTCATAAAGGATGGCACCCTGGTCTATCGTGATCTCAAGGGCAAGATTATGGAACGGGTGAACAACATTAACGCCAGTATTGCCGCGGCCTCGTTGAGCGGCCCCTTCGACAGTTCCGGCAATGTCAGCGTTCGCGGTTTTCCGGTGGGATACGATGTTTCCATAGGCAAGGTCATCCATGGCCGGACAGTTCCGTTATCCCTTGAACTGAATACCGCATCGGGAACCGCAAGTACGGTTATATCCGGTGTGCTGGTTGGCATGGACGGCGTGCCCAAATTCAAGGGCAAGGTTAGGGGGAAGAGCAAATCTCTTTCGCAACTGATCCGCATCGTTGCCGGTGGCGGAATACTGCCCGGTTTTCTAGCCGACGGTATAGGCTTAAAAAGCGATGTAGTTGCTTCATCGTCTTTTGCCAAATTCAGCAATTTTTCGGTTAATCTTGGCGATGCCGAGGCGGTTGGCAGTCTGGACCTGAAATTGGGCAAGACAATTGACGCCACGGCCCGGCTTGCGATCAGCCATATTGATCTGGATAAATGGCTTTCGCTTGCCGATGACAAGCCCTGGACGAACGTTAAAAAAGCCGTAAAAGAGGCGACCTATACCAAAGACTCCAAGGGAGAGCCCAAGGCAACAATCAGGATTGAGCCGCGCGAAGGCGGCAATAAGGTTTCCGGCCGACCCGGGGGTGTGATCATACCTGCAAACATCAAGGCTTCACTCAGTCTTTCGGTTGACGCCGTTACTTTCCGCAAAGGCCTTGTCCGTAACGTTCTCGCCAACGCCGAGTTGAGCGGTGGCGAAATAACCATAAGTCAGCTTTCGGCGCAGTTCCCCGGCGATTCCGATGTTGCCGTTTTCGGGTTCGTTACGGTCAACGAAGGACCACCGGTGTTTGAGGGAGAACTGGAATATTCCGCCGACGACCTTCGCGGAGTTTTGAAATGGTTGGGCCTGGGTGCCCTGGATGTACCTTCCGACCGGCTCAGGAAGATGACATTGTCGAGTAAATTCTCGGCAACCAAAGGACAGGTGAAGATCAGCGGCATTGATCTTAATTTTGACAGTTCCCGACTAACCGGCGGGGTGACCGTGGCGTTGCGCAGCCCGCCCGCCCTGGGGGCCAACCTGACGCTGGACCGAATCAATCTCGACGCTTATCTGTCGGCGGCAAAAAAAGCTCGGGCGGTCAAGGTGGCGGGCCCGGATGCGACCGGAGGAGATGCCGGGGGAAGTGTGAAAAAGGGTGGCAAAAAACCGCCTGTGACGGGAAACCAGAAGTCTGCAATTAATCCCTTCAAAGTTATGAAAAGCATAAGTGCCAGTGTAATCGCCCGTGTAAAAACACTGGTTTATCGGGGAACATCAATAAAGGGTATCGCCCTGGACGGAAGCCTGAGCAACGGTCTGCTGAAGCTTCGCCGGGCAAGCGTCTCCAAGCTTGCCGGGGCATCCGCCAATATCAGCGGTGAAATAAGCGACCTCGGCGGCATTCCGAAAATAAAGGACGTGAGAGTGCGGGCCAAAATAGGCAATTTTTCACGTCTGGCCCGTCTGGCGGGAATAAAAACTTCGCTGTCGGGTAAAAAACTTGGGACTATCGTGCTTGATGGCCGTATTGACGGATCGATGTTCAAGCCGTCGTTCGACACGACGCTGAAAGCGGCCGGTGGAGAGGCCAGTATATCAGGGACCGTTTCGTTAGTACCCATGATGTCGGGCTTCAAGGGGACGCTGGCGGTAAGGCACAAGGATCTGGCAAGGCTTATGCGGGCGCTTAATATTAATTACCGACCGGCCGGAAAAATCGGCGGTCTTGATATTTCAGGCTCGTTCAATGGTGATGGATCATACGTAGATATTAGCGGGATTATCGGCAAAATTGGGAAAATTGATGTCGGCGGGACAGTCGCCGTCAATGTTAAAGGCCCGCGTCCGGTAATCACTGCCGATATAAATGCCGGGGCCATTGCAATTGATGATTTTCTTCAGCTAAAACGTACGGCGGCGCTTCCGCAATATGGCGTGGCGCGTATGATCCCCGCCGCCTGGGCGGTTCCGTCCGTCTCTTCCCCGTCCTTACCCATAAGCGAAGTATCAACAAAGAAAGGTCATTGGTCTTCGGCCCCCATTGATATGTCCGTAATAAGAAAATTTGGTGCCGCAATAAAATTTAAATCCACGGCCCTTAGCTATCAGAACTACCGGCTCGACGCGGCGGATATGGTGGCTACCGTTAAAGACGGTAAATTGAATATCTCTAATCTGGTCGGCAATATGTTTGGTGGGGCGGTCAAGCTAAAGGGTAGCCTGAAGGCTGATTTCAATCCCCGCATAGAGGCGGCGATAACAATAAGCGACATGGACGTCGGCAGGATGTTGAAAGCAGTTTCCGGGAATGGTTCCGCCTCGGGCCAGGCCGGAATTGATCTAAAGCTTACGACGACCGGACAAAGCGTCACCGATATGGTTTCAAATCTCGGAGGCGCCGGATCAATAGCGCTTCGGCGGCTTGATGTTAAGGGCGGCGGCAAGGGAACGGCGATGGCCGGTGCCCTGGGCCTGATCGTCGGGTTGAACAAGTTTGGCGGCGCACTGGGTGGAAAAAAAGCCGGTGGTCTGGCCGACATTAGCGGAACTTTCAAGATTGCCGACGGCGTTGTGCGGTCAAGTGATCTAAAGCTGGTTTCAGGAGTCGGAAATGGTCAGGCAAAAGGGCTTGTCGATCTGCCCGGCTGGATGATTGACGTTTCCGGCGACGTAAACCTTTCCCGGAATGTCCTTGCGTCGATAATTTCCGGGGCTACCGGGGGGGGCATACCACAAATTGTCCCGTTTAGTGTTCGGGGTCGTCTGGATTCCCCCAATGTCAAGCTTGACACGCCTAAAGTGTCTATCGGCGGGACCGGAAAGAAGGGACTTGGCGGGGTCTTGAACAGCCTTGTTCCGGGCATTCTAGGCCAGCCGAGCCAGCCTCAGACAACACCAAATTCGGCCCCGCCACCGCCGCGCGGGGAAAATAAAAAGATTAGTCCACGGA
>CAZEFJ010000149.1:0-1928 GCA_964511465.1 uncultured Hyphomicrobiales bacterium
GCTTCGCTCCATGGTTTAAACAACAATGCTTTTGAGGGCAGTTTATGGCTGATTCCGGTTCGCTTATGGGGGGCAAGAGAGGGCTTGTAATGGGCGTTGCCAATGATCGCTCAATAGCCTGGGGCATTGCCAAGGCGGTGCATAAACACGGTGCCTCGCTGGCATTTACATATCAGGGTGATGCCCTGCTTAAACGGGTAAGTCCGCTGGCTGCGTCCCTTGATTCCGACATTATATTGCCGTGTGACGTAACCGATGCGGCCAGTATAGACAATGTTTTCAGCGAAATTAAAAAACACTGGGGGAAGCTGGATTTTCTGGTCCATGCTATCGCCTATTCGGACAAGGAAGAATTAAAGGGTAAATACATCGACACCAGCCCCGACAATTTTGCCCAAACAATGAATATTTCGTGCTATTCGTTCACTTCTATCTGTCGGCGCGCGGCTTCACTGATGAGCGACGGTGGCAGCCTGATCGCAATGACCTACCTGGGCGGGGAAAGAGTCGTTCCTCACTACAACGTTATGGGTGTGGCAAAGGCGGCGCTGGACGCCAGTGTGCGCTACCTTGCCGAGGACATGGGGGCAAATAACATCCGCGTTAACGCCCTTTCCGCCGGTCCGATGAAAACCCTGGCGGCCTCGGGAATAGGTGATTTCCGCTATATCCTGAAATGGAACGAACTGAACTCTCCGCTTCGCCGTAATATAACTCTGGATGATATAGGCAAAGCGGGCCTTTATCTTTTAAGCGACCTCTCCAGCGGTGTAACCGGCGAGGTCCATCATGTAGACTGCGGTTATCATCTGGTTGGCATGAAGGCCGTGGACGCCCCCGACATTTCAACGGTGTAACTGAACTATGCCCGGCAATACCTTTGGCCGCCTCTTTCGGGTTACCAGCTTTGGCGAGAGCCACGGCCCGGCCATCGGTTGCGTCATCGACGGCACACCCCCTAAAATACCGCTTTGCGAACGAGATATTCAGTTGCATCTTGACCGGCGACGCCCGGGCCAGTCCAGACACACCAGCCAGCGCAACGAGATGGACAGGGTGCGTATCCTGTCCGGGGTGTTCGAAGGGCTGACCACGGGAACGCCTATCGGTCTTCTGATAGATAACGAAGACACCAGATCAAAAGACTATGACGACATCAAGGACAAGTTCCGCCCCGGTCATGCCGATTACAGCTACCTGCAAAAATATGGCATCCGTGATTACCGTGGGGGCGGTCGCGCCAGTGCCCGTGAAACCGCGATGCGGGTCGCCGCCGGGGCGGTCGCGCGCAAGGTGCTTGGCGATGAGGTAACTGTACGCGCCGCCCTGGTCCAGATCGGAGAACACCGGATCAACCGTGACAACTGGGATTGGCAGGAGGTCGCCCGAAACCCCTTCTGGTGCCCCGACGAGAACGCGGCCCAAATGTGGGGAGACTACCTGGACGGAATTCGCAAGCAAGGCTCAAGCATCGGCGGTGTGGTCGAGGTAGTCGCCAGCGGCGTCAAGGCAGGACTGGGAGAACCGGTTTTTGACCGACTGGATGCCGATATAGCCAAGGCTCTCATGAGCATTCCCGCGGTAAAGGGTATCGAAATCGGCACCGGCTTCCAGGTCGCTGAAAAGACCGGCCCCGACAATGCCGACGAAATGCGGATGAAGGACGGTAAACCGGCGTTTCTTGCCAATAATGCGGGCGGCGTCCTGGGCGGAATTTCCAGCGGTCAGGACATTGTCGCGCGTTGCGCCTTCAAACCTACCAGTTCAATCCCGGTGGCACGGAAAACCGTTGATACATCCGGCAACGACGTAGAAATATCAACTAAAGGCCGTCACGACCCATGCGTCGGCATACGCGGTGTGCCGGTGGTTGAAGCGATGATCGCCATGGTGCTGGCCGACCACAGTCTTCGCCTGAGAGCCCAGTG
>CAZEFJ010000149.1:2028-4351 GCA_964511465.1 uncultured Hyphomicrobiales bacterium
TTGCTGGAAGAAATACGCGATATCATGGATCAGGTCGAAGAAGAGGCTGACTTCGACTACAACAGCGCCCTGGCGAAAAAAATGAGCGTCTGGTTTGCCCTACATTTCAGTACCCTGGACAAGGATTTTCACAAGGCCGTTTCCTGAATACGGGGGGTCCTAAATCATTCCCAACACGGCCCGAACGGTATTGTCGGTACCTTCGTCAATCTGGGAAATGGTGGCGTCAAGCATGTAGCACGGCGATGTCGCCAGCTTGTACTTATCATCGACTACCACTTCGCAGTGGGTCGTGGCGCTGTGTTTGGCCCCCATCTTGGCAATGGACTGCGCGGTTTCTGCGTCCTGGCCGATTGTGACATTTACCCCGTCGAGCAGTTTTGCCATAAACACCGGGGTAATACACAAGGCACCAATCGGCTTGCCCGCCTTGACCAAATCCTTTACCACGCGTCTGACGTCATCGTTGACTGAGCATTCAGGCCCGTCAAAGGCAAAGCTGCAAAGATTTTTGGCCCCGCCGAAACCGCCGGGAAATATAGCCGCATCGACATCTGAAACGTCAAAATCACTGAGGTCTGTAATATTGCCGCGGGCTATGCGCGCCGATTCAACCAGCACATTGCGGGTTTCCGGGGATTCCTCGCCGGTGATATGGTTGATTACATGGGCCTGATCTATGTTGGGGGCGTAACAAACATATTCCGCACCCTGGCGGTCAAGAGACAAAAGGGTCAGCACCGCCTCGTGAATTTCGCATCCATCAAAGACCCCGCAACCGGAAAGAATAACCGCTACCTTGGGTTTGTCATGATCCATATCCTGATCTCCCTGTCATAAATCCAGTGCCCGTTTGTATAGGTCCAGCAGGTCTTCCTGCTGGCGCCGGTCAGACTGGTCCATTTTCCTCAGCTTGACGACCTGACGCAGTATTTTGACATCGAAACCGGTTCCCTTCGCTTCCGAGTAAACCTCGCGGATATCTTCGACGAGCGCCGCCTTTTCTTCTTCCAGCCGTTCTATACGCTCGACGAATGATTTCAGTCGATCCGCCGCTATGCCGCCTACATCAGTCATCTTCATTTCCTCCGATTATTGTTATTTCGTGCCATAATACATAGGGCTGCAATTAGTTGGTAATATTATATAAATAAATTGTGTTCTATCGTTCCTGGTTAAATTAACCGGTTAAGGACGGATTGGGGGAATACGGTGGCCGTATACAGTTTTGAACGCCTTAGCGTACTTGTCGTCGAGGATAATACGTATGTCCGCAATATATTACAGGATCTGCTGACCCAGCTTAAATTTGGCAAGGTAGTCACCGCCACCGACGGCGCCGACGCAATAGAATTTCTAAAGACCATGCAGAACCGGTGTGTGGATATAATAATCTCGGACTATTTAATGTCGCCCATAGACGGTTTGTTGCTTTTGCGCTGGGTGCGGGCATCCAAGGATTCCCCGAACCGCTTCATTCCGTTCATCATGCTTTCGGGTGCCGCCGACTATGAATACGTGAGCGCGGCCCGGAACATGGGAGCCTCGGAATTTCTCGCCAAGCCTTTTTCATCAATGGCGGTTTCCAAGCATATACTTGAAGTCATAGACTTTCCGCGCCAGTTCATTACTACCCAAAGTTATTATGGCCCCGACCGGCGTCGCAAGGACATTGGCCCGCCCAAGACCGAAGAGCGCCGGATAATGAAAGACAAGGATATCGCCGTTGTTTATTCCGCCGACAAGGTGGTTAAGCCAAGTAAACCTACCGATGTGTGGTATTTCCGGCTTCCAAATTCGCTTAAGGACAAGGTCGGTGGAATGGGGGACGGAGGCCCCGGAGAGTTGCCGTTGGCACTGCTGGAACAGGCGGAAGAGCAGTTGGAAAAATCGGCATTGGATTTCACCGAATGGGCTCTCGAATATACCAGGCAATTGTCTGAATTATGCAATCAGGCTGTTCACAAGCAAGGCGATCGAAGCATATATTTCGAGAAAATAAACCTGCTGGCTCATGAACTGCGGGGCCAGGGAGGAACCTTCGGCTATCCGTTGATCTCGGTATTCGGCAAGATGCTTTATGAATGTACGATGGAAGGATGCCACAAGGGGGATAACGATGTTGAAATCGTCAAGGCCCACATAGACGCAATGCGCGCCGTACTGCGCGAAAAGGTAGCCGGGGACGGCGGCGAAGTCGGTCAGGCACTTCTTGCATCGTTGTCCCAGGCGATAGAAAAACGAACGGAAGTTAGTTGAATAAACCGATATTGCCGATTGTCTGAACCGTGCGGCCCCCAAGTCTATGCCTCAAGTCTATGCC
>CAZEFJ010000149.1:4451-5563 GCA_964511465.1 uncultured Hyphomicrobiales bacterium
CAAGTCTATGCCTCAAGTCTATGCCCCAAGTCTGTATCGGCATCATATGGCTTCGGGGGTGGTGGGAAATAGCCGATCGTTATTGCATCCATTTTTTTGACGCCTAAAACATCACATTCGTGTAAAACATCACATTGCAGAGACCGAGGCAGAGACCGGGGATGGCACCTTCCCCGGATCCACCGGTTTCAGAAATTCCAGCGTGGCCCGTTATGACAAACAGATCATTCATGAAAATGCACGGGTTAGGCAACGACTTCGTAATTTTCGATGCCCGCACCGAGACTCTCGATATCGTAGCCGACCATGTCCGCGCAATCGCCAATCGTAAGACCGGTGTCGGTTGCGACCAGTTGATCGTTGTCGAGCCGCCACATGACGATAGGGCGGATGTTTTCATGCGCATCTTCAATGCTGACGGTGGCGAAGTTGCCGCCTGCGGCAACGCGACCAGATGTGTCGCGGCCCATATAATGGCCGAAAACAACAGCGAAAAAATAACCATAGAGACCGGGGCCGGACTATTGCGCGCGACCACAGCCGACAATGGCATGGTCGCCGTGGACATGGGGGTGCCGGGTTTCGAATGGCAGGACATTCCACTGTCAAATGCCTCCGATACCCTTCATCTCGGCATCGAGGCGGGGCCGCTGAAAGATCCGGTAGCAGTAAATGTCGGCAATCCCCATGTCGTGTTTTTTGTTGATGACGTTGACGCCGTGGGGCTGGAAACCGTCGGCCCGGAAATCGAGAAGAACGATATCTTCCCCCAGGGTGTTAATGTCGGGGTTGCCATGATAATGCCGGATGGGGTGATCAGGCTTAGGGTCTGGGAACGGGGTGCTGGAATAACCGGCGCCTGCGGAACCGGGGCCTGTGCAGCACTGGTCGCAGCAAGCCGCCGTGGTCTCGCCGGGCGCGGTGGTGATGTGCGACTTGATGGTGGAAACCTGTCCATAGAATGGCGTGACGACGACCATATAATCATGACCGGGCCGGTGGGTTACAGCTTTGCCGGGGTTATTTATACTTCACTGCTGGACAGGCCATGAGTGAGCCGCAAATCATAACCCTCGGCTGTCGTCTAAACAGCTTTGAGTCGGAGATTATCC
>CAZEFJ010000150.1:0-5558 GCA_964511465.1 uncultured Hyphomicrobiales bacterium
GTTGTCCCGCTGGGACTCTGCGAAAGGAAAGAGCCGGTACAGAAATACAGATAAACGTAATCAGTCATTCACGGGCGTGGGAAAACCGGTGGTGGTTTTTAGCCAGTCAAGGAAATCAGGGTTGCCGCCGGTGATTGGAAGCGAGATTACACAAGGGCAGTCGTAGCTGTGCATCTGCTTTATTTTTGCCACCACCTTGTCGATCAGCTCGCTGCGGGTCTTGAGTATCAGGGCCACCTCGGTGTCCTGTTGCAGTTCCCCGTCCCACCAGTATATGGATTCAATATCTCCCAGCACATTTGCGCATGCGGCGAGGCGGCCTTCAACGACGGCACGGCCTATATTCAGTGCCTCTTCGCGGTTCCCGGCGGTAACATAGATCAAGGTTGCGCTCAACAGGCTCTAGTCCTGACTGCCGAATTATAGTAGGGTATCCGATACGACATATAGCATTCCGGGAGGCTTTAAGCAAAATCTTGCCGCGTGCCAACGAGAGAGCCGAAAGTAAAAAGATCGCCCCGGCGCGGTCCACGAAACCGACCAGATCGCAATTGCGATGGCTGGCTCGTGGGGCTGAGCAGGCAGGAGGGAAATTACCCCTGTTTGATCAGGACGGGCAGCAGATCAGCGAGCGTACCGTCCGCAGTTGCATAAAAAACGGATGGGCCGAGCCGTGGTTTGAGAATCACATAAAGCCGGACTGGCTGGTCTGCAAACTTACCGACTCCGGTCGCAAGGTGCTTGATACCTAGGTTCTGTGTTTAAATAAGCTGACCGCCACAGCGGCACCATACGCAAGAGCAATTCACATGATCGCAGCTTTCGTCGGAGGACACGCTTGCCCGGTAATACCATCTGGCCAGCGGGAACAGCAGTCTCGTCGGACGCGAAGGCCGGTAAAATCGCTGAAGCTGGGTGCGGGTATCTTTTTCGCTTAATATATGGCTCAGCACCCAGCGCCGCCCACGGTCACCGGCAATCTTGAACAGGAAGCGGTTGCTTACCGAGGTTTGAAGCCGGGGCAACAGTTCCTTGCGCCACAACTCCGTGTAACTGACGCCTTCGATCAGGCTTTTCGCCGCCAGAACTCCCGAGCGGATGGCGTAGCGCATGCCGAAACCGGCCAATGCGTCCTGGAAGCCCGCCTGCTCGCCGATTACCGGATGTCCGCCCTGCACACCGGTGCGGGGAATTCTGAAGTTGGCGAAGCCACCGAATTGGCGGGGCTTGCGCATAACAAGTCCGGCCCGCTCGCGAAACATGGAGACTGTGCGCTCGATGTAAACGGCCTGGCGTTTGAAATCCCTGAACATGCAACTGGCGACGGTGCCTCTGCCGTCATGCACCAACAGGTAGGAATAACCGTCGGGAGCCAGCGAATCGTCAAGACATAACCAGTTGCCGTCCGCCATGTCGGTCTCGAACACATAGCCCGCCGCTATTGCGTCGGCGATTCGCGGACCTATGGCCAGGACGGCTGGATCGTCGATTGCATCTACTCGATCATTGAAGCGAACCTCGACGCCTGCCTTTTTTGCACAATCCAGTAAACCCCGGTCCAGGCTGCCCGCTTCAGGCCCCCGGTGGACGAGGTAATACAACGGGTTGCCGCCACCGACTTTGTAACTGACACCCCAGGCATCGAACGCTAGTCCGTTATATACCGGATGTGCGTCAAAACATGGGTCGATCCCGATGTCTTCAAGTTCCTTCAGGACGTCGGTTTCATCGCTCCAGTTTTCCAGACCTTGCATATCTCCGTGAAACCTTGCACCCACGGTCCCGTGCCATTCACGGACGACAACCCGCCGCCCGGCTCGCGCCAGCACGGTAGCACATACCAGTCCGGCCGGGCCTGCGCCGACGATGGTAATTTTTTTGTTCTGACTTGCGGGTTCCTTGGTTTGTTCCATGCCTCGTTCACTTGTGACTACGCTGCGTGCCTGGGGGTGTTGGCATTGGGTATCTTTGCAATGACATCGACCGGGTGGGCGTGTTCCCAGTCCGTCTGGTAGTCGCGGGTCAGCGGTACCACGCCCCGCCGCTTGGAAATCTGCATCTGGAAGACGAAATGGTCGCTATGCAGGAAGGCGGTTTCGCTAAGCGCCAGATAGAACTCCCACATCCGGCAGAAGCGCTCGTCGAAGAGTTCCAGGATTTTATCCCGGTTGGCATAGAAACGGCGCTGCCAGGCGTTGAGGGTATTGGCGTAATGCAGTCTCAACACCTCTATATCGTCAACCCATAGCCCGCTTTCCTCGACTGCGGGTAATACTTCCGAGAGGGCAGGGGAATAGCCGCCGGGGAAAATATATTTACGTAGCCAGGCGCAGGTCGAGGACGGGCCACCCATGCGACCAATCGAATGGAGAACGCAGATACCGTCATCGGTCAACAGCTCGCTTACCTTGGCGAAAAAATCCCGATAGTAGTTGACCCCTACATGTTCGAACATGCCGACCGAAACGATGCGGTCGAATTTTCCGCTTTCCTCGCGGTAATCGCGAAGGTGAAATTGGACATTTTCGCTTAATCCAGCCTCGGCGGCACGCCGCCGGGCGTCCTTTAGCTGTTCCTCCGACAGGGTTAATCCGGTTACCTGACCTCCTCCGGCTTTGGCGAGATAGAGCGCCATGCCGCCCCATCCCGATCCGATGTCGAGAATACGCTGGCCGGGCTGAAGAAGAAGTTTTGCCGCCAGATGGCGCTGCTTGTTGGCCTGTGCCGTTTCCAGGCTGTCGTCGGGATTATTGTAATAAGCGCAGGAATATTGCATGTCCTGATCAAGAAATAGACTGTAAAGCCGGTTTGAAAGGTCGTAATGGCTGGCCGCATGGGCTCGGGCCCGGCTAATCGGATTGTACTGCTGCCAGAAGCGGAACATGCAGGATATCCGCTGGTATGTCGAATACATGGGAATATTTTTGGTCAACATGAGATTCCTTGCCACAATTCCAAGGAAATCCAGCAGCGTTCCCTTCTCGATGGTCAGGGTGCCGTCCATGTAGGCTTCGCCGATGTAAAGGCACGGATTGAAGAACAGTTTGCGGTGCAGAGACTTGTCACGGAGACGAATGGTCACTTCGGGATTATCGCTGCCGGTGTACACATGCTCTTTGCCGTCGGCGTCGATGATCCTGATTGTGCCGATATGAACAACTCTTTCAAGCAAACGGGACAACAACATGGCGGGTTCCTCCGATGGTCAATTCATGATTGGGCGGCCTTGGTGGATCGGGATGAGAAGAAATTGAACAGGGGGACGAAGATTACTGCGACATACCAGCCGTAGGCGAAACTCTCGGCCAGGCCGATCAGGAAACCGGGCCAGCTCAACCAGCTAAAGCCAGGCAACAGAGGGGCCCATACCCGGTTCATCGCATATTCCGGGAACAGCAGGTCGAATAAGACGCACAGTACAAAGGAAATGGCGAATAACAGCCCCAGGCTGATCCCCAGGGCATATAACGAAACTCTGGGCGGGGTCTTTACCGGCCGGGAAATGTCCGGGCCGTCATCGATAGGGATATTGTTCGCCATGGTCATCGTGCATGAAGAGACGCATGCCCTCCTACAGTTACCGCTTCATCGGTTGGTCTCTCTTCTCATTCGGCTCCCTGGCCTGATGATAACGGCTTGTTGAGTGCCGAATTTTTATCATTATTGTCATTGCCGCAGCAGCCGTTCTTCCCGTTTTCCTTGGGATCATCGGCTTGATCTTTTGGTTTATCCGCCTTGGTCGCCACCGCCAGTTCTTCGGCAAAACCGTTGCCTTCCGTAACAGGCGTGGCGACACCTGGTGGACGTTCCTGTATCGGCAGGCTTGATGCAATTCTCTCGATCATCTCAGGTTCTCCCGAACTGTAATTAACTCTAATCTCCTAACAGCTTATTTTTTAACAGAAAATTGTTGCCCAAATTTGTCTGGAGAAGCAGAAGATTGTAACAGTGTTTGTCAGATACCAGATATAAATTACAACCTGATTGTCAACATGACACCAGGGAATTTGTGTAATTTTCAGGCTAATTATGGTATCTATGATGACCTTGGTAGCGGGGCGGTTGTCTTTGGCCAAAATCATTTTGGCATAGTCTGCCATGCGAAGTGTTTTGAATGGAAAAATCCGGATGGAAAAAGTAACGAGACGGCGGGTTTTAGGCTGGGCGACTGCTCTTGGCGGGGCCTATGGGCTGGGATTACTAACCCCAAAATTTATGTCCTACGTTGAAGGTGCGCCGTTGCGGCGGGCGGTTGATTCGGTTATGCCGTCGGGGCCGATTCCGACCGGTCTTGATCTTGGCGAACCGGTTGCCAGACTGGTGGAAGCCGGGGCCATCGATCCCGAAAAATTTCTCGAGGCTTATAAAAATCGTGGCCCTGTTCCTGAATGGGTGTCGCTTGTCCTGGAGGGAAAGCCGCAAGAGCTGGTTCTCTCGGTCGATAACGCTTCCTTTAATCTTAATTTGTTGTGGCCGGTCGGCTTGGCGACAAAGGCCGCGTTCAACGACGACAGCCCGATCAATGGTTCCGACTTGCCTAATTTCGCCAGTACGGGCGGCTGGACGCTTGGCCGTGAGGGTAACGGAGCGGCCTACTTCAACAAGGTGGAGGCGGTGTCCCTGTCATCCGTGCAGTCATCCCTTGCCCGCAGTACCGCAGAAAACATATTTCGCCCTTGTTGCGGAAATTCAGCCTTTTTTCAGGACTGCAATCATGGATCCGCGATGCTCGGTCTGATTGAGATGGCAGCATCAAGCGGGCAAAATCAGGAAAGCATCATGAAGTTGGCCAAGATCGCAAATGGCCTGTGGTACCCGCGGGAATATATCGAGACGGCACTGTTCTTTGACACGGTTAAAGATGTTCAGTGGGAAAGGGTTCCCGCCGATCTGATCTTGTCGTCAGAGTTTTCCTCGATAGGCGGGTGGCAAAGCAACGTTCATGCGCCGCTTTCGGATAAGGGGATGTTCATACGCCCACGGCAAGGCGGTGGCGGAGGGAGCGGTTGCGCGGTTTGACCGGCGGAGTTCTATCTAGATAAAACGGAAAGACGCAAGGCTTCCCCATAGACCCCCGCTCATTCATATTCCGGCACATTCCGGCACATTCCGGCGGGTAAAATTATCCTTTAAGTCTACATTCTGTGTTTCTTGAAGAAGATTCCGTTGGCCTCCTGCAATTCACGGATATATCTGACTATGGAGGTTATTTCACTCTTTGTAACCTCAGGCCGGGGGGGCATGTTGCCAAAGTTCCAGTGGTGGCGCCTGACCCCAAGCTTTGCGGCCAGAAAGAAGGCCTCGTCACTATGGTGGCCGGGGTTGTAAGTATCATAAACCAGAGGAGGCCCATTTTTACTGCCGCTCCCGTTTTCTCCATGGCATCGGGCGCAGTTCGCATCAAAGGCGACCTTGCCCAGCAATGCCTCGCTGGAAAGATCAGGAATCTTTACATCAACGGTGACGTTATTGCCGTCGGATGTCGAAAGGCGCGAAACAAACACTCCAATGCCGACAACGATTACGGAGATAACAATAAGAGAGGGGAGACGTTCGGA
>CAZEFJ010000151.1:0-5430 GCA_964511465.1 uncultured Hyphomicrobiales bacterium
TTTATAGCGCCCTTTAATCTCCGTTAATATTGGAGGATGGTCCAGAATATTTTTGTCTATATGTTCCGGCTATCGGGAGAATATTCTGGCCCCGGCCCGTCGATCTTCCTATGTTCAGGGCATGAGACGCCGTCGCAACGCCAAGATAATAGCTACCATCGGTCCGGTATCATCAAGCCAGGCCGCGATCTCCCGACTGTTCGTGGCGGGGGCCGATGTTTTTCGCCTTAATTTTTCTCACGGCACGCATGGCGATCACGAGCAGGTTTTCAATTACATCCGCAAACTTGAAAATAAATTTAGCCGCCCGGTCGGCATTATCGCTGACATGCAGGGGCCAAAGCTGAGAGTAGGCAGATTTGAGCAAGGCAAGGTCAAGCTGGAGAACGGCAGTCCCTTCCGCCTTGATCTTTCGAAAAGCATGGGCAGTGTCAATCGGGCACCGCTTCACCACCCGCAAATATTCGCGGCCCTTAAGCCCGGATTCGAGCTTTTGCTGGACGACGGAAACATCCGTCTTGGGGTGGTAAGGTGCGGTGCCGACTTTGCCGAAACGGAAGTCATAAACGGTGGCATTCTATCGGACAACAAGGGGGTTAACGTACCCGACGCGGCCCTTGATCTTTCGCCGTTGACCCGCAAGGACCACAGGGATCTGCGTTTCGCCCTGGGACTTGGGGTTGATTTCATCGCCCTTTCCTTTGTCCAGCGGGCGGATGATGTCGCTCGTGTTCAAAAAATTGTTGATGGCCGGGCGGCGGTCATGGCCAAACTGGAAAAGCCACAGGCGATTGACCACCTGGATGAAATCGTCGCCCTGTCCGACGCGGTGATGGTGGCGCGGGGCGACCTTGGTGTAGAGGTTCCCCCGGAAGATGTACCCATCCTGCAGAAACGGATTATTCTGGCCTGTCGTCAATTGGGCAAGCCGGTGGTGGTGGCGACCCAGATGCTCGATTCCATGGTCAATTCTCCGCGTCCTACCAGGGCCGAGGCGTCCGATGTGGCTACCGCAATTTACGATGGAGCCGATGCGGTGATGCTGTCGGCGGAGACCGCGGTCGGTGATTATGCCGAGGATTCCGTGGCAATGATGGACCGGATAATCCAGCGGGTAGAGCGAGACCCCATGTGCCGCAAGATTCTTGATGCCGAACATCAGCAGCCAAAGGCGACCTCCGCAGACGCCATAACCACTGCCGCCCGGCAGGTCGCGGAAACTATTTCGGCGGCCGCCATAGTTACCTTCTCGACCAGCGGTTCGACCACCTTGCGGGCCGCCCGCGAACGTCCGACTGTTCCGATACTTGGTCTTACCCCGAACATTCTGACGGCCCGAAAACTGGCTCTTGCCTGGGGCGTTCATTCGGCGACAACCCCGACCCTGCACAATTTCAGGGAGATGGTTCTCAAGGCCAAGGCGGTTGCCAAAAGAGAGGGGTTCGCCGGGGTTGGAGACGGGCTGGTAATCACCGCTGGTGTTCCCTTCGGCACTCCCGGGACGCCCAATCTTTTGCCGGTAGCCAAAATAAGATGAGATACATTCAGTCATGACCGTACTGGTTACCGGAAGCGCCGGATTTATCGGCTTTAATACATCATTGGCGCTTCTTGAGCGCGGTCAACGGGTTATCGGTGTCGATAATCTGAACGACTATTACGATGTCGGGCTAAAGCGGGCCCGCCTCGAGATACTTGGCGCGAAAGACGGATTCGAATTCAGACACCTCGATATATCGGATCGTGATGCTGTCGGCTCGGTTGTTGACGATCATCCCGGGATAACCGGTGTGGTGCATCTGGCGGCCCAGGCCGGAGTCCGCTATTCGCTGACAAATCCTCACGCCTATACCCGCTCCAACGTGGAAGGGCATCTGGTTATTCTTGAAGCCTGCAGGCGATTACAAAGCCTTGAGCACCTGGTATATGCATCCTCGTCATCGGTTTACGGCGCGAATGAGAAATTGCCGTTTTCAACTGCGGATAGGGTTGATCGTCCGCTTTCTCTTTACGCCGCGACCAAGAAGGCGGGTGAAGCTATAAGCTATTCCTATAGCAGTCTTTATCGTTTGCCTCAGACCGGATTGCGGTTTTTCACCGTTTACGGACCTTGGGGTCGGCCCGACATGGCGGCCTTCATTTTTGTCAAAAAGATCCTTGCCGGAGAACCCATTCAGGTATTCAACCACGGGGATATGCGCCGCGATTTTACCTATATCGACGACATCGTAAGCGGGTTGCTTGGGTGTCTTGACAATCCACCAGAAAAGGACGCCGAGGCGCCGCCGCACCGGGTCTACAATATCGGCAACCATCGTTCCGAAAAGCTTATGGACTATATTGCCGTGATCGAGGAAACCATCGGTATGAAGGCCGAGATTGAGTTTCTGCCGATGCAGCCGGGGGACGTCAAGGAAACCTATGCCGATATTTCGGACACCCGCAGGGACTTTGGCTTTGAGCCAAAGACCTCGATCCGCGAGGGGGTTCCCCGCTTTGTCGAATGGTACCGTCGGTATTACGGCCTTTAGCCCATTAATGTGGTGGAAACATTAACCCTTGAATTCGCGTTTATGCTGTTCATCATCGGCACCGCCGGGGGTTTTGTCGATTCGATTGCCGGTGGGGGCGGTCTGATCTCGCTTCCGGCGCTATTGGCGATGGGGCTAACACCTTTGCAGACGTTGGCTACCAACAAGGCGCAGGCGGTATTCGGCTCATTTACCGCAACCGTTACCTATGCCCGCAAGGGGCACGTGATGCCGGGCAATATGAAGCTTGCCATCGTCCTGACATTTGTCGGATCAGCCGCCGGAACCATGGCGGCACAGGTTATTCACTCGGATATTCTGATCCAGGTCATTCCCTTCCTGCTGATCGCGGCGGCCCTTTATTTCATGTTTGGCCCGCGTACCGGCGATGTTGAACGTCACAATATTTTATCACCGACAACTTTTTATCTGATCTTCGGCCCGGCACTTGGGTTTTATGACGGATTTTTCGGTCCCGGTGCGGGCTCGCTTTGGGCGGTTATGTTCGTCATGCTGATGGGTTTCAGCACGCTAAAGGCAACGGCGCATACCAAGGTAGTAAATTTCACCTCAAATTTTGCCTCGCTGCTGTTTTTCGCAGCCGCCGGGCATGTGGTGTGGGTATACGCCCTGATTATGGCCGCGGGGCAGTTGGTCGGTGCCCGCCTGGGTGCCTTGATGGCGATTACCCACGGCACCGGGCTGATCCGCCCTTTGCTGGTCGTGGTTTCCATGGTGATGACGGCAAAGATTATCTACGGCGATCCCGACAACATAATTCACATTATGATTGTCGGGTTCTTCCAGGGCGGATCATAGTTGCGGCGGATTACTTCTGGACTGCGACCTGCACGGGAAGGCTGCTGTCCGCGGTCCATTCGACCATTGAGCCGTCATACATTTTGGCCTGTTTATCGCCGAAAAGTTCGTGTGAGACAAACCATCCCAGGCTGGCCCAATGACCGGTATTGCAAAAGCTTATCTGCGGCCCGGAAGTGGGAACACCTGCCATATTGTAGAGGTTTTTCAGCGAAGCCTGATCCGGGATCATACCGTTATCGGTAAGCAGCTTTTCGGGCAGGTTTATCGCGTTGGGAATGGTTCCGTAACGCTTTGCCATGCTGTGCTTGCTGATTCCGAGGAACTGTTTGTTCGGCCTGTTGTCGATTAATACGCCTTTGTCCAGGGAGGCCTTGATTACGCTCTCCTTGGAAACAAGCATCTGTTTTCTGAGGCTCCCCTTAAAGGTTTTGGCCGATATTTTAATCTCTCCGGCTTCGAGTGGGTTTAATGGCTTGCCGGTGTTGGCGTCGATATCTCTGGTATAGGCGTTCATCCCACCATTGAGGATGGACACGTCATCATGGCCCAGGGTCTTGAATGTCCAATATATGCGGGTGGCGGTGCCCATATCGAGTGATGTCTTGCCGACCGGAATTATCACAACATGATCGTTGTTGCCGATCCCAAGCCCACCGATAAGTTTTTCAAGGTCGGCAACCGGTGGCAACTGCCCGATGGTTCCCGCCTTATCCTTGATCCGCCAGCCGTCCTTTAGGTAATTGCTCCATACCGCACCGGGAATATGGGCGGACATATAGTCCGCTCTGGATGCGCCGCCCAATTTTCCGCGAACGTCGAGAAAGACGATACCCGGCTTTCCAATATTACTTTTAACCCAGTCGACATTGACCAGCGGCTCTGCCGCCTGCGCCCCGCCGACACGTACAGCAAAGACAAAAACGGCAAATAATACAGCTACTTTTTTCATTAACGTTGTTCCCCCTTATAACGCCGGACGGTAATTTGAGATATTAATACCCTGCGTATGACTTTTCCTCAATCAGTCGTGAGCCCAAAAGCTTGTTTATGTCACGTTTCAGGCTGGCGCGAATGTCGTTGGTGACGTAGACGGACCTGGCCAACCTGACAAATTCGGGGCCGAAGTCCTTATTGCGTTCGCAATTACGGATATCGTCTTCTATCTCCCATAGCTTGATGTTTATTTTCTTTAACTCGTCGCTCAGCTCGTCTAGTTCTATCGACTGCGGTACGGACTTGTCCCGGGTTGCGGTAATGGCTTCAAGCTCAATTCTGACATTGGCACGTTTTGCTGGCTCATCAATGCGCTCGGACTTTATTTCAAGAATCGTTATCTTGTCGATCAATTCGCCCGGCGCGACTTCGATTAAAATAGTATTAGTCACATGGACACTCCAAAATATAGATTATGTCGGCGTCTGTAATGTTCGGGTGGGATGGTAAACCAGTATTGCGGCTAAAGGGAATTGTAATGCATTTTTCATTTCGACGGTTTTGGTTGGTTGCCACAGTTTTTGCGGTTCTGTCAGGCACCATGTCGCCAACTGCCGCGGCGGGCAAAACATTACCCACATCCAACCAGCAGATACAGCTTTCATTCGCCCCGCTGGTAAAAAAATCGGCTCCGGCCGTGGTTAATATTTATTCTTCCAAGACCCTGCGACCTCGCCGGGTTCCACGTCTTTTCAATGATCCGTTTTTTAGCCGGTTTTTTGGCAATGGTCCTTTTTTGGGCTCGCCGACTCCCCGCAACAGGGTTCAGAATTCTCTCGGCTCGGGGGTTATAGTCAAGGCGGACGGCCTGATTGTCACCAACAACCACGTTATTGACGGGGCCGACCAAATTACCGTTGTGCTGGCGGATCGGCGCGAGTTTGGCGCGGTGGTGGTCGGCGTTGATGAAAAAACGGACCTTGCCGTACTGCGTATAGATACCGGTGGCGAGGCCTTGCCGTTCCTTAAATTCCACGATTCCGACCAGCTTGAGGTCGGGGACCTGGTGCTGGCCATCGGCAACCCGTTCGGAGTTGGCCAAACCGTGACCAGCGGTATTGTCTCGGCCCTGGCGCGAACCCAG
>CAZEFJ010000152.1:0-5426 GCA_964511465.1 uncultured Hyphomicrobiales bacterium
CGTTTATTCACGGCTATGGTGATCACCGTTTCAGGATAGGTGGCGAGGTTTATGGCGGCTCGGTTCTGATTATTTCGGATAATGTCGTTGCCTGGCGGGTTAATGATCCGAGCGCGGTTAACCTCGAATCACTAAGCGCCGCAATATCCGCCAAGCCGCGCCCGGAAATTCTGTTCGTTGGTTGCGGGGCCAGGTTCGTGGCACCGCCAAAGGGCCTTGACGGTGCCCTGTCGGATATCGGGATATCGCTTGAATGGATGGACACCGGCGCGGCGTGTCGGACCTACAATGTCGTGATGTCCGAAGATCGTGCCATCGCCGTTGCCCTGATTGCGGTCGAATAGGGCGTTTCCGTGTGCAACGAAAACACTCTATTTTCTTTGTCGCTCACGGCATCGAGTTGAAGCGCGGGCGCGCCGGATAACCGGCGGGCCGCCTTGCGGCCTTTGGGTGTTTCCGTATGCAACGAAAACACCTGAGGCTTATCCCAGATTAGCCGCCGCAAAATCCCAGTTTACCAGATGGTCAAGGAATGTCTGGACATAGTCCGGCCGCCGGTTCTGGAAATCCAAGTAATAGGCGTGTTCCCATACGTCGCAGGTGACAAGCGGAACCTGAGAGTGGGCTATCGGGGTGTCAGCGTTTGCTGTCTTGACGATTTTCACTCCGTCACCATCAACTACCAGCCATGCCCAACCACTGCCGAACTGCCCGACGGCGGCGGTTTTGAAATCGTCCCTGAATTTATCATAAGAGCCGAAGGAGGCATTTATCCGCTCAGCCAGTTCGCCTGACGGGGCGCCGCCGCCACCGGGTTTCATTGAATTCCAGTAAAAACTGTGATTCCAAACCTGTGCGGCGTTGTTGAATATACCGGCTTTGGCTTCATCGCCCGAAGTTTCCCGGATAATATCCTCAAGGCTTGAAGAGCTTTCTCCGACAAGATTATTCAGGTTTGTAACGTATGCATTATGGTGTTTGCCATGATGGAAGCCAAGCGTATTGGCGCTTATATGCGGCTCCAGTGCGTCGGCGGCGAAGGGAAGTGTCGGTAGTTCAAAAGCCATTTTAGCCTCTTCAAAATTTTGGTTTGATAAATTAACTTTCTTGCAGATATGCACTTGTCGCAGGGATTTAAAGGGGGAATATTTTATTTTAACCTGGCATTGGAATTTATCAGCATTGTTTCAACTACGGATAGCTGCGGGAAAACCGGTAGCGAAGAATCACCATACAACATGATTACTCCATTAGAGGTGTCGGGAAAGCCACCCCTGGCGTCGTCAAATTTGCGTATTTCCAGGCTTGTTACCTGTTTGGTTACAGGGTTTATGCTTTTCCATATATAGGTTGGATTTTCCCGGCGTGGTGCCGCCAATGGTGCGATGCTGCGTTTCCATATGTTTGATGGCGGCCCGAGAATGCGTTGATAATACGAGGTGACGACCTTGAATGATTGGGAGGGAAAAAGAGTATGGAAAAAAGTAGCGATGCCATTGTCGTACCTGACAACGGTTTTCTTCCCCCGATAGATAACGCTGTTAACTGTAAAATATGACTTTATTTTTTCCGGCCAGTTTACGGCTTCGATGCAAAAGGCAAGTGATCCCTGTTTTTTCCTTATACAGTCGGCCATCGTTCTTGAGGCCCTTGGTTTTTTTATCAGTGACAATTTTTTTGGCTTCAGGGGTTGGCCCAGCCTTGCCGATTCTCCAATAGCCAGTTCAACCCCGGAAAGGTAATTGGTTGGCGGGCTGGCTGTTTTCGCAGGTTTTGCCGGGGGTGGTGGTATTTTGCTTACGACCTTGGTTGTCCCCTTTGCCACATTGGGCTTGGCGTCATATTTATCGGACAACAGAAGGTTGCTCAACTTATCAAAAATACTGGTGTTTCCCTTGGCCGCCTCGGCCTTGTCGGCCTGTGGTTGAGTGGCTGGTTTAGGTGATCTGGAGATTTTTGCGGGGGCTGCTTCAGGCTGTCGTATTTCGGCCTTCAGCGGTTTTGGCTGGGGTTCGATTTTGTTGTCGCGGGTAGCCGTGGCCCGAGCAGGAGCCGCCGAGGCCGGAGCCCGGTCCGTGGCTAGGGGAGTTGGAGCCGCCGGGGCAGGAGTCCGAGCCGGGGTTGGGGGAACCGGAGCCGCCGGAGTAGGAGCAGGAGCGGGGGCCGCAACTTTAGCCTTAACCGGGACCGCCGTCTTGGAAGGGGCCTTAACCTTAGCCATAATCGGAGCAGGAGGAGGGGGGGCAACAGCCTTGACTGGTGCAGGAGCCTGCGTCGCCGGTCCGGCAATGCTGATGTCCGGGGCCGGGGTGGAGGCATCGGTTTCGTTATCACCCTTGATCCAATCGGGAATGACGGAGTCAATAACCCGCCCAAAAAACCCCGATTGTTTCGGGACAGCAACGGGTGTGCTTGCCGCGTTTGTCGGGGTTCCCTGTTTCGCATATGAGGCATTCGCGGAAACGGATTTAGTTATCGGTGCGGCGAGGCGCTTGGGCGCGGTGGGAAAGCCGCTTATTTTTTTGGATGGCAGGGCAGAGTGTCGGGCGGCTTCCTTGACTTTGCCTATTATCGGTAAGCTGCTTCCCGCAACCGCAGTATTAGGGTCGAACGGATTGGGTTTGTCGGCGGGCCATGGCGTTGGTGGCTTTTCCGTTTCCGCCGGGACTTGCCTTACCGGGACGGTTCTCTGATTTTTTACGGCTGGAGGCGTTTTTCCTGCCGGTATGGAGGGCTGTAACTTTTTTGATGGGCTGAGCGGCGCTTCATTTGATTCCGAGCTGCGCATATTTCGCACCGAAAGAAGAAAATGGGCGATATCGAAATATCCCTTTTCAACCGCCAGATCGGCAGCCGTCATTCCCCATTCATTGATCGCAGCGGTGTTCGCGCCAATTGCAATCGCGGTGCGCACCCCGGAAAGATTATTATTCTGAATCGCTTTGAACAGTTTGTCGGTGGCTTCGGCTATATTGTTATTGGTCGGCGGTTGCTGGGCCATAACCACGCTTTTCAGCGCAATAGACGCTAGTATCAGGACTGCCATAAACGTGGTGGACAATATCTTACGCAACGGCCCTGAAACCACGCCTACATATATTATTATACTAGCCATTCCCACCTGTTCCCGCGTGATTGGGTAAATTCACTGTCTATCAAGATAGCGTGTTATTACGAATTTATCTATTGTTCGCCGTCTAACCATCGGTCCAGACTTTCCCGTGCCCGGGCGGAAATAGCTTCCTTTTTTTCCCGGCCTCTCGGCGGGCGGCCCTTTTCATTGGTTTGTTCAAGCGGCGGGAACAGGCCGAAATTGGCCTTCATCGGCTGAAAGCTGTCTTCTTCGGCACCGCCGGTTACGTGGTCCAGCAAAGCCCCCAACGCCGTTTCAGGCGGCGGCGTTTGCAGTGTCTTCGCCAGCATTTCAGCCGCCGCAAAGCGTCCGGCCAGCAAGCCCATGGCGGCACTTTCCACATAACCCTCGCAGCCGGTAATCTGCCCGGCAAACCTTAACTGCGGCCGCAGTTTCAAGGCCAGGGTTTTGTCTAATAGTTTCGGAGAGTTAATGAAGGTGTTTCGATGGATGCCGCCAAGGCGGGCAAACTCGGCATTTTCAAGGCCCGGGATGGTGGTGAAAATTCGTTTCTGGTTGGCGTGGGTAAGCTTGGTCTGAAATCCGACCATATTGTAAAGGGTTCCCAGCGCGTTGTCCTGGCGCAACTGGACGACCGCCGCCGGTTTAAACTTTGGGGCATGGGGATTGGTCAGCCCGACCGGCTTCATCGGGCCGAATGAAAGGCTTCTGGGGCCTCTCTTCGCCATTATTTCGATCGGCAGGCATCCCTCGAAATAAGGGGTATTTTTTTCCCAGTCTTTAAATTCCACTCTGTCGGCATCTATCAGGGCGTCGATAAATGCCTGATACTGATTGCCGTCGAGGGGGCAGTTTATATAGTCTTTACCTTCGCCCTTGTCATATCGCGACTGAAACCATGCCTTGTCAAAATCGATGCTGTCCTTGATTACGATAGGTGCTATCGCGTCGAAGAAGGCCAACTCTGCGGCGCCGGTAAGCCGCTTGATGCTTTCGCTCATGGCGGGCGACGTCAGCGGTCCGGTTGCAATTATTACGCAATCCCAGTCTTCCGGGATTTCGGTAATTTCGTGGCGTTTTATGGTTACCATCGGATCTGTCTCAAGCGCCTCTTCGACGGATCGGCTAAATCCGTCGCGGTCGACCGCCAGTGCGGAACCTGCCGGAACCCGGTTGGCGTCGGCACAGCCAAGTATAAGCGAATTAAGACGGCGCATTTCACGGTGCAGCATACCGACTGCGCTGGTTTGAGGATCATCCGAACGTAATGAGTTGGAGCATACCAGCTCGGCGAGTCCCCCGCTAACATGCGCCTCGGTAGTGCGTCCGGGGCGCATCTCGTGGATTACCGCGTTAACTCCGGCCCGTGCCAACTGCCAGGCCGCTTCAGCCCCGGCGAGGCCGCCGCCGATAATGTGAACTTTCCTAAAAGTGCTGTTGCTCATATCTCAGGAACAGTTATACAGGGGGGCACATTTGTGCAATGGGCTAGGAGAAGTATCTTTGACAACACTGCTTTTATCAATGGTTCTGCTGACCGGAGTGTTTCTGGTCATCCTGTTGGTCTCCATTTATTTCCCATCCGTGGTTTCGAAGATAGCGTTAATCAGTCCAGATGAATTGAATACTCTGATTTCTTCGGGAGAAGACGTCGTCGTGCTGGACGTCAGAGCCCCCGAACATTTTGGCGACCAACGTGGCCATGTCCCCGGTGCAGTTAATATTCCGTCCTGGGACCTGCGGGGAAGAATCAAGGAGATAGAATATGAACTGGAAAACTATAGAGGCCATGTCGTAGTCGTTATTTGCCAGTCAGGTGTACACGCGCCGGGTGCATCCCGAATACTGAAAAAAGCGGGAATGGAAAGGGTGCTGGTGGTAAAAGGCGGGATGAAACGTTGGTACAAGGAAAACCTGCCCACCAAAATAGGGTGATCCGGGCATATTAATCAGCTATTTCGAAACGTGAGAGGTAGGGCTTTAAATACTTTCCGGTAAAGCTCTTTTTTACTCTGGCCACGTCCTCCGGGGTTCCTTCGGCAACCACTTTACCGCCCTTGTCGCCGCCTTCCGGGCCCAGGTCGATGATCCAGTCGGCGGTTTTTATAATTTCCAGATTATGTTCGATGACGACCACCGTGTTGCCGGCATCGACCATCGAATGAAGCACTTCCAGCAGCTTTTCAACATCGGCGAAGTGCAGCCCGGTGGTCGGCTCGTCAAGTATATACAGGGTTTTCCCGGTGGCTCTTCGTGACAGTTCCTTGGCCAGTTTGACCCGTTGCGCCTCGCCGCCGGACAGGGTCGTCGCCTGTTGGCCGATATGGATATA
>CAZEFJ010000153.1:0-5315 GCA_964511465.1 uncultured Hyphomicrobiales bacterium
ATGGTGGCCAATATGTCTGGCGCAAATACAACATCTGTGGACGGTATTCCGGTTTGGACCGAGGACGGGTTCACCCATATAGACGTGCGCCGCCTGGAACCGCCGCAGCCCCTGGTCGCGATAATAAAGCTAGTCGAAAGCAACGATGTCGGTGACGGGGTGATCGTCATAATAGATCGCGATCCGCTGTTCCTTTATCCGGAACTGGAACAAAGAGGTTGGGGCTGCGAGCGTATTTCCTCTCCGCCGGGTGAG
This sequence comes from uncultured Hyphomicrobiales bacterium, assembly GCA_964511465.1. Lineage (GTDB taxonomy): Bacteria > Pseudomonadota > Alphaproteobacteria > Rhodospirillales > 2-02-FULL-58-16 > JAZFTA01. Next base: position 256 of record CAZEFJ010000153.1, read on the forward strand.
GTTCGCTTGCGATTAGTCAAGGATGAGACCACCTGAAATAAGCTAGTCGTTCGCTATGCAATTCCCCGGCACTATATTGATGGGGGCGCAGAGCAGGCTGTTGCCGGTTTCCGTGCCATACCGTTTTTTTATCGCGGCAAGCGTTTTCCACGTTTTGACATGGGTCTTGCTTGCCGCCGCGGCGGACGATATCGCCGATTCCGTAGGCGGTATGGGGCTTGAGCTTGCCGCAGTACATGCCCTGACCCTTGGCGTTTTGGTTATGACTGCAATAGGGGCGTCTTTTCAGTTGTTGCCGGTAGCAACCGGTGTATCGCTGATGGCTTTATGGCCGTGTCGGCTTGCTTCATGGTTATATATACCGGGGGTAATACTGCTGATTGCCGGATTTGCCTACGGTATTCACCACCTGATTGCAGTTGGTGCCATTCTGGTTATCCTGGGGCTGATTATTTTTGTCGTGATGGTGTCGGGCATTCTTTTAAAAAGCCATGGACTGCGTGTGACCGTATTGCATGTGTGGGCCTCGTTGCTCTCATTGTTGGCGGTTATGGCAATTGGTTTTGTTCTGATTGCCGATATGAGACATGGATTCCTGGATGACCATGACGGGGTTATGCTGGCCCATATAGTACTTGCTGTGTACGGCTTCATGGGGATGCTGGCGTTTGGTTACAGTAATCTTCTGGTTCCCATGTTCGCCCTCTCTGCGGCCCCGAAAGAGAAGCCCGCTATCGCACTGTTCGTATTATCCGTGGCGTCGCTTTTAGTCGCGGTTGGTGCGGCGCTGGTCGTCAACTACGCCGTTGTTGCCGCCGCGGCCGTTGTCGCATCCGGTGCTTCGGGCTGGCATATCTGGAACATGGAACGGTCCTTGAGGAGCGGCATGCGCAAGCATCATGGACTGTCTTTCGTGATGGTTCGTGTGGCCTGGGCATTCCTGCCGGTAAGCCTGATTGTCGGGGCGATGGCGGCGACCGGACTGCTTGGCGACAGCGGCGGCGTGCTTTTCGTATTTATTGCCCTTTATGGCTGGCTGTTGACATTTCTGCTGGGCATTCTTCAGCGGATTATTCCATTTCTGGCGGCGATGAATGCCAGCAAGGTCGGGTCCAAGCCGCCGCGACTGTCGGAAATGGCGAAAGAGTCACCGTTAAAGGTAAATTCCGTATGCCACTTTGTCGCGTTGGCCCTTGTCGGTGTCGGCATTATTACCGAGCAGGGGACTTTGATTCTGATCGGCGGGCTTTCAGGTGTGGTCGGATCTGCGGCCTTTCTGTGGTTCGCCATAGGCGTGCTTATGCGTATGCGGGCCCGTCGAGTAGCTACTAATCAACCGTAACAATCAATGGAACGAGTTTAATTATGCAACCTTTATCACTGAGAATTCTCCAAATCCTGAATGAGGAACACTTGAAAATGGTCGGCCTCCTTGAACGCCTGGAGGGCTTTTTTGAAAAACATGGTCCGGACCAGATGCCGGGTTCGGACGATACGGCGGCCAAAGAGCTTCTTGTCGAGTTGCGTGACATAATGGAAACGGAGATTGATCATCACTATGATTTTGAGGAAAAGCACCTGTTTCCGCGTTTTATGGGTATGGGCGGCGAAGGAATAGCGGATATGCTGAAGGATGAGCATGACGCGATCAGGCCGCTTGCCATTAGCCTTAGAAAACAGCTTGAAGAAGCGCTGGAGAATGGTTTCAGCGAAGATACGTGGCGCCAGTTCCATGCCCTGGGAACGGAGATGGCAGAGCGTGAGATATTCCATATCCAGAAAGAAGAAATGGGATTTCTTCCGGGTCTGCAGCAAATGCTTAACCCCTCGGACGATCAGCCCCTGCTCGACGCCTACGCAAAAATAAAGGGCGAAACCTGAACCTTAGCGCATGCTCGACAGGTTGGTGATCAGTAGCGATTTAACCAGGCGTATTTCCTCGGCCACCTTATGCGCCTTGTCCTGGTCTTCGGAACAGCAATGAAATGCGACGCTGGCACAACGTTGGCGTTCCTCCACCAGGGCATTGATGATCGCCGCTTCGATTGATGCGGCAACCTTTTCAGAAGTTTCATCGGTGGATGAGGCTATGATCTTCTGAATTTCCCGGGCCGTCTTTTCGGCGCGTTCCTTTAGATTGAGAGGGGGCATGTTTATTTGTCCTTCTCTTGTTCCGGTACCAGTCTAATGGGCCAGGATTTGGCTCAGGAACAGTTTGGTCCGGTCGTTTTGCGGATTGTCGAAGAATTCATTGGGCTCGTTCTCCTCTATGATTTCGCCGACATCCATGAAAATGACCCGGTTGGCGACGGTCTTGGCAAAGCCCATCTCGTGGGTGACGACAATCATTGTCATTCCTTCTTCGGCCAACTCGATCATAACATCAAGAACCTCTTTTATCATTTCCGGGTCGAGCGCCGAGGTCGGCTCATCGAACAGCATGATCTTGGGATTCATGCACAGCGAGCGGGCGATGGCGACGCGCTGTTGCTGGCCACCGGAAAGCTGGCCGGGAAATTTATCCGCCTGTTCGGGAATTTTGACCCGTTCCAGGTACTTCATCGCGGCTTCCTCGGCTTCCCGCCTGGGTTCCTTGCGCACCCATATAGGGGCCAGGGTCAGATTTTCCAGCACCGTCAGGTGAGGGAAAAGATTAAAATGCTGGAACACCATGCCGACTTCCCGGCGGACCAGTTCGATATTCTTAAGATCGCTGGTAAGCTCTACCCCGTTGACGATTATCTGTCCCTGTTGGTGTTCCTCAAGCCGGTTTATGCATCGTATCATGGTTGACTTGCCTGACCCGGATGGGCCGCAGACAACTATACGTTCGCCCTGTTTGACATCAATATTGATGTTCTTCAGCACATGGAATTCACCGTACCATTTGTTCATGTCCTTGATGTGAATAACGGTTTCTTCTGATTCGGTCATCTTTTACACCCGTGTTATCTGAACATGATCTAACGTTTATGGCCGGTATAAAGCTTGCGTTCCAGGGCCTGGCTATACCGCGACATGCCGAAACAAAAGACCCAGAAACAGAGGGCCGCGAAGATATATCCTTCGATCGAAACATTGCGCCATGCGGGGTCGGTTATCGCCGACTGGACGGCCGAGAGAATATCGAACAGGCCGATTATCATCACCAGCGTAGTGTCCTTGAACAGCGCGATAAAGGTATTGACGATACCCGGGATTACCAGTTTCAGGGCCTGCGGCATAACGATCAGGCCCATACTTTTCCAGAAGCTTAATCCAAGCGCTTCGGCCGCCTCGTACTGGCCTTTCGGGATTGCCTGCAGCCCGCCGCGCACGACCTCGGCCATGTATGCGGACTGGAACATTGTAATCCCGATCATCGCCCGCAGCAGCTTGTTGAAATCGACCCCCTCGGGGAGGAACAGGGGCAGCATTACCGAGGACATGAAAAGTACCGAAATTAATGGTACACCGCGCCACAGTTCGATGAACATGATGCAAATGGTGCGTATTACCGGCATTTCCGAGCGTCGTCCAAGGGCCAGCAGTATTCCAAATGGAAGGGCCGCGACTATCCCGACAAAAGCCAATACCAGGGTCAGCGTCAGCCCACCCCACTTGCCGGTTTCGACCTCGAGCAGCCCGAACGAGCCGCCCGCCAGCAGGACGTAGGCGATGAAGGGAAACAGTAAAAGACCCGACAGCAGCACCAGACGGCGTTGGGGAAAACTTTCGATGAACAGGGCCGCGACAAACAGGCCCATAAGCAGAAACAGAACATTCAGCCGCCAGTATTCCGATGACGGGAAGAAACCATAAATAAATAAATTCAGACGGTTTATGATGAACACCCAGCAGGCCCCACCGGATGTACATGCGCTTTGGTCGGTTCCGACCCAGTCGGAGTTAATAAACGCCCACTCGATAGTAGGCACCATCGTAATCCAGACCAGATAGCCGACCGATATCGTCAGCAGGGCATTAAGCGGCGAGGAAAACAAATTCTTGCGCATCCACCCGATGGCACCAACGGTGCTGGGTGGTGGTGGCATATCCGGCATGAATTTATGTTCTGACATGGCTCATCGTTCGGTCAAGGCGACGCGTTTGTTGTACCAGTTCATAAAACTGGATATGGACAGGCTGATGGTCAGATAGACGGCCATGGTCATAGCGACGATTTCCACCGCCTGACCGGTCTGGTTCAGCGTAGTTCCCATGAATACACTTACCAGGTCGGGATAACCTACGGCGGTGGCCAGTGATGAATTCTTGGCGAGGTTAAGATACTGGCTGGTCAACGGCGGTATTATAACCCGCAGGGCTTGCGGGGTAACCACCAGTCGCATTATCTGCCCTTGTTTCATGCCAAGGGCGCGTGCCGCTTCGGTCTGGCCATGACTGACCGATAGGATGCCGGCCCGCACGGTTTCCGCGATGAAGGTCGCTGTGTATGTTGATAATGCCCAGAGAAGCGCCATGAATTCCGGAATTATCGTCGTTCCACCGGCAAAGTTAAACCCCCTCAGCACCGGCATTTCCCAGGACAGGGGCATTCCGGCGGCGACAAATGCCAACAGCGGCAAGCCTAACAATATCCCCACGGATGTAAAAAAAACCGGAAATTGCTGACCCGTGGCTTCCTGGCGGCGATGGGCCCATCTGACCACAATAAAGGTCACCAGAAATGCAATGATAAAGGCTATCGTTACCACGCCAAACCCATCCTCAAACAGCGGCCTGGGCATATACAGTCCCCGGTTATTGAGGAAAAAACTTTTGCCGATTGTTATGCTCTGGCGCGGGTGGGGAAGTACCTGAAGGACGGCGAAATACCAGAATAGAATCTGCAAAAGAAGCGGTATGTTACGCAGGGTTTCGATATATACAGCGGCGATTTTGGCAACCATCCAGTTCTTGGACAGTCGCGCCAGACCGACGGAAAAACCGATAACTGTAGCGAATACGATACCCAGGACCGATACCAGTAAAGTATTCAGCAGCCCAACAAAAAAGGTCCGTCCGTAAGAATAGGTCTCATTGTAGTCGATCAGCGACATCAGTATGCCGAAACCGGC
>CAZEFJ010000154.1:0-5280 GCA_964511465.1 uncultured Hyphomicrobiales bacterium
GTATCTTGGTATCGCGCAAGGCTATGGTGCGGTTAAACACATGCTTGTCGGGCGACGAACTTGGGTCCGGGCAAAAATAGCCTTGGCGCTCAAACTGCACAGTTTCCCCTGCCGGGGTATCCGCCAGCGCAGGTTCCATACGGCAATTTTCGAGTACAGTTATTGAGCCGGGGTTAAGTAGATCGACGAAATCATCGTCCGGGCCGGGGTTTTCCACGCTCAACATATGATCGTAAAGACGGACTTCGGCTTTAATCGCATGTGCAGCCGATACCCAGTGCAGGGTAGCCTTTACCTTGCGCCCGTCAGCCGAGTTGCCGCCTTTGGTCAGGGGATCGTAGGTGCAGATCAGTTCAACAACCTCTCCCGCCTGGTTTTTTACAACCTCTTTGCAGGTAATAAAGTAGGCGTAACGCAGGCGAACCTCGCGACCGGGGGCAAGCCGGAAAAATTTCCTCGGCGGCTCCTCCATAAAGTCGTCGGCTTCGATGTAAAGCTGGCGCGAAAACGGAATGCTTCGACTGCCTGCGGTTTCATCGTTTGGATTGTTGACGGCATCAAGATTCTCGGTCTTGTCATCAGGGTAGTTTTCTATTGTTACTTTAAGTGGATTGAGGACAGCCATACGCCTCTCTGCAGTCCGGTTGAGAAGCTCGCGGACGCAGTGATCAAGGAACTCCATTTCGATCACATTTTCGCTTTTGGTCACTCCCAGGCGCTTGACAAAATCGCGGACGGCGGCGGCGGGCACGCCTCGTCGACGCAATCCAGACAGGGTCGGCATCCGGGGATCGTCCCAGCCGCTGACATGATTTTCCTCGACCAACTGCCTTAACAGCCGCTTGGACAGCGGCGTATAGGTCAGGTTAAGGCGCGAAAATTCATATTGACGAGGACTGGATGTCACCGGCAGATGTTCGATAAACCATTCGTACAATGGTCGGTGATCGGCAAATTCCAGGGTGCAAAGAGAATGGGTTATGGCTTCGATAGCGTCCGACTGGCCGTGAGCAAAATCGTAGGTCGGATATATACACCAGGAATTGCCGGTGCGCGGATGCTCGGTATGCAGAATCCGGTAGATTACCGGATCACGCAGGTTGATATTGCCTGACGACATGTCAATTTTAGCCCGCAGCACCCGTTCACCATCACCAAATTCACCCGCCCGCATCCGCCTGAAAAGGTCAAGGTTTTCGTCCACACTTCGTTGACGGTGGGGGCTATTCCTGCCGGGTTTTGTCAGGGTGCCGCGCCAGGCACGAATCTCGTCCGCCGAAAGATCGTCTACATATGCGTCGCCTGCCTCAATCAGATACTCGGCCCATTGATATAGCCGGTCGAAATAGTCGGAGGCGAAATATATATGCTCGCCCCAGTCAAAGCCCAGCCAGCGAACATCATCCTGAATTGATTGAATATATTCTTTTTCTTCCTTTATCGGGTTGGTGTCGTCAAAGCGAAGATGGCAGCAACCGCCAAATTCATCGGCTATGGAAAAGTTCAGGAAAATGGATTTGGCATGACCAATGTGAAGATAGCCATTCGGCTCCGGCGGAAAGCGGGTGACAACCGCCTCTATACGGCCCTCTGCCAGATCCTTGCGGATTATCTCGCGGACGAAGTCCCGGGTATCTTCGGTATCAGTTTTGTTCATCTGGTATGGCTTGGATTACAATCAAAAAAATGGCTGGGGTGGAAGGACTCGAACCTTCAGCCTCCTGAGTCAGAGTCAGGCGCTCTACCAATTGAGCTACACCCCAAAAATACTTTTTCGGTTATAGTGTCCTGTTTGTACATATACAAGAAGGCAGTGGGAAAGACATTTTGAGGCGGCGGATAAGAAATTTTATAATGGGCATGGCGACCGTAACCGGTTTTGCCAAGCGGGGTTTTTTTATCCCCTATCGACATGCCGACGCGGTGCCGGGTGCAGACAGGCGTGGCGGATACAGCGCCCTTGAGCCGTTGTTCGAGAGATCCAGCGACAAAATTATCGAACACCTCTCGTCTGTTATCGGCTACGCGCCGGAGCTTCAAGCCATAGGCAACCAGCCGCCACCCGCACCGCGCTGGCACCAGGACTGGTTTCCTCGCCTTGACGGGGCGGCGGCCTATGCCATGGTACGGCGCCATGCCCCGAAGCGGATAGTCGAAGTAGGCTCGGGACATTCGACCCGCTTCCTTGCCCGGGCCGCCCTTGACGCCGGACTGAAAGTCAGGATCACCGCGATCGACCCCCATCCCCGCGCGGACATAGAAAGCCTGGGCATCGAAGTAAAGCATGTCACCTTGCAAGCCGCCGGGTTGGCTGCATTTTCCGATCTTGAGGCGGGGGATGTGCTGAGTATCGATTCCAGCCACATCCTGATGCCGGGAAGCGACGTAGATTTAATGCTGAACTGTCTGCTTCCAACGCTTCCGGGCGGAGTTCTTATCCATATCCATGATATTTTCCTGCCCGACGACTATCCCCGCGAATGGGAATGGCGGGCCTATAACGAACAACTTGCGGTAGCTATCCTGATCCAGGGCGGGGGATACGACATCGAATGGTCAAGCCATTATCTGATAAGCCGGTTAGGCAAGGCCCTTGAAGGAACTTTCATAGAGCGTATCGAACTACCCCCGGGGGCTTATGAATCGAGCCTGTGGCTAAAAAAACGCGACACCTGAAAAGCTTATCGCCGGACCAGCAGGGTCCATTCCTTTAGCGGAGCACTGTCGACAAGCTTGACCTTTGGTGACATTTCCCGAGCGCAGAAATCGACGAATTCATCGGATGAGGCGTAGAACAGCCACGAGGTCCGCCCTCGCCCCGATATGTCCAGCATGTTGAAGGCCAGTCCCCGTTCGCTCATCGACCAGAGGTCGATAAGGCTTTCCTTGACGTAAGCCTTCCAGGTTTCCTCGTCGGCATCGTTTTTCATGTTGTAGGTGCCGGAAACAAAGGAATAATCAGCCTTGTGGGTGGCTCTTGGGGAAAGGATGAAGGTGGCCCGGGAATCCTTTATCCGGGACTGCGACAGCCGGACCATCGAGCGACAAATGTCGTAGCCGAAAAAATGTCCGCCCCGCAGCTCGGAAAATTCCGAAATATAGTCAAACAGGGCGCCATAGCCGGTCCCAAGATCGTTAACGGTAACGCCGTCCTGCCCGCAACCGGACTCAATCAGAGAGAGCAACAGCTCGAACCGAAATTGCTGGCCTTCCAGACTGTTCAGGAAAACCCCGCCGGGGGTCGCGCCACGCTGTTTCAGCCTCAGGGTAAAGGCGGTGGCAACAGAATCTAGAATTCCGTCATATTCAACCGTCATCCTGGTCCTGAAAAGACATCCAGTCCGGTTTGCTCGCCGTCAGGCTGGCATCACCTGCGGCAAACGAAACACTTTCCCCGGTCATGTGTTCCAGGCGGATTATCGCCAAGCCTGCATTGCCGCAGCTTGAGCGCATCTCGCCGGCCTCCTTGCCGTCAAGCAACAAAGGCGTGCCGGATGCAGGGGCCGGACCGTCGATAGTCACCGGCATCAGGCGTTTGCGGATCAGCCCCCGATACTTGGTCCGGGCGGTCAGTTCCTGGCCCAGATAGCAACCCTTGTCCCAGTCGGCGCTGCCCCATTCGTCAAACCCGTTCTCAAGCAGAATCGCCTTTTCAACCTTAAGATCACGGCTGCCTTCGGTAAGTCCCAGGCGAATACGGTGGCAATCGTATTCAGCAAAAGGAACGGCCTTGAAACCGATCCCGTTCAGTGCCTTTTCGGCACCGTCACGGGGCAGTATTGCCCGCGCCCCGGCATCGCCCAGACGAGGATCAATATAGGCTACACCACCGGCAAATGCGGCGGCTGAACCGGCCTGATCTTCCAGGCCCAGAGCCTGCGCCGCCCCGTCGCCGAACATCGCGAAGCAAGAAAATTGGTCACTGACATCGCTTAATTCCACATCCGAACGCAACTTGTACATACCAAGGCGCTTTAGCAGGCTGCCGAGACGCTCGGCCGCCTCGCAATCAAACATCAGGGCATCGTTCATCCCGAAGATAAAGAAATCGTACAGGTATTTTCCCTGCGGCGTAAGAAGAGCGGCATGGATGGCCCGATGTTCAGTTGCCTTTTCCACGTCGTTGGAAACAAGCCCCTGAAGAAAACCGCACCTGTCGCCACCACCGACACGGATAACGCCGCGATCTTCCAGCAAGGTGAACGATTTATCCGTCATGATTGGCATATTCTGGTCTAATAATTCCGAATTCACAATTCAATATCTTACTCCTGTTTTTTCAAGGCCGCCTCCAGCCGCCGCCAATCCGTCTGATCTGCAGGCAGACCGAAACGCAACCAGTGCCGGTTGCGATAAAACGAGCGAACCAGAATACCACACCGGGCAAGATGGGCGTAAAGCTCGCTGCCCTCTGTCGTTTCGACAAGCCTGAACAACGCCGTTCCACCTATCACGCCATATCCCGATCTATCAAGTATTTCGTCCAATCTTTGGGCCGCGTCAGCAAGAATGTCGCGGGTGTTTGCAATCCATTGCTCATCGGCCAGCGCCTTGGCACCAATCGCTGCGGTCGGCCCGGCCACCGCCCACGGCCCCAGGGATTTGCGCAAATGCCCGGCCAGCCGGGGACCGGCAAGCGCGAAACCAAGCCTCGCCCCTGCCAGACCGAAAAACTTGCCGAACGAACGCAGTACCACCAGTCCATCTGTCCCGGCATGGCGGGAAAGGCTGATTTCAGGTCTCAGGTCGGCAAACGCCTCGTCAACTATCAGCCAGCCGCCGCCTTTTGCAAGCCGTCCGGCAAGCCGCAACAATCGCTCTGGGTCATGACTTGTACCGTCGGGATTATTCGGATTGACGACAATCACCACGTCCGATTCCGAATCCAGGTGATCCAGACTGGCCGCCTCTCTGACATCGTGGCCATTATACCGCCAGACATGGGCATGTTCACCATAGGTCGGGGCCAGTACGCAAACCCGCGACGATTGCCGCAATCGAGGCAACCACTGGATTAAGGACTGGGTTCCCGGGGCCGCAACTATAAAGGAAAGATCGGCAACCCCATATCTACCGGCGGCCGAACGGACAAGGCTTTCATATATTTCCCCCTGGGGCAGTCTGGTCCAGCATTCAGGATCTATTTTTCCCAAAGGATAGGCCCATGGATTGATCCCCGTCGAAAGGTCTATCCAGCCTTCGTCAGGTCGTCCGAACAGAGCCTCGGCGGCGGCTATGTCTCCGCCATGTTCGATATTTTTAATTATCGGCGCCATCCGT
>CAZEFJ010000155.1:0-5251 GCA_964511465.1 uncultured Hyphomicrobiales bacterium
TGGAGGATTCAGGATGGAAACCGGAATCCGAAGAAGACCGGTACCGTACCGGGGTGATGATAGGTTCCGGCATTGGCGGTCTTTCCGAGATCGCCAAAGGGGCTCTTACCGTCGAGACCGGAAATGTCCGGCGTCTCAGCCCGTTCTTTATTCCGGCCTGTCTTATCAATCTGGTTTCCGGGCATGTTTCGATAAAGTACGGCTTCAAGGGGCCCAACCATGCCGTGGTTACGGCCTGTTCAACCGGGGCCCACGCGATCGGTGACGCGGCCCGCATCATCATGTGGGAAGACGCCGACGTGATGGTCGCGGGTGGTGCCGAAGCCGCAACCTGCCGCCTTGGTGTCGCCGGGTTTTCGCGGGCCAAGGCACTATCGACAAATTTTAACGAAACCCCTGAAAAGGCGTCTCGCCCGTGGGATCAGGACCGGGACGGATTCGTCATGGGTGACGGATCAGGGGTCGTGGTGCTGGAAGAACTGGAACACGCGAAAAAACGCGGGGCCAGGATATATGCCGAATTGGTCGGTTACGGCATGTCCGGCGATGCCCATCACATAACCGCCCCCGCCAGCGATGGCGAAGGGGCCTACAGATGCATGAAAATGGCCCTGAAAAGAGCCGGGATGAACCCCGGGGACATAGACTATGTGAATGCCCATGGAACATCTACCCCGCTCGGTGACGCGATCGAGCTGGCGGCGGTAAAAAGAGTGTTCGGCGACGCGGTTCATCAGCTTTCAATGTCATCGACCAAGTCCGCCATAGGTCATCTTTTGGGAGCCGCCGGGGCCGTCGAATCGATTTATTCGATCCTTGCAATGCGCGACCAGGTCGCTCCGCCGACCCTGAATCTGGATAATCCGCTGGAAGGCTGTGACGTCGATCTGGTCCCCCACCAACCCAGAGAGCGCCGGATCGGTGCGGTAATTTCCAACTCTTTCGGCTTTGGCGGGACCAACGCCTCGCTTATCTTTAAGGAGTTTAGCTGAGGTTGTAATATGGCGCGGCCAAAGCAACGCCTTATATACTTTCTCCTGACCGCCGGGATTGTTCTGACAGTTGCCCTATTCTGGGCTCATTCAAGGTTTGTCGGTCCCGGCCCGCTGGCCCGTGATACAACGATCATAATCCCCGATGGTGCCGGGCTTAAAATGATCGCCCGCAAACTGGCCGGTCGTGGGGTTTTGTCGAACCCGTTTATTTTTCGGCTTGGGGCGCGGCTGTCGGGAACCGGCAAGGATCTGCGCGCCGGTGAATATTCCTTTAGCGCCAAAATAAGCCCGAAACAGGTGCTGGAGCTGCTGAAAAGCGGCCGTACCGTAGTCCACAAACTGACCATCGCGGAAGGGCTCACATACAGCCAGATCATCGCCCATATCAGATTCACCAGGGGATTGTCCGGCGATCCTGGTCCGCCGACCGGGGAAGGCATGTTGTTGCCGGAAACCTATTATTTCTCACTCAATGATTCGCGCCAAGCTATCGTCCGGCGGATGTCCGAGGCGATGTCCAAGGCAATCTCGCAATTATGGCGTGAACGGACACCTGGACTGCCCCTGGAAAGCCCAAGGGAGGCGTTGATCCTCGCTTCCATGGTCGAAAAGGAAACCGCCGTAGCCGAGGAACGAAGCCGCATCGCAGGGGTCTTCATCAACCGCTTGCGTCGGGGCATGCGGCTACAATCCGACCCGACCGTGGCCTACGGCATAACGCTGGGCAAAAGGCCACTCGGCCGACCGTTGAGCCGCACCGATCTGCGCTCTCCTACGCCGTACAACACCTATATGATCGACGGACTTCCGCCCGGCCCCATATCCAATCCGGGATACGAAGCCCTGGCGGCGGTGATGAGGCCGTTGAAAACCGACGAACTGTATTTCGTCGCCGACGGTTCGGGCGGGCATGTTTTTTCCACCACCCTGGCCGGGCATAATCGCAACGTCGCCAAGTGGCGCAAGCATAACATCGCCAAATAGGCCGGTTTATTCCTTTTTCGGGAGTAGCCTAAGTATAATATCGGCAACCGTCGGCGGTAATGCCGATAGCAGCCACATGGCGGAAGCCAACGAGCGGGGAAAGGATATTCGCGCCTTGTTTGCGGCAAGTCCGCGTTTGATTATTCGCGCCGCCTTGTCGGCGGTCATGATCAACGGCATGGGAAACCTGTTTTTCGCGGTGATCCGGCTTTCGACAAACCCCGGACAAATTACCGAGACCTTTATGCCAGCCGCAGCCAGTTCGCCGCGAAGGGCCTCTCCATACGCCTTTACCGCCGCCTTGGATGCAGAATATGCGGGGGCCGAGGGCAGGCCGCGATAGCCGGTCAGAGAACTCATAATCGCTATTTGTCCCCGGCCTCGATCCCTCATCAGGGATATTGCCGGTAGTATGGTATTAAGCACACCGGCCAGATTGACGGCAAAGATATCGCGAATTTTTTCCTGGTCGTCACCGCCACCGGAAATTCCCGCGTTGGCGATCACCAGATCAAGGGGGTCTTTGACGTCAACCGCCTCGATCCACCTTGCCATATCGTCACGCCCGGTCACATCGATCACTCTCGCATTAACCGTGGCACCCAGCTTACTGCATGCCCTTGCCACCGCCTCCAAACGCCGGGAATTACGACCCGAGATAGCCAGCGTCACACCTTTGCGGGCGTAGCTTTCGGCCAGGGCCGCACCGATACCGCTGGAAGCACCGGTAATGAGAATCGAGCGTATATCGTTCATAGCCACAAGGTTATAGATTGGATTGGGTACCCGTCGCCATGCTATAAATCCGGTCAATCAATTTTTGAGGAATATTGCGTGTCTGTTTCATCGATGACCGGGTTTGCGGTTTGCCGTGGCGAGGGGGAAAACTTCTCCTGGAACTGGGAAATTAAAAGCGTAAACGCCAAAGGCCTGGATATACGCTGCCGTCTGCCGGGCGGCTTTGATAGCATTGAGCAGCAGGTACGTGAAAAAGTCAGATCACGGTTCAAACGCGGCAACCTGAACCTTGTCCTGAGCCTGGATTGCGGGCGCCAGGATAGCGCCTTCAGTGTCAATCACGACGCCCTGAGCCGGGTTCTTTCGCTGGTTGAGGAAATTCGCCAACGGCTGCCCGATTCCCAACCCCCCAGCGCCGAGGCGATTCTTTGTGTTAAAGGTGTGCTGGAACCGGTCGATAACACGCCCGACGATAAGTTACGATCCGCAATCAAGGATGCCGTCCTTGGCGGGCTTGATGATGCCCTGCCCTCGCTTGAGGAAATGCGATCCAGGGAAGGCCAGCGTCTGGCGTTGGTGCTTGAGCATCAAATCGGGGAAATACAAAGTCTATGCGATCAGGCCGATAACTTGGCGGCATTGCAGCCAGAGGCCATCCGCCGGCGACTGAAAGCCCAGGTCGATAGCCTTTTACAGGCGGAACCGGCATTGCCCGAAGACCGGCTGGCAAGTGAAGCGGCTCTGCTGATCGCCAAGGCCGATGTGCGCGAGGAACTTGACCGGATCAAGTCCCATCTTGCCGCGGCCCGTGAATTGCTGGGACAGGGGCAGACGATAGGGCGTAAGCTGGACTTCCTGTGCCAGGAATTCAACCGCGAAGTAAATACCCTTTGTTCCAAGTCCGCCGACATGGAACTGACCGGCATAGGGCTGGGGCTAAAGACCGCCGTCGAACAATTTCGTGAACAGGTGCAGAATATTGAATAGTCCGCATAAAAGTGAATTTGAAGAGATCCCGCGGCGGGGCCTTATGCTGGTTCTGTCTTCTCCGTCCGGGGCTGGCAAGACGACCATATCAAGGCGGCTTTTCGAACGTGACGACAATCTTGTGGTTTCCGTTTCCGTAACCACCCGGCCACCGCGACCGGGCGAGGAAGATGCCAGAGACTATATCTTCGTAGACCAGAATACCTTTGACCATATGGCCGGGGCCTGCGAATTGCTTGAACATGCCAGGGTCTTCGGCAACTGTTACGGCACCCCTAAAAAACCGGTGGAAGAGGCGCTTAACGCCGGTCATGACATGTTGTTCGACGTTGACTGGCAGGGGGCTCAGCAGTTGTCCCACAACGCCCGCGAAGATCTGGTCAGCATCTTCATCCTGCCGCCGTCGCATCAGGAACTGGAACGGCGTCTGTTGTCGCGGGGGCAGGATTCGCAAGAGGTAGTGCAAAAACGAATGGCCAAGGCGGCCAGCGAAATGAGCCATTGGGACGCCTACGACTACATTATCGTCAACCACGATATCGACGAAAGCGTCGCCCGGGTCGAGGCCATCCTGGCGGCCGAGCGGACCCGCCGCGAACGCCAGACAGGATTGCCGGATTTTGTCGCCAAGCTATGCCAGGGGGATTACTGAAGCGCCGCCTGTTTTCTTGCCCACTGCGATGTCTTGAACGAAATCATCATGTAAAGATCGGTCAGCGCCTTCTGGCTAAGGCTCCTTATCATATGACGGGTGGTGTAACGGACAAGGCCGGAATCCTGACCGGGCAGGGAAAGCAGATTTGATACAAGCTCCTTGCGGACCAGAGGCGGATATTTGGATATTTCCTGAACCAGAAATTCCTTGATATCGAGCCCGATGCAGGGGTTGATGAATATTCTGTCCAGACAATAACTATAGATGCCGAAATCCAGCTTTCCCGCCACCGTCCTGGTAAAGTCAAAAAATTCGTCGAGGAAGGCCCCACGGGAAATTTTCTTCTCGGTCAACTGGCGAACGACATCAAGAAACGCCCGGTAGCGCTTGCGGGCCGGTGACAGGCTTCCACCCAGGTCGTCCTCTATCTCGTGGATTCTGGATTCGCGAAATCCCGACTCCAGCAAGGCCCTGGCGGATGTACGAACCTCGCTGCTCAAGGCCTGCTTTTCAATCAGGTCGAACAACTCTTCGTACTTGACCTTTTTAGAAGGGGCTATTTTATTGGCGGCAAAGCCCAGCGGAATCACCGCCGCCCTGGCAACCAAGACGTCACTGGCATAAATAGAAGCAAACGATGCGGCCGCAGCATCAGCCAGCCGTCCGGTCCAGAAGTCATCCGAAATGACATAGCGCCCATCACCCGGCATGGTCAGGTGGCGCCCATGCTCACAGCAATCGTGGAAGTGATCGGCAAGATCAATCGTCCCATCGACGGTGGCGGTTATGGTGGCGGTCCTTACATTCATATCAAGCACCATATCATAAGCGTAAATTATATGGCCCGTCGAGAACGTCTGTTTTTTTACAATCCGGTAATTTTAATATTTTC
>CAZEFJ010000156.1:0-5250 GCA_964511465.1 uncultured Hyphomicrobiales bacterium
CCCCGTTAAACACCGCTAACACCCCAAATACACCGCTAACACACTAAATACAGCGTACACATATATCAACAACCAGAATGAACCGAAGATGAACGAATATCTCCAAGAAAATCCCGTGGGGGCAAATTTAACACATCCCCTGCCATGACGAAACATACTGAACCAATCGCGGTTCTGCACCATTCGTACATCATGGTTGCCTGAATGTTAACGGGCTGCTGACCGACCTTATATGGACTTTCTTAATTCAACCAGGAAATTGTCCATTTCACGGCCCAGGATATCGCCCTGGCGCGAAAGTTCGCTGGCCGCAGCAAGTACTTCGCTGGCGGCATGGCCGGTTTCGGTGGCAGCTTGGGTAACTTCGGCTATGTTGGTGGTTACTTCCGTGGTCGCAATCGAAGCCTGTTCGACATTGCGAGCAATTTCCTGCGTTGCCGCACCCTGCTGTTCCACTGCCGAAGCGATGGTCGTGGTTGATTCATCAATCTTTCCAATAGTTGATCCTATATTTTCAATTGATGTAACTGCGTTATTGGTGGATGACTGAACCGCCGCCACCTGGCTGCTGATTTCCTCGGTTGCCTTGGCGGTCTGGTTGGCAAGATTTTTCACCTCAGATGCAACCACGGCGAAACCCTTCCCCGCATCGCCCGCCCTGGCCGCCTCGATAGTCGCATTCAGGGCCAGCAAATTGGTTTGATCCGCGATGTCCGAGATTAAATTCACTACTTCACCGATCTTGGCGGCCGTATTGGCCAGACCTTTTACGTTTTCACTGCTTTGCCGGGCTTCATTAACGGCATTTGACGCAATTTCCGATGAATTGGATACCTGGCGACTGATCTCGGAAACGGAACTGGACAGTTCCTCGGCTGCCGCCGCCACCGTCTGGACATTGCTCGACGCATGATCCGCCGCCGAGGCTACCGCCGTCGCCTGTTTACTGGCCATTGCCGCGGTATGTTCCATTGATTGCGCCGTCGATTGCAACTGGGTAACGGCCGAGGTCACCGTCTGCACCACCGATTGCATGTCGGTTTCAAATTTATCGGCGGTTAAGGTGAAGCCTTCTACCTTGTGCGCCATGCTCTCCGTGGCCTCGTTTATGGTCCGGCTGGCACTGAGAAAACTCCCGGTCATTCCCTTTTCGGCGATCCGGCGGAAATACTTGTTGGCGCTGACATATTCCAGGCAGGCCGCCGACTCGCGGACATAGGCGTCGGTGCGGTCGATCAGAAGGTTTATCACGTGAAGCAGTTCTCCCGCTTCGCCGCCCTCGGTAATGCCGATTATGCGGGCCTCAAAATCACCATTGGCCACGGCCCGGCAAACCTTCAACGCCTTTGAGATAGCACTCGAATTTTTGTTGGAAAACATAAATCAGGCCTCTGAAATAATATTGTGTTTGCAACATAATAGTTCAGGATTAGCGGAAGCCTGCCCGAACTTACCAAGCTTTACATAAATGTGGAAATAAACTCGTCATATTCCATATTGTTCTTTTTCATCAGATTGCACAGCATACCGAAAGACGCGTCCAGGCCGACTTTTCGATCGCTGTGCCTGTGTTCTTCAGCAAGCAGGGACTTGTAAAGGGGAATGATTGTGTCATCCAGAAAGGGCCGCGCCGGGACCCGGCGGTTGGAGTGGTAACCGATAATGTTGCCCGAAGAATTGCGGCTTGGCGTGACATGGGCAATCACCCAGTAATGGTCACCGTTGGCGGCGCGGTTGACAACATAGGCAAAGATTTCCTTGCCACCCTGGATAGTGTCCCACAACAACTTGAAAATACACCGGGGCATTTCCGGATGGCGGATCATTGAGTGGGGCTGGCCAAGACATTC
This sequence comes from uncultured Hyphomicrobiales bacterium, assembly GCA_964511465.1. Classification (GTDB taxonomy): domain Bacteria; phylum Pseudomonadota; class Alphaproteobacteria; order Rhodospirillales; family 2-02-FULL-58-16; genus JAZFTA01. The sequence continues at coordinate 1,851 of CAZEFJ010000156.1, forward strand.
ACTCTCGGTATAGTCAGCAATCCTCAGAAATACGTCGTTTGTATATGTAAGGCGGCCCTTAAGGTCGGTCTTGGAGACAATTATTTCATCATCACCGAAGAACCGCTCCACCCCGGTTAAATTATTATTTCTTGCCATTTTTCCACCACCAATAACCCAAAATAAGAAAATTATCGCGCCATCGCACCGACATAGCGCCCCGGTAATGTCATTTTGGCATTTTTCATAAATGTCAAAAACAACTTATCCGCAACATTGAAATATTGTTAAAGCATATATTCCGTCAAGCTGCCAATAACAAACAGTTATTGTTGTTTTGCCGGATTATTCTGATTTTAGTTTTCGCAGAATACCGCCGGTGGCTTTTTTGACTGCCTCAACCACTCGCTCCGAAACTGCCTCGATCTCGGTCTCGGTCAGTGTCCGCTCGCGGGGCTGCAGGGTAACGCTGATCGCCAGCGATTTTTTTGCCTCGCCGATATCCCCGCCGACGAAGACATCGAAAACGAAAGCCTCCGTTATCAGCTCCCTGTCGGCGTCGCGGGCCGCTTTCAAGACCGTTCCCGCAGCAACGCCGTGGTCGACGACGAAGGCAAAATCGCGGCTTAGCGGATGGAGCGGAGAAAGTTTAAGGTGTGGGCGGGCCGCGCTTTTACGGGCTTTGCGCCGGGGCAGCCGGTCAATAAACACCTCAAAGCCTGCTATCGGCCCCTTTACATCCATTTCGGACAGCACAAGGGGATGAATTTCACCGAACCAGGCGATAATATTTTTCGGCCCCAGGCAGAAGCAACCGGAACGGCCGGGGTGATAGTAGGAAGGAGCCTTATCGACAACGGTCTTAAGCTTGTCGGTGGCCATCCCCAGTCTCGCCAGCACTGCCATGGCATCGGCCTTGGCGTCAAAAACATCGACCAGACGCGTCGTGCTCGCCCAGTGGCGGGGAACAGCTGCGCCGGTTCGCACCCCCGCCGCCACCGTCTCTTGATCTTTCATCCGGTTGCCGACGTACCGGGGGCCGACCTCGAACAGGTCGCCGTCAACGATCCCGCGATCATTATTGCGTCCCGATGCCTCTATAAGGTTAGGTAAAATCGACGGGCGCATCACATCCAGTTCCGAACTGATCGGATTTAGCAGCCGCACCGACGGCGAAATTCCGCCGAAAAGCTCGGCGACTTTTGCAGACATAAACGAAAGGCTGACCGCCTCTACCATACCTCTGTCGGCAAGTATCCGCCGGGCAGTCGCGGGGCGGCGCTGGATCGGACTAAGAGCCGGACGAGGCAAAGTGGAAAGACGTTCAAGCGGCAGGCTCGGAATCCTGTCAAAGCCGTTGATCCGCACAATTTCCTCGACAATATCCGCTTCGCCTACAATATCGTTTCGCCATGAAGGGGCGGTCAGCACCATTTCATCGCCGCCGCCCGACACCGTAAAGCCGAGGTTTTTCAAAATCCGTTTCTGGTCGGCTTCCACGACCTCGACACCGGCCAGCCCGAAAACCCGCGAAGAACGGAACTTTATCTTGTGATTACATTCCGGTTTGCCTCCGACGATGACCGGACGTGATGCCTCGCCACCGCATAATTCAATCACCATCCGGCTGGCTATTTCGATGCCGCCTTCAAGAAAATCCGGATCAATACCCCGCTCGAACCGGAACCGGGCGTCCGATATCAGGTTCAGCGCCCGCCCGGTGGCGGCAGTGCGCAACGGATCGAAAAGGGCTGATTCTATGAACACATTTAAGGTATCGCCGTCGCACCCGCTATGTTCGCCGCCGATCACCCCGCCCAATGCCTGGGCCGCGGCCTCGTCGGCGATCACCGTCATTTCGTCATCAAGCTGGTATTGCTTGCCGTCGAGGGCGGCAAGCGTCTCTCCCGACCGGGCCATACGCAGATGAAGATTTCCCTTGATTTTATCGGCATCAAAAACATGCAGCGGGCGGCATAATCCGATAGTCATATAGTTGGTAATATCGACCAGTGCCGAGATCGGGCGCAGGCCGACAGCCAGCAGCCTGTCCTTAAGCCATTTTGGGCTTTCCCGGTTGGTGATCCCCCGGACATAGCGACCGACAAAATAGGGACACGCATCGCGCCTGTCCGCGGCGAAATCAAGACTTACCGATATCGGACTGTCGAAAGTGCCAGTCACCGGTTCCAGTTTGAGCGGCCGGAGTGTCCCCAGACCCGCCGCCGCGAGATCGCGGGCGATACCGCGAACCCCCAGGCAGTCGCCCCGGTTGGGGGTGATTTCTATATCTATGACCGCATCGTCAAGTCCCATTACCTCGGCTGCGGGCTGGCCCGGTTCGGTGTCTTCGGGCAGTTCGATAATTCCCTGGTGCTCGTCCGAGAGACCCAATTCACGCTCGGAAAGCAGCATACCGTTGCTTGTCACGCCGCGGATTTTGCTTTTTTTCAAGGTTGTGTCGATGCCGGGAATATAGGCCCCGACACCGGCGAACACCCCGACCATGCCGGGCCGGGCGTTTGGCGCACCACAAACCACCTCGACGTTTTCGGCGGCGTTGCCGATGTCAATCAGGCATATTTGCAGCCGGTCGGCGGCGGGGTGTTTGTCGGCCTTGATCACCCGGGCCGCAACAAAGTTCCGCATTGCCTTGGCAGGATCGCTTACGCTATCCACCTCAAGGCCGATTGTGGTCAGTTTATCAACGATCTCGTCGAGGGATGCGGTAGTGTCCAGGTATTCTTTCAGCCAGCTAAGAGGGAACTTCATCAGTCAAGCCCCCCGGTCATCGACGGTATATCAAGGGCCGAGAAACCATAGTGACGAAGCCAGCGAAGATCGGATTCAAAAAATGTCCGAAGGTCGGGAATTCCGTACTTAAGCATCGCGATGCGCTCGATTCCGATACCAAAGGCAAAGCCCTGATAGCGACCGGGATCAATGCCGCAGTTTTCCAGCACCTTGGGATTTACCATGCCACAGCCGAGAATTTCCAGCCAGTCGTCGCCATGGCCAATATGGAATTCTCCGCCGTCGCGGCTACAGCCGATATCGACTTCCGCCGAAGGTTCGGTAAAAGGGAAATAACTGGGCCGGAACCGCACCGGCAGGTCGTCGACGCCAAAGAAGGCCCGGCAGAATTCTATCAGGCATCCCTTGAGATGGCCCATGTTGGTGGTTTGGTCGACAAGCAGGCCTTCGATCTGATGAAACATCGGCGAGTGGGTGGCGTCGTAATCACAGCGATAGGTCCGGCCCGGCACTATTATCCGTATCGGCGGCTCACTGTTCTGCATGGTCCTGATCTGTACCGGCGAGGTATGGGTCCGCAGAACCATCCTTGATCCGTCTTCGTCGCCGGGCAGATAGAAGGTGTCATGTTCCTGGCGGGCCGGGTGATCGGCGGGGATGTTGAGGG
>CAZEFJ010000157.1:0-5234 GCA_964511465.1 uncultured Hyphomicrobiales bacterium
CGAAGCAAAAAAGCTCAGATAATCGACCGCCGTCATCCAATCGTAGAACCCTCCGTGTTCGGGCAGGACACCAATGTCCCCACGAATAGCGGCAACCGCGCCGTCCCTGGACACATCAATCCCAAAAATATTTATCTGTCCTCCATCCGCCTTGGATAGACCCAGGGCGGTATTGATCGTTGTGCTTTTCCCGGCGCCGTTAGGGCCTAAAAGACCGTAAATATCCCCTTCATTCAGAGATAAATGCACATCGTGCAAAATGGGGACCTTGTTGATGGAAACCTGAAGATCGTCGATAGATAAAAGCATGTCGTTGAACCTCCCTGGTGGTCAAAGAGGGTGAAGAAAGTCGTAAGCTAATTTTTCACGCAGCATAATTAGCCCGAGAAAACTGCCACACGGTCGCCGGGGGCGCATTGCGCCAGACGAACGCCGTTCTTCTTCCCTTTATGACAAGACGCTGCAACACTTGGCGGCAAACAGGCGTGGACGGCCCGTAAGTAAATTGCAGGAAGGAACCGTTGGCTTCCATGAGACCAAATGCCTGTCTTAATATGGCGTATTGCTTGCGCCTATCCAGGAGCAGCATTGGCAGCCCGGAGACTACGGTTTTTATTTTGGCGTCCCGCTCACTGCGAGCTATCCGCCACAATCGCGAGGCATCTTGTAGAATGATCCGAACATCGGAAAATCGTCGATGTAGCGCATCGACCATGAAAGGGTTCTTTTCGATAACCGTTAATCGACTTGCGGATATACCATTTTGAAGTAAAGCCTGGGTAATGACGCCCGTTCCACCGCCGAGTTCTATAACGGTTCCGCACCCATCATTATCGACGAGTTTCGCCATAACGCAGGCCAAAGTCTGACTGCTGGCCGAGAGCGTTCCAGCTTCTTTCGGATTTCGTATCCATTGTCTAAAGAATGTTCCTGTATTTGCATCAAACATTACATTGTCCCAGGCTTGAAATATGTTTCGTAGCGACCTTGTCGCGGCACCAAATAACCGGCCTAAAATTGATCTGCACGTATCATATACCAGCCACGCTTACACGAAGTTGGCACCAGCCTTACAAATCGGTAAAGTTTGATATTATCAAAATGTAGGTGAGTTTAAGAGCGGAACCACAGTACCCGGCTCTTTTCATAGAACCCATTCTATCAACGCTTTCCGTATGATATTTGGTTTGAAAAGCACCGTAAGACTCTGGCAATGGAGCTACCCGAGGATACCTGATAGAACGTCATCTGGAGCGAGAAATGGGGCGACGATTATGACAAGTATAAAACGTTTCATATCACCCCACCCCCCTCACTTCTTGACCACCATAATCACCACATCCCGTTCGTTAGGGTTGTCCGCAACGTCTTTTATCGCCATTCGCAACCGGTGGCGACCGGGCGGCAGGTCGGCCTTGTCGATGGCCAGGTTATCGCCATTTATGTATTTACGCAGGCGGTCGGTGATGTCGATGTCGAACAGTCCTATCAGGGTGACGCTAAGGGTTTCCATGTCCGGCGGCTGGCCGCTTTTCCCCGGCTTGAAGGCGATGAAAACGTCAATCGGTGAGACCAGGCGGGAAAGTGCCTTGGGGTTCATAACGATGATCTGCGGGCCCGGCCCCTCCACCGCCGCCACTAATTCCTTATAATCGCCTGCCGGTGAGCGCACCCTTGCCGCTTCATCAGGGGTTATAAGCCAGTTCGGCCCGGCCATGACAGCAGCGGAAAACATGAAAAAAACCAGTGCCGCCAGGAATCCTTGTTTCAGCATGATGATGCCTCCCTCCCTTACTCTTTCTTGCGGGCCCGTTTGATTTCGTCTTCAAGTTCCTTGAAGGCTTTCGAGGCTCGTAATTTACCCTCCAGCACCCGGTTCTTTTTTACCCGGTCAACCAGCAGCCGGTTGGCCTTGCCGACAGGGTATCTAAGCAGGACATAGGCCCGGTAACGGTTGCCCTGGGCCAGTACCTTGGCGTCGGCCTGGGAATAGCCTGCGACGTTTACCTCGGTAATAAGGTTCGATGTCACGCGTTCGGCCTCGGTTATCACCACGGTATCCTCACCCTGGCCGCTTTCGGTTATAAATTCCTTCATCTTGGAACTGAGCAGTCCGTTGATCCGATCGGCCAGTGTTCGTTTGGCGTTCATCGTTCCCTTGTCCATTGCCATTTGAAGGTCGGGCGAAGTGGCGGTACCGGCGGCGAATACGCTGTTTGCGTCTGTCGGCAGGTTAAGATACCAGTCGGGAAGTTCGCCGACTGTTTTATCAACCGCTTCAACACGGGCTTCCTCTTTTTTTACCTGTTCCTGATAAACCGCTGCCGGTGATCCCGGGCTCGGCGAGGCGCAACCGGCGACAAAGCTGATCGCCAGCAACACCGGGACAAGCAGAACATGTCTTTTGGTCAGTAAATCATGTTTTGTCATTTTTTACTTCTCCTGTGGTTAGTCTTTTCAGAGCCTTTTCGAGAGTTCCTATTTCATCGTTTAAATCCAGCCCTTGCGAGGCCAGTTCCTTTAAGTCTGCCACCGTCTTTTCGGTGCGGCCATAGTTTCCGTCCTTGAGATACGAAAGCCCGGCCCCGTAGAATGCGTCCGCCGCGTCATCGAGTCTGCCCTGATTAAACAGGGTTACGCCGGTATTGTAATAGGCAAAGCCGTTTGCCGGATCGCGGGCAAGAGCCATCTTGTATGCCGCCAGGGCGCGCTCGGAATTACCCCGCATGGAATTGACATAACCAAGGCCGTTGAAGTAATCGGGGTTGCTGTTATCCAGTGCGACGGCCCGAATAATCGCGCTGTCGGCCCGGTCCAGATTACCCATCTTTATAAGAACACGGGCCTTCAGGAAATGCACCCCGGCGTTGGTATCATCAAGGCCAAGTGATTGTTTGGCCATGCTTAACGCCTTGTCATAGTCACCCTTGTCAATCAGATAACTGGCGTAACTGGCCGGGGCTTCGGGGTCTTTCGGGGAAATGGCGACAAGGGCTTGGTAAAGTTTACCGGTACCTTGATCGTTGAACCGATCAGCTTTTATGGCTTTTGTGATCGCTGATCTTTGCTCGTTATCAGGCTTGCCGTCCAGTGCCGCGAGAAAATCATCGGCGTTGTTGGCGGTTTTATCGCTGACCGCCTCCTTGATAGATGGCGTCCTCTCTACCGGGTCTTCCAGTACCGCTATGCGGTTGTCGGGTATGGTGCTGACCAGACGCCGGGCAAGATCGTCGATCACCCTTAACAGATGTTCCTCATCCACATTCGTCGCCGCGTCGATAATCCCCATTGCCAGACCAACCGGCGACAGGGGTATGGACCCGCCCTGGCTTTCGGCGACGTGGCTTGCCTCCCATAAAATCCGGCCATTGCCGACACGAACCATTTTCAGGTCTGCCCCGACCGCAACCTTCGAGTAAATGCCAAAATAGCTGGACCCGTATTCGGTAACCTCGCCGGTTATCACCGCGTCGCAGTTCAGTTTCTTGCCGAGCTGTGTGATGTTGTCCCTGTCGGCCTTCGACATCTGTTTGAGAACGAAATCTACACGGGGAATTTCCACATCCCGCTTGCCCTGGGGCGAAAGCTGGGCGTAAACCGCACGGCGCACGGCGGAGGCCTGATCGAAGGTTATTTTAGCGTCCTTCGATGCGGTTCCCTTCGGTGTTCCAAGCGGCATTACCGCGACACATTCGGGCGGGTTTTCGTTGTATGTGTCGTAAACATGGAACACCACCTTGGAGAACGGGTTGGCGGTGGCATCACCTTTCTTGTCCATTTTGTCGACATATGACGGGCTGGTACATGCCGCCAGGATCAAGGCTAATATCGAAACGGCGGCGAGGTTGCGTAAGATCATTCTGGCCTCACAATATTGTAGGCCTTCTTGACTGTCCGGCGGTTCTGACGGGGAATTTCCAATAGACGTGAATTAAATTTTTCGCGGGAATACGAGCGCCTGAACTTTATCGGCTTGCGGGTTCCTATAACCATCAGATATTCGTCCACCAACTTTTTGTTCTTCGCCATTTTTTCCGGAAAGCCAATCGTCATGTCGTAAAGTCTGGCTCCCTCCCTTGTCGGCACCGTGCCCGGTTTCTGGAAGTGGTTTTGTTTATCGAATTGGTTTGGGAATATTTGAGCGATCTGCCGGTCTGTCTTCATGTATGGCAACCATTGGAAGACGCTTATATACATTGGCTGGTTGGGAATGATGTTGATCTTCAATGCCTCGCCATCACGAAACGTTTTGTCGTTAAGCCTTACCGTCATATCGAAGCTGGGATCGGACTTGCCTGAACCAACCCCGACATCCACTTCCAGGGTGACCCGGCATTTTCGATAACCGCTGACGCCGGGGACGGTTTCCATATTTTTGTTGCGGGTTCCCTTGATAAGTCCGTCGATGGTGCTCCAGGTAAAGCGGTTCAGGGAACAATCGGCGTTATCCTTTATTTCCGAGCAAACCATATTGTCCTCGGATGATATTTTTTCCCCGGCAACCAGTTTCAGGGCTTTTTCCTTGGCCCGGCGTTCGGCCTCCTGGCAGGCCTCACTCTGGGATATTTCCGGGCCAAAGCTGTATTCCGCCTGACTGGAAATCCAGTCCGCAGTTGCGTCCGTTGAAAACAGCATTACGGCAAAAACAACTGGGGCAGCGTGTCGGATCATTTCATTTCCGCCGCGATCATGACCACCTTGGCCAGCATCGTCTGGTATAGTTCTTCAAGGCTTTTTTCCGGCGGTAATGGCTGATCGTTCCGGTTCGCCGGAGGGTTGATGAAATTGAGCAGTCGGCTGGCCTTGATCGCAATATTCACATCTTCCGGCAGCGAGCCTTTTTTCTCGTAAATCCTTGTCGTGTTCAGTTTTGCCACCGCTATGCCGATAAGCCTTCCCCGGTTATCGAAGATCGGCCCGCCGCTGTTGCCCTTGTTCATCTTGGCGGTGATCTGAAAGGTCTTTGGATTATCTCCAAGTCCGCTGGCCTTGCTGACTATGCCTTCGGTCAACGAGGGCTGGTTCCAGCCGATAAGATCGGCCAGCGGGTATCCCATGACCATCGCTGAACGGCCGGTACCGGCGTCGCCCATCTGATCGTAGGGAATGGCGTAGGCATCGGGAAACGGCCTGTCCAGTTCCAAAATTGCCAGATCGTCGTCCTGGGCAATGCGGATTACTCGTGCCTTGCGAACCTCGCCGGTACCGCTTCTGACCGCGATATCGCCGGTATT
>CAZEFJ010000158.1:0-5110 GCA_964511465.1 uncultured Hyphomicrobiales bacterium
TAGAGTCAGGACCCATTAATTTGATGTGTTTGGCGAGGATGAATTTAATGGTTGGTTAGGTGGGGAAACCGACGCAATGTCACTCATTGCAAGGCTTTCCCAACGACATCCACCTTTAAATTCATCCCGTTAAGGGGGGGCCTTGGCAAACCAAACACACCAAATTAATGGGTCCTGACCCTGAATACAGTAATCCGCCTTATCTGTTTTTTCCGTGACAGGCGCTGCATTTGGACATTGTCTTAATATTGGCCCGCACCATCATTCTGGACGAAACCTCCCTATGCTTACGGACGAACCATGATGTCTTGGTTATCCTGAGCCCGGCATCGCCCCTGCCGCCCGCGTTAGCGGTCAGATAGCCGGTGATACTGCGTCGGGTCTTGTCGTCAAGGCTGGCATCTTCGCCAAAATGGTTGGAAAGGTTGTTCATTATGTTCCGCCACGAGCCGTCGGGAAGATTGCCCGGAGCATAAGGCTCATGACAGTCGCCACATTCCTTCCTGGTGAGCTGATCGCCGACATAAAGGGCTCCGGCCCCGGCCTCGTTTCCTTCGCCGCCAAAAATAGAGCCCAGGAAGCCCTTTTCCCCACCGCCGCCCGATGCCGCCGCCGGATTCAGGGGCAGCAGAGCCGGCGTCGCATAGGCAACAGTGGCGGCAAGGCCAAGCATCATCAAGGCCTTGCGGCGACTCTTTGGCTTACTTGATTGGCGAGATATTTTGTTATCGTCACGGGTATGGATCAATGTTCGTCTCCAGCTAAGTGGGGTATACTCTAACCTCATACATGCCCTATGCTGAACGCTGGATGAACGGTCGGTTCTAAGTCTGTTTTTCTGAATATGCCGATGTATACATAATAATAAGCCGGGAATAGCCATGACCAACGCCTACAACACAATCACCCACTTTATCATAGAGCAGCAGCGCACATATGGCGGAGGCGGCAACCTGACATTGCTGCTTAACGACATAGTCACCTCCTGCAAGGCAATTTCCAATCAGGTCAATCACGGCGCCCTTATCGGGGCACTGGGGAGTCTGGACAGCGAGAATGTACAGGGAGAAGTACAAAAAAAGCTCGATGTTCTGTCCAATGATATATTTCTTGGCAACTGCGAACATGGCGGCCATCTGATGGCCATGGCGTCCGAGGAAATGGACGATATCTATCCAATCCCGGAAGATTATCCCAAGGGCAAATACCTTTTGCTGTTTGACCCGCTGGACGGCTCATCCAATATCGACGTAAACGTCTCGGTGGGAACCATTTTTTCCATACTGCGGGCCCCGGACGGCAAGATCGGGATATCGGCGGACGATTTCATGCAGCCGGGAACGCGCCAGATATGCGCCGGATACGCACTTTACGGACCATCGACGATGCTGGTGCTGACTACCGGCCAAGGCGTCAACGGTTTTACCCTGGACCAAAATGTCGGCGAGTTCATGCTTACCCACCCCAACCTGAAGATCCCCAAGGAAACCAGCGAGTTCGCGATAAACGCATCACGCGCCAGATCATGGGAAGCGCCGGTAAAACGTTATGTCGACGAATGTCTGGCCGGTGAAGACGGGCCGCGTGAACGTACCTTCAACATGCGCTGGATCGCCTCGATGGTCGCCGAGGTGCATCGTATCCTGATGCGCGGCGGTGTCTTCATGTATCCCATGGACGAAAGAATTCGCGACCAGGGGGGACGGCTGAGGCTGTTGTACGAAGCCAACCCGATGGCGATGATAATAGAACAGGCCAACGGTCTGGCAACCACCGGACGTGAGCGAATTGTTGAACTGAACCCAACCAAATTGCACCAGCGGGTTCCGGTCATCCTGGGGTCAAAGAACGAGGTTCAGCGGATTATCGATTATCACCAGGAGTAGACTATTTGACGATTGAGTTTGATGATTTCACCCTGGTCGACATCCGCGTCGGCACCGTGGTTCGTTGTGAGCCGTATCCCGAGGCACGAAAACCGGCCTACAAGATGTGGGTGGATTTTGGCCCTGATTTAGGCGAGAAAAAAACATCGGCCCAGATTACCCACCACTATTCGCCGGACCAGCTGGTCGGTCGCCAGGTGGTCGCAGTGGTAAATTTCAAACCCCGGCAGATCGGTAAGTTTATTTCCGAGATTTTGGTACTGGGTTTCCCCGACCGAGACGATGAGACGGTCCTTATTCGACCCGATATGGATGTTGCCAATGGCGTCCGCCTCTTTTAGGGGTAAACGGTTTTACCGCCTGTCATTGTGAAGGTCGCAGCACCGCGATCATGTTGGCGGTCCAGACCTCGCGGCCGTCGGTGAGAATCTTTGACAATATCCAGTGCAGGAATCCTTCGCTAAAATATCTGAACCGGCTGCCGCGGCGCTGTTCAAGAAAATCGACGACCTCGAAACCCGCCGCCAGGGCAAGTTGGCTCAGGCTTTTAGGGGTGTAGGCAGCCTTGTGGGTAAGGTCCCCATACTGGTGCATGCCGCCCCAGGGCGAAGACATATTGGGCACCCGGACAACCAGCAATCCATCATCGGTGATTATGGTTTTAAGTTTTTGCAACAGCTCAACGCCCTCGAAATTATCGAAATGTTCAAGCACGTCGAGCAAGGCGATCCGCTCGAAGCCGCCACCGTCGGCACCTGAATTGAGAAAATCGTGGACATTCGAAACATTCACATGCGCCGCCAGTTCGGGGGCCATGACCTCTACTGCCCGGGCATCCTGCTCGACCCCCAGGAACCGTTCGACACCCTTGAACTTCAGATATTCGAGAAACTCTCCGGTACCGGAACCTATTTCAAGTATCGACATCGACGGCGAACAGGCGGTCGGGTTCCAGAACTCGCGGTCGTACCAGCGAATATGCTTCGGCTTCAGCACCGGACGCCGATAACTCTTGTAAGAGTCGTATACGGTGTAGAAATCCTCTTGCTTGTTAAACTTCATTAGCCCCCCTACAGCGCCCCTACAGAGGCAGTCTAAGCCGCACCCTTAACCCGCCACCGGGTGAGGTCGCCAGTTCTATATTTCCGCCATGGCCCCGGATAACGTCCCGGGCGATGGTAAGCCCAAGGCCGACACCACCGGTCACCCGGTTGCGCGACGGCTCAAGGCGAAAAAATGGCTTGAACACCTCGTCGTGCATCTCCTCGGGAATCCCCGGCCCATCGTCGTCGATGGTGATTTCAATAAAATCCCCGCGTTGCCCGGCCCTTAACGATACATGTTTGCCGTAACGGGTGGCGTTGTCGATAAGGTTGGTCAGACAACGACGAAAGGCGACGGGTTTAAGCATTGCCATTATATCGCCTTCGGTATGCAGGTCGATCAGCCCCCCCTTTCGCCGGGCCCTGGCGACAACGTCGTTTAGCAGAGAGGTGAGGTTTTCGGGGTTGGACAATTCCTTGCCCTCGCCACGGGCAAAGTTAAGGTAGCCCTCAAGCATATGTTCCATTTCCGACACGTCTTCCTTGAGATTGGCGACGCTGTCGCTTGTACCTGCCATTTCAAGTTGCAGTTTCATCCGGGTCAATGGGGTGCGTAAATCATGCGAAACGCCGGCCAACATTTCGGTGCGCTGTGATACATGGCGCATTATGCGCTCGCGCATGGCCAGGAATGCCGCCGCCGCCCGGCGCACCTCGGTCGCACCTTCCGGCTTGAAACTGGGAACGTCACGACCTTTGCCCAAGTCATCCGCGGCCTTGGCAAGGCGGCGTATGGGTTTCACCTGATTGCGCATAAACACTATCGCCACGGCAAGCAAAATCAGCGATGTCCCGACCATCCATAGAATAAAGACATAGGTGGTGGTGCTGAACAGACGTTTGCGAATGGTGATTATTTCAAGCACCCCCTCCGGCAGTTGCAGGTTGATAATCACCCGGCGATCCAGAGAAACGGTGTCAATCTGGAACGGTCTGTTTACGCCTTCGGCTATTGCCTTGATAAGTATCCGTTCCATCTGGCTTTTTGCCACCGGCGGGGTATTCGGAAGAACCTCGCCCGCCTTTATCGAGGCCGTGATATTCATATGTCGTCTGGCAAGAGAAAAAATCCACTGCTGGTTTCCCGGTTTTGGATTTTGCGAAATCAAATTGTCTATGGTGGCGATATCTCCGGCCAGACCACGGGCCAGACGAAGCGACACCTTGCTCCAGTGATTTTCAAAAAAGATCAGCGCCGACACCGCCTGCAACAGCACCATCGGGGTGACGATTATCAACAGGGATCGCCCAAGCAGGCTTTTTGGCAGAAAGCGTTTAATGTAGGTCATTTTATGACTGCCCTCAATCCGGCCTCAGCATGTAGCCTCGACCGCGCACAGTTTGCAGATATTTGGGCAGCTTTGGTACCTTTTCGATCTTTCGCCTTAGTCTGGTGACCTGAACATCAATCGCCCGTCCACCGCCGGATGCCCCCGTGCGCCGCATCAAATCCTCGCGGCTAAGCGTTACTCCCGGATTTTCCGCCAGCGCCCTCAACAAAACCGTCTCGACCTCGGTAAGGCGGATTGTCTCTCCGTTGCGGCTAAGTTCGTCACGAACCATATCAAAGCGGACTTCCCCCATTCCAATTTCTTCGGGTGGCGGAACCTCCGCCTCCCTGGGTATACGGCGCAGAATTGAGTTAATCCGCAACACCAGTTCCCTTGGCTCAAACGGCTTTGACATGTAGTCATCCGCACCCTGCTCGAGACCGGCGATACGCTGCTCTGGCTCACCCATGGCGGTAAGCATAAGGATCGGCACCGGGTTAGTCTTGCGAAGATCGGCGGCAAAATCCAGACCGCTTTCGCCGGGCATCATCAAATCCAGCACGATAAGATCAAAATTCATTACCCGGCATCTGGCCCGGGCTGCGGCGGCGTCGGCGGCGGGCGACACGATGAAGCCGTTAGAGGTAAGAAAATCACGCAGCAATTCGCGCAAACGGTCATCATCGTCGACAACCAGTATATGGGCCCTTTCCGTATCCATTCCAGATCCGCATCCAACCAATGTTACACCGGGACTCACCGGTAATGACTATTCAGCGCAGCCCACAATTACACAAAAGTTTCACACAACTTCAATAATTACGAAATGTATTTCTGCCATCCTCCCCGG
>CAZEFJ010000159.1:0-5110 GCA_964511465.1 uncultured Hyphomicrobiales bacterium
ACTTGGAACGCCATTTGTAAAAGGTGGCATCACTGAAACCGTACTTGCGGCATAGATCCATTGCAGACATTCCTGCCTGATGTTCCTTCAAAATCCCGATAATCTGCTCTTCTGAAAATCTACTGCGCTTCATAAATCCGTCTCCTTCAAAGGTGGAACGGACCCTAACTCAAAAACGAGGACATTTCAGGGGAGCACGTCAACCGCTATAATCAGGGTGTAGGTATTAGGGGGTGTAGGTGATAAGAGAAAAGTAAACTGTCGCCGTAATCCCGTAATCGCTGTCGCCGTAATCGCCTATTGTGCGGCGAGAGCAAGCGTACACGCCAACTCCTGGGCCTGAGCACCCCCAGCCATAATCATCGCCAGCAAAAACAACATCAGGACCTTCATAAACCCCTCCCGTTATCGACTTATGCCAGTGAAGATAAAACGCTGCCACGTCAACGTTGGTCGCATCGGCACAAGCGCAAGTGTCGGGGCGTTTGTACGGGAACCGCTAATTCATGTATGGTTCAAAGATGAAGCCTGCCGGTACATATTTTGGGACTTGGGGCGTGTGGTTGCTACTGTTGGTGGCAGCATTTCCCGCATTCGCCGGGGATCGGGCGACATTGACCTTCGATCCGGCGACCAGCTCCAGCAAATGTATCGGCAATCCGTTAACGCCCTTATGCGCCGTCGAAACATACGAGGCCTGTTATTATTGGGTCGACAAAAAGGTCTGCGCGGTAACGGGGGTCGATCCTGACACGTTCCAATTTGTGCCGGGCGGATACTCTAAACTAAGCATCTACCATTACTGGGTCGAGAATCAAAAAGTCATCACAGCCGAAGACATCCCGATTGTAACTAAGGTGCTGAGCGAGACGGATAATCCTTATCAGAAGAAATTTAAAGTTTTATCCGGTGATATAGTATTGCAATTGCGTTGGGTGCATTGCCAACCCGTGGACGCCTGCGTAATCAAAACAATGAACGATTCAGCACTTTCATATGGGGAAGGTTGTCCCCCGACCCGATGCGGGACGGAGGACTATCCCCGGACTTACCTCGTACACCGTTTTGGCGATAAATGGCGGGTCCATGACTGGTATGCCAATAAGTCATTTCAAGGGGACTTCTGGAAGCGGAAGTGATTTATTCTTGTTTCCCATCCTTTGGCATCCTTTCGATCTTTGACCCTGTCCCACCGGGCGTTGCCCAATGCGTCAAGAAGCGTCTGCCGAGTCTTTATATCCCCGGCAAGCTTGCGGTAGGCATTAAAGGTTTCAGGCCCCATTCTGCCGTCAGGCTTCACCGACCCCGGTACTACCTTGTTGATCGCGGTTTGAATGGCTTCCGTTCCACCACGGTTCCCGTGGGCAAACAGGGTATCGGCTAAGGTGACGGCTTCATCGTTACCGATACGCTGTAGGTTGCCGCTTCCAGGGACTATGAACCATTGCCCACGATTTACCACAAGGCTAGACTATGGCGACTGGGGTACCGCCATGGAGGGGGAAACGTCCTTGAGAATTGGTAGCGCATCTCTAGCATGTCTGGTAATCGCGGTTATGACCACCGCATTCCCGGCATGGGCTGGTGGCAGAGAGCCGTATGTTCCTATCGACGCTCAGAAGCTAATCAAGGATTGCTGGGCTATTTCCAAGGTAAAGCGCGACAGTGGTGTAACCGGCAAGATGCGTTATGGAACGGCTGAAACAGTCGGTTGCCTTCAAAACGTTATTCGTGAACAGGCGAAAATCATTTTTGATCAGGAATATCTGGAAGAATTGAACTTGGATGAAAGGCTCAACGAATTGGCGGATGCCATTCAAAAAATATATTGGAAAATTAACAACGAACACCGTGGCTGCGATCCGTCCTGCGGCACTATGTATCAACTCTTTCATCTGACCACTCACGCGGATATTCTTGAAAAAATTATTCACGACATGGTCAAGAAGCGAAACGACTATAAAATAGGTCCAAGAGGTATCAATCCTAACTAACATCATAATGAGACCGGCCCCGCCTTTCCTGCGTGGCCGGTCTAAATGCAAATTATTTCATCCAGAACGAACCCGCCCTGAGTTTCCATCCCGCGTTGAACTCCTGGGATTTTGTCGGCTGGTTTTCCATAAACGCCTTACGTCTGCTTACAATAGAATTGTTCACATCCTTGATTCTTCCCTCACGCACGGCCTGTTCAACGGCAGCACGGGTATTGGGTCCGATGTTCCCGTCGTAGCTTTTCCTACCGTCTTTCCCAACCACACGAAGATCGGTCCCGAGTTGTTCATCGAGTGACAGCTGAAGCCACTGTCCCGCATTCTTCGTGCCATGCAGGACGCCGGAATCGAACACCTGCTCGGCTAGCTTTGGTGCGCTCTTTGAAACATTGGCCAGCTTTTCTATTTTAGGGCGGTCATAGAACTCCTCCCGATAAAGGCCCGTGATTTGCTTGTCCGTCAGTTTGCTGGGATCGTCTGGCAGATTCTTATCCGGGTGCTTGTTATTGTACTGATCCAGAAACTTTTTAGAGATACCTTTCATGGTGGGACCGCCGAGATCGTTCGGATTGTTGGTGTATCCCCCTTCGCGCTGTCGGAGATTCCTCCGGTATAGGTTGAAAGGTGGTTCACTGGTTTTTCCCTTTACATCCTCGGAGCCTTGCCTAGGCTTGGATGTGTCTTGAGCCTGTGGCGGTCGCTGATATGGATTTTGTTGAGGCTTGACATCACCGGACTTGGCGGTCATGAGCGGTATGTTGGGGTGGGCACTATTAACCGTCGCCGGGCTTTTATTCCTGAACAGGTCGGGAAAGTGCGTCGCCTTTTGGCTATTGCCGAGCTTGTTGAAAACCTTGTTCTCGAAGCCCGGCGTCCGTTCCGGCGCACGCTTGTCAAGCTGGGCCATAAAGTTGCCGAACTCGGCCACCGCCGGTTTTCCGGCTTCCTTGATCGCGCTCGCGAACAGGTTGGGCAGACCGCCGTTGACGGAATACTTCAGCAAGCCGTCGAGGGCCCGGCCGTTTGACGCATGGGCCTCGCCCGAGACCTTGGCGGAAGACTGCCACCAGGGGGCTTCCGCCT
Source organism: uncultured Hyphomicrobiales bacterium (assembly GCA_964511465.1). GTDB lineage: Bacteria > Pseudomonadota > Alphaproteobacteria > Rhodospirillales > 2-02-FULL-58-16 > JAZFTA01. The sequence continues at coordinate 3,078 of CAZEFJ010000159.1, forward strand.
TGGGGGCCGCCGTTGGTTTGGCCCTGACGATGGGGGTAATGGGGTTGGGCATGCGGGACCTGGATGGTGGATCAACAGGAACAAAAGAACCGGAGCTGCCGGATACGCCGTTGCCGGTGACGACGTCCTGTCTGGATATGTCTTCGCGGCGTGCCAGGATATTTTTCATCTGCCCCGCGATGGAAGGCCGCCGGTTCATCCCGTCCCGGCGTCCGATATCGGCGGAGATGCTTTTCGCCGTCTCGCCGTCCGGCTTCATCAGACCGTCCACCTTGAGGCCACGCGATTTCTGGTAGCCGCTGATCCCGTTGAACATGCCTCTATCAGGGTATTTGGTCATGCCGTAGTCCGGCTTATTGTAAAAGCCGAGACCATTCAAGGCCTTCTTGGTGTTTAACACATCGCCAAAATCGGTGTTATAGCTACGGCCTATGGTGCTTTTCAGCCGAAAAAAGTCAAACATTCTCATTCTCCTTTAGCCCACGCCAGCACCGCCACGATCGGGCGTGCGGACGGACGCTTTCTTCGCTTCCCACCCGGATACACAAGGCGAAACGCGGTTAAAACTAATTGATGATGGAATGTGTTATCCGCTTCGGGTTATCCGTCCAGATCGCCGTTTGTACGGAGAACGGGCCCTACGGGCACTATCGTCGGCAACTTACAAGGAATTTATAGCCATGTCAAGGGGTAATTAGGAAAATTTACCTTTTTGTCAGCATGGGTACAAAAGAATAAATTTTATAATGGCTTGTGCGACAGCCACGTCGCCATCTTCCCTTTATCCTAGAGACATTCAGGGCTATTCTTATTCCCGGAGCCGCTACGCACGGCTCCGGGGTGTCGTAACCCCTCAATAACTGGTTTGGCGCTGGCCGTAACAGTGCCGCCTCTGACTATGGTCGGGGTGCCTGTGGTATACAACAGGCCTTCGGCTAAAAGCCATAGGAGCCGTGTTATTGCGGTTTACGAACACCCCGATCACCAGTCGGAATGAGACCATCTTGCGGCGGGCGCGCCGCGGGCTCTGGCCTCTTCGGGGATGTTCATGGGGGCGAGAAGCCTTCTTATCGTAGCCTCGCTTGCGGCTATCATCGTTTCAAATCAACTTCCGGCCTTCGAGTCGTCAGGAACGGCGCGTGTTATCGATGGCGACACAATCGAGGTTGCCGGAGTCCGTAATCGTCTGCATGGCATTGACGCGCCGGAGAAAAACCAGACCTGTCTTACAAGGGACGGTGTTAAATGGGCTTGCGGAAAGGAGGCGGGCAAAGCCCTGGTCCGCAAAATCGCCAACCATTCCGTCATATGCAAAGGCAAAAAACGGGGCATTTACCACCGCATTATTTCCGTTTGCTATGCTGGCGGGGTCAATTTAAATGCCTGGATGGTCCGCCATGGCTGGGCCGTCGCCTACCGCCGCTATTCTCACGATTACGTGGCTCTCGAAGTCGCTGCCGGAGCAGCCCGCCTCGGCCTGTGGTCAGGATCGTTCGTCATGCCTTGGAAATGGCGGCGGGATAAGCGCAAGGCGGGGCAACCCTGAGCCGTAATTTTAGTTCCTCAATACGCGCCGCAATTGGCCGTCAGCTACGGTCGTTTTCGGGGATGCGGTTTTCGACCGTTCCGGCGGGTGTCGTTTCTTGCTTGAATGGCCTGCGTTGATAGATAGGCACAGGCAATGAAAATGGAATCGACACCAAACATTCCCCCACGGCGTTACCTAAGCCGGGAAGAAGCGGCGACATGGCTGGGTGTCTCGGTCGATACATTTTCGCAAATGGATATTCCCTATTGTGATTTCGGGCCGCGCTTGAGGCGTTGGGATATTGTGGACATAGAGGCCTATGCCAACGATAATAAATCCCGCGACAGTGCCCGAACCTCTGAAATCGAGAGGAGAAGGCAGATATGCAAATCTACAAACGTAACGGCTCACCGAAATGGTGGGCGACATGGAACGACCAGAAGGGTCGAAGACACCGCAAAAGCACTGGGACTGACGATAAAAAGCTAGCCCAGGCTGTTGCATC
>CAZEFJ010000160.1:0-5105 GCA_964511465.1 uncultured Hyphomicrobiales bacterium
TGGGCCGTTATAGAAATAAAGCCAAGGTCCGCCCCAATTAGTGCGGACCTTGGCTTTGGTGCGGTCGAGAAGACTCGAACTTCCACGGGATCTCTCCCACAGCGACCTCAACGCTGCGCGTCTACCAGTTCCGCCACGACCGCTAATTACTTTTGCTGCAACCGGCTGGATATGACCTTACATATAGGGAGCCAAATAGCAAATCCAGTGATTTCGATCAAGCACCACTATCAGAGGACCCCGCAGGAATGGAACCGCTAGAGCTTATAATCAGCAAACAACCGGAACCGTACCCCGAAGCAATAGCCTTCATGGAACGCCGGGTTGCCGATATCCGTAACGGGCAAGCCCCGGAAACCCTGTGGTTATTGCAGCATCCCAGCCTTTATACCGCGGGAACCAGCGCCGATCCCTGCGAGCTGGTGGACCCGAGCCGTTTTCCAACTTTCAAAGCCGGTCGGGGGGGGCGCTATACCTATCACGGACCAGGGCAACGGGTGGCTTATGTCATGATGGACCTTGGCTTAAGAGGCAACGACGTGCGGGCTTTCGTCGATGATCTGGAAGAATGGCTTATTGCCACTTTGGCCCGCTTTGACATTCGTGGCGAGCGGCGCGGCGACAGGGTAGGCATCTGGATAGAAAAAGCCGGAGAAAATACCAGCCGCGGCGAAAACAAGATTGCGGCACTGGGGATAAGGGTTCGCAGGTGGGTTACATTCCACGGCGTATCAATCAATGTCGATGTAAACCTGGACCATTTCAGGGGGATCGTGCCTTGTGGAATATCCGATGCCGGGGTTACCTCGCTGCAGGAACTGGGGCTTGATGTTACAATCGGCGAAGTCGATCTAGCCCTGATTTCATCTTTCGAAAGGGTGTTTGGGCGTTCGCTTGAAATTCTGGTATAAGTTGTCCCTGACAGTAATCGGTGAAAACGTTCCAGCGACAAACACGGAAGGTTCATTTTGAGCGATCAGAACCCATCTTTGAGGGTGGTGACAGCCAGGGAAATACTTGATGAGCTGGACAAAGCCATTGTCGAGCATATGGAATGGCTTAAACATTGGCATTGTCTGCTGTTATGCGAGGATGCGCCAACAGCAAAAGATATCGCCGATGACCCGCATCACCTGGGCCGTTTCGGTAGCTGGTATGTAAAAAACCAGCACAAGGGACTGGTTAATCAGCCGGTAATCCGTAATCTCGCCAACCTCCATCGCAACATCCACGAACATGCCAACCGGCTTATGGAACAGGCCCGTAACAACCGGCCGCTGCCTCGCGCCAGCTATGAATCCTTTATGGATTCGTCAAGCAGTTTTATCGCCAATTCGAGGCGACTGGAAAAGGCCTTCGCGACGGCATCATCAAGCCTTGATCCACTAACCGGTATACATAATCGTCAGGCGATGAACCAGGAACTCAAGCGCGAGCATGAACGTTTTTTAAGGACCACCAAATCATCGTGCTGCATCGCCATAGGTGATCTGGATCATTTCAAACGGATAAACGACACCTACGGACATGGCGGCGGCGACAAGGTTCTTATATCCAGCACCAACTGTTTTCTGAGATGTCTGAGACCATATGATTCGCTTTACCGATATGGCGGGGAGGAGTTTCTGTTCTGTTTTCCCGACGCCGATATGGATGTAGCGCGCAATGTCCTTGACCGCCTGCGCCAGGAGCTGGAAAACAACCCGGTCAAGCTGTACAGCGGTGAAAAAATTAATGTAACCGCATCCTTCGGAATTGCCGAAATGTCCCCCGAAGCGACAATCGAGGAAACTATAGAGCGCGCCGACCAAGCGCTTTACTGGGCCAAGAGCCAGGGCCGAAACAGGGTTTGCGGATGGGACGGGATCGAAGAAGTAGACGCCCTGGCGGAATAAACAACCCTACAATGTCGGCAGTTTTCGGAACCCGCTATCCTCGGCGGGTTTTGCGGCTGACACCGTAAGATTGTCTACACGGGCCAGCGGCGGGCCTTTCCAGCAGGCATCGACGACCTCGTCAACGGCCGCGGCAGGCCCGAAAAAGAGTGCCTCGAGCGCGCCATCAGAAAGATTTCTGACCCAGCCGCCAAGTCCACGCGTACCAGCCTGTTCGCAGACCCAGTAACGGAACCACACACCCTGGACTCTGCCTTCAATGCGGACATGCACGGATTTCACGGCAAGAGGGCCTCATTCACGGCAAAGTAGGAGAAACTCTGACGATGCGTTTACAGCCACGGACAACACATGCTTTCTGGCGACGGTATCCTTGTCATCACCCCAGCGCCCGGACTGGAAATCTTCGTCCAACTGCGATATCAGAAAAGCTTCCCCGGCATCCAGCCGTCCCATTGCAACCGCCATGGCGATAACCAGTGAGCCACAGGCGGCGGCAATGGAGGTTAGCGCCGCCAGTTCGAAATCGTCCATTGCCTCGACGGCGCGCCGCAGTGAATCCATGGATTCCTCCGGCTGGTCGACCGGTGATACCCCCTGCGTTACCCTTAGCTTTACCTTCAGGGCATCGTTGGCCCAATCGACAAGCGGTTGCCATGCTTGATCCTGACACTGCCTCAAATCATCCGGGAAATCCGCCCGATAACACAAAAGATCGGTACCACCGTAACCGACAGCATCGGCGATGACTTCGCCGCGCCGTGCTCCCATGCGGTCAATAGCGGTATAGGCAAGCCCGGTAAAAGGCATTTCAGCGGGATCAATATTATCCGTCTGGGCATTCCATTCGGCGGCGATGACATCTGCCATTTTGCTGTTTTTCAGGCGCAGGCAATTTCCTCCAGGGGTGGTTAAGGCACGACCGTCAATAACAACGGCAAAGCCATCCCCGTCCGCCCTGACATCGACATTTTTGTAGAACCGTTTTCTCACTGTCCGATAATGCTTTTCAGCGCCCCGCCAATGCCGCCACCGATGTTTTCAATAATGCTTTTTTCTTTAGTACTTTTTTCTTTTTTCCGGGGCGGCGGAACACTGGATGGGCCAGCCCGGACCAAAGGTTTCCCCGCCATTGCCAGCTTGCAGTAATCGGTTGTGTCCACGTCCCCTGATTTACGCTCGCCGCCGACTACCGATCCGATAGCATTGGCGACACCGCTGACAATGCCGGTCCCCGTCGAAATCGCCCCGGTGACCACCCCGACGGCGGCGGCACCGATATCCGGCGTTACCGACGGCGAGGCAAATGTACCGCCGACATTGACCGGCACCATGGCCAACTTCATCAGGCTGACGTTTCTGGCGCTGGGGTCTATTTTCAGCTTAATGGTTTCGTCTGCCAGATTGACCGAACCCTTTCCTACCATCGACAGCCCGGCGGTCTCGAAAACAATGGCCCTGCTTTTTGCCAGACCGGAGCTGATGTCAAAATCGGCAACGGCGCAACGGATATCCTTGTTGCCCTTGCTGTCTACGAACGGCAGAGCCGAAAGGACGTCTGCCGAAAGGACATCAAGCATCCCGCTTTCAACCTTGCCGCCCTTGATCTGCCCCCTCAGTCTGCCGCCGAGAGAAGCCATTATCGCGCGCACCGACTTTCCCGCACCCTTGACATCCGCCTTTAAATACACCTTGCCACTGATAACATTCTCAGCGGAAAGTTTCCCCATCAGGGCCCCGTAATCAAGTTTCCTTACGTCCAGTTTAAGCGCGACTTTTGGGGTTTTCCCGGCCCCGTCCAAAAGAATGTTTGCGTCGATCGTTCCCTTGCCGAGAACCGCCTTCAGAGAGGTGATGTCGAGCCGTCCGTCCCGGAGAACCAGTCTGGTTGAAATATCACTTATGGTCATTCCTCGAAAATCGACCCGCTTGCCCTTGAAATTAATTTTGGCGTTCACCGCCTTAAGCCCGTCAACGGCCAATGGGTCGTCGGGAAAAAACCGCCCGTCATCTTTCCTGTCAGCCTTTTTGGCCGCTGGTCCTTTGGTTAGCAGTTGGTCAAGTTCGATTTGCCCGGAGGTCAGGACAAGTTCGACATCCGGCCTCCTGCGATCAAGCAATATGGCGACGCGACCCGCCAGATCGCTGTTGCCGATTGTCAGCTTGAGAGAATCGAAAACATAGCCGCCAGCAATGTCGGCAAGTCCGGTGGTGAACTTCAGCGAAGGCAGGTTATCCATGGAAATGTCGAATGCCTTGGCGAGGGCTGCAACATCCGGCAGTTCCGCCACCAGCTTTAAATTCATCCCCGACACCTGCCGGGGGTTCTTAATCGTCCCTTCGATGCCAACAGAGGCACCAAGCGCCCTGATCCTGGCCGAGACGGGGAAAGGATCGGTGCCACCCAAAAGTGTGCCGAGAGAGCCAAGGCGGGCTGACGCGACAAACGCCAAATCGTTGTAGGCACCGCTAAAGTCAAGATTGATCGGGCTGTTCAAACCGTCGGCGGTAAAATCCAGGGATTCGACCCTGACCACGACCCGGCGGGCGGAAATTCCATCCACATAGGTAATCGTGGCATCCTTTATCCTGACCATGTTAACCACTGGAACAGTTGCCTTGCCGCCTGATTTTTGTTCAGGCTCGGCCTTTCCGGTACTGCCTTTACCGTCGAATATCCAGTTTCCCCGTCCTTTGGCATCGGTTTCCAGCAGCGCCTCAAGACCGACCAGAACGATCCGCTTGACCTTCACTTCACCCGACAACAACGGCAATAGCTCGACCTCTGCCTCCAGCCGCTTCAGTTTCGCCATTTCCGGGCTTGTTCCCCAGGCCGCATTGGCCAGGCTCAGGCCCTCGACCGTAAGCGCCGGGTTAAGCGAAATCCGCAACTTCAGATTCCCCGCAATGGCAAGCTGACGACCCGTAAACGATTTTACCTGTTCAGCGACCAGACCACGATACGAGTTGAAATCGGTAGACTTAAGAACCGCGACACCACCGACCGCCAGAGCGACAACCAGGACAATAACAACGGAAAAAATCTTCCAGATGCGTCCCATTAGAGCATGTCCTCCGTCAGACTTTCGATGATCGCCGGCAAATCGGCGAATCGGTCGGCCACGGCATCCGCACCGGCGGCCCGCAATTCTGCCGGATCATGGTAGCCCCATGATACGCCGATGGCCAGCGCACCTGCACTCCTGGCCA
>CAZEFJ010000161.1:0-5095 GCA_964511465.1 uncultured Hyphomicrobiales bacterium
GCTTCTTTTCGGCTTTCTTTTTGAGTTCGGCGAGTATCCGTTTGATCAGGCCGGAACGAATTTTGGCTAACCGGGGATCGTTTTGCAGCATCTCGCGGCTGATGTTCAGGCTGAGGTCTTCGGAATCGACTATGCCGCGCAGAAATCTTAAATAAGGCGGTAGCAGTTCCTCGCAATCGTCGGTAATAAAAACCCGGTTGGCATAGAGTTTCACATGCTGTTTGCGGTCCGGCTGCAACATATCGAACGGTGGGCTGGACGGTATAAACAACAGGTTGGTGTAAGACAGTACACCCTCTACCCGGTTGTGCAGAATCAGCCACGGGTCGTCGAAACAGTGCCCGACATGATGGTAGAATTCCTTGTACTGATCGCCGTCTATTTCCTTCTTGGGACGGGTCCACAGCGCCGATGCGGTGTTCAGAGGCTTGTCATCGGCGCCCTCACCCTCGAACAGTATGGGAATAGAAATATGATCGGAATAGTTTTTGACGATGGTTTCAAGACGAATTTTTTCAAGAAATTCGCCTTCGTCCTTTTTCATGAACAGCTTTACCGAAGTTCCCCGCCCGGCCTGTTCTGCCGGCTCGATGGTGAACTCACCCTTGCCGTCCGATGCCCACAGCCAGGCGTTCTTGTCACCTGCCTTGCGGCTAATAACCTCGACCCGATCGGCGACCATGAAGGATGAATAAAAACCGACCCCGAACTTGCCGATAAGGCTGGAATCTTTTTTGTCGTCGCCGCTAAGGCCCTCGACGAAGGCCTGGGTGCCGGACCGTGCTATCGTTCCCAGCATTCCGGTCAGCTCATCATGGTTCATCCCGATGCCGTTGTCGGTGACGGTTATCGTTTTTGCTTTTTTATCGACCGACAGGGTGATTTTATAATCCGCGTCGCCTTCTATCAGCGAGCCGTCGCTCTGGGCTTCATAGCGCAGCTTGTCGCAAGCGTCGGACGAGTTGGAAATCAACTCGCGCAGGAAAATTTCCTTTTCCGAGTAAAGCGAATGGGCGACGATATCCAGCAGTCTGCTGACTTCCGCCTGGAAGGTAAATTTTTCCGGCTTTGCCGTGGTTTTGGCGTCCGCCTTGCTTTTTGTTTTGTCGGCCATGATATCCGTTCAAGTCCTCTGCTTTATGACAAAAAAACCGTTTGCTGATATGTGCGAAAATACCTTCGTGCGCAAGCCCCAATAGAATGTATTCCACGCTATTCTATAAATTATCATCGTCCCCGACCGTCTCGCATGCCTCAAGCCATGCATGTTCGGTTTTTGCCAGATCGGTATTTATCGCGGATAGTTTGATCTGGAGATCGCACAGGGTGGTGCTGGGGCCTTTGTAAATAGCCGTGTCGGCAAGTTTTTTTTCCAGACCAGCCTTGTCCAAGTTAAGTTTTTCAAGGCGTTTTTCTAATTCCTTGGCAACTTTTTTTGTTGACGCTGCTTCGGCCCTGGCGCGGGCTCTTTCGCGGCGTCCCTCTTTTCGCCCGGTTCCGGTGGCATTGCCATTGCTTCGTTTGCCGCGCCGCCCCTGATCAAGGACAAGTTTCCGATAATCGTCAAGGTCGCCGTCATACGGGACGCAGGCCCTGTCGGCAACCAGCAACAAACGGTCACAGACCAGTTCTATAAGGTGGTGGTCATGGCTGACCAATATCACCGCGCCCTTGAAATCGTTGAGCGCCTGAACCAGTGCCTCACGGGCATCAACATCAAGATGGTTGGTCGGCTCATCCAACAGCAGAAGATGCGGCTTGGCGGCGCTCATCAGCGCAAACAACAAGCGCGCCTTCTCGCCGCCCGAAAGATTGCGGATCAACGTGTCGGCCCGCTCCTGGATGAACCCGAACCTTCCCAGCTGTCCCCTTACCTTGGCCGGTCCCGGCTCTCCCAGGGCCCGTGACATGTGATTAAAGGGGCTTTCGTCCAGGTGCAGTTCCTCGGTCTGGTGCTGGGCGAAGTAGCCGATTTTAAGCTTGCCGGAACGGTGCAGGGTTCCCGACATCGGCTTGAGCCGTCCGGCCAGCAGCTTGACCAGGGTGGACTTGCCGTTGCCGTTGACACCGAGAAGGGCGATCCGGTCATCGGAATCTATTCTCAGGTCGATGCCTTCGATGACCGGGCAATCCTTCTCGTAGCCCACCGAAGTATCGTCAAGTGCAATCACCGGCGGGGCCAGAGCGGCGCAGTCCGGGAAACTGAAAGACGGCGTTTTTCCCTCGACCACCGAGGCGATGGGTTCCATCCGGGCCAGCATCTTGAGGCGGCTTTGGGCCTGACGGGCCTTGGACGCCTTGAAGCGAAAGCGGTCGACATAGGCTTCTATATGGCGTCGCTGGGCGATTTGACGGTCGCGCATTCTCGATTGATTTTCGAGGCGCTCGCGGCGGGTTTTCTCAAAGCGGTCGTAGCCGCCCTGATAACGAACCAATTTACAGTCTTCAAGGTGAAGAATGCCGTCCACCACCTTGTTGAGAAGCCCCCGGTCGTGGCTGATAACCAACATGGTTCCCCGCCACTTGGCGAGATAGCTTTCGAGCCATATGGTGGCTTCAAGATCAAGATGGTTGGTCGGCTCATCCAAAAGCAGGAAATCGGGCTGCGAGAATAGCGCCGCCGCCAGTGCGACGCGCATCCGCCAGCCGCCGGAAAACTCGCGGCATGGAAGTTGCTGTGCCTCTTCGGAAAAGCCCAGGCCCGAGAGAATCGCCCCGGCCCTGGCGGGAGCTGCATAAGCGTCTATATCGGCAAGGCGATTATGAATCTCGCCGATCCGGTGGGGTTCTGCCGAGGTCTCGGATTCAGCCAGCAGGGAGGCCCTTTCAAGGTCGGCCCCAAGCACTGTTTCAAGCAGGCTGTCGGTCCCGTCCGGGGCTTCCTGCGAGACCCGGCCCAGTCTTGCCGACCGGCGCATTGCAACGCTTCCCGAATCGACCGCAAGATCGCCGGTAATAAGTCCGAACAGGGTCGTCTTGCCAGAGCCGTTGCGCCCGATCAGTCCGATCTTGGCCCCGGTGCCGATGGTAGCGCTGGCCTGGTCAAATAAAATCCGGCCCTGAATCCGGTATGTCAGGTTATCGATTCTTAGCATAAAACCTACTTACTGCAATAAACCGGCAGCATGTTGGATATCCGCAAAAGTTTTCAGATTGAAGCTTTTTTATCCTCAATGAGTCTCATGAAGCGCTCGACGTCAATGATTACACGTTCATGAGTTCCATTGCCGATTGGCCCGGTTTCGTCTTCACATAATACTTTAAAACGCAGTTTCAGGCCCTTGATAGCTTCCAGTTCTACGGTCGCCCTGACGGTAAGACCAACGGGGGTAGGGGCTGAATGACTGATTTTGACCAGCGTACCGACGCTATGCTGACCGGGCATAAGATACGGCCTCAAAGCCTGGATGCAAGTTTGTTCGATAAAACCGATCATTATGGCGGTGGCCAGCACAGGTGGCATGTCGGCAAAACCCGGCCAGTCGCCTGCAATTTTCGGAACCGTGTGACGATCCTCGACAACCATCCGTTCGCAATGCCGCATTCTAATTCTTAGCGTGGCAATTTCAGTCATGTTGTTATTCGCCCGATACGACCGGCAATAGGCCATTTTATGCGTTTTGTTTGATCGGGATCGTCCCAGGCATCGGAGATTTCGTTTTCAAAGGCTTCAATCAGGGAACTCGCTCCCTCGCGTTGGGCGTTTTTTGCGGCCGACCAGGTTTTTACATAGCCGATGAACTGGCTTAGGTTCCAATCACGCTCGATAGAGAATCCGGCCATAATGACTTCATCGAAGGGAAAATCAAGATCGGCGTACCCCGTCTCTACATGACGGCGTTCGGGCGGCCAGAAACGGTGTATTTTATGCCAATAGAAGTGTTGAAGAAGGCTGTCCAAATTACCCTCGATCGAGGGTACGCCATAGGTAACCAGGGCGATAATGGCGCTTGGCGCGGCGACTCTCGTTATTTCCTTATAGAATAATGGCAGATCAAACCAGTGAGCCGCCTGTGCGGCGACGATAAGGTCGGCACAACCAGACTCGATCTGGATATGCTCGGCGGATTCGTTACGGTAGTCGATAAGGGGATGAGCAACGGCTTGATTTATCTGTTGTCGGCTAATGTCGGTCGCGATGACTTGAGAAAACCTCTCTGCCAGCAGCCGTGAAAACTGGCCGGTTCCACAGCCTATATCAAGGGCCAGAGAGTGCGAACGACATAGGCCGACGAGACGGTCTACAAAAACCGCCGGATATGAAGGACGATGTCTGGCATACGCCGACGCCCCATCGGAAAAGGGATTGTCGCTTCTCAATATTTTCGGCCCCATTGGTTCTATCGCGGTGTTTTCGGCCAGCGGTTGTGGAGCCACAGCCATTGCTCCGGACGCTGGCGAATCCATTCGCCGATAATACCGTTAACTCTAATCATTATCGACCTGATATCGTCATGTCGATTGCCGGTTCTGGTTATTTCCAGCGGTGGATAAAAAGTCAGACGGAACCGGGCCCCGCCCAAACGCTCGACCCTGGCAGGGACCAGGGCACAATCGAATTTCAACGCCAACTGGGCCATTCCCGGGGCGGTCATGGCGTCGAGGCCCATAAAGGGAACGGAAATTCCGTCATTCATCTTTTGATCGACCGCCATCCCCAGATGTTCTCCCCGGCGCAATGCGTAAAGAGCCTCTCTCGCGCCGCCCGCTCCCTTGGAAAACTGGCTGCCTTTTATCGGTGAGCGGCCAAGTCGGAAGGCCCATTCCAACAGCGGATTGGTGGCGTTCCGGTAAATCGGATGGACCGGCAAGCCGCGCTCCGACAATACCAGGCAGATAATTTCCCAATTGGCTATATGGCCGGTAAAAAATATGCCTGCTTTGGCGTCATCCCTCAAAAGATCGACATACTCCCAGCCGACAACCTCGACCCTGCGGTCGCGGTGATCGGGGGCAAAACGTCTGAGGCGTGGAAATTCGGCGACGATACGGCCCATATTGTCCCAGACACCGCGAACGATATCTTCTATTTCCTCATCGGATTTTTCCGGGAATACCCTTTTCAGATTATTTCTGGCAACATCGGAACGCTTTA
>CAZEFJ010000162.1:0-2067 GCA_964511465.1 uncultured Hyphomicrobiales bacterium
GCCGGATGCGAGGCCGCCGCCGCCTCGGCCCGGGTTGGGGCCCGCACCCTGCTGCTTACCCATCGGCTTGAGACGATCGGCGAGATGTCGTGCAATCCGGCAATCGGGGGACTGGCCAAGGGCCAGTTGGTGCGCGAGATCGACGCCCTTGACGGCCTGATGGGGCAAGCCATCGATCGCGCCGGAATCCAGTTTCGCATCCTCAACAGGTCCAAGGGCCCGGCGGTTCGGGGGCCACGCGCCCAGGCCGACCGGCGACTGTATAAAAAAGCTATCCAAGACTTGCTGGAGGCCCAGGCGGGGTTGGAAATCCGCGCCGCCGTGATCGAAGACCTGCTGATTGACGATAGCGCCGCCCTGATCGGCGTGATTACCGACGAAGGCGAGGAAATCAAGGCCCGCTCGGTGGTGGTGACGACCGGAACATTCCTCCGCGGAATGATCCATATCGGCGAGCAAAGCTATCCGGCGGGCCGAATCGGCGAGGCCCCGTCGGTCGGGCTGGCGATGACCTTCGAGCGACTGGGCCTTGCCCTCGGACGATTAAAAACCGGCACCCCGCCCCGCCTTGATGGCAAGACCATCCGTTATCAGGATCTGCAGGCACAGCCCGGCGATGATCCGCCGATCCCGTTTTCCTTCCTCAACCAGACCATTGAAACCCGGCAGATATGCTGCCATATCACCGGGACAACGCCTCAAACCCATGATCTGATCCGTGCCGGTTTGGACCGTTCGCCGCTTTATTCCGGCCGGATAGAAAGCGTCGGCCCCCGTTACTGCCCGTCGATCGAGGATAAGGTGGTCCGTTTTGCCGACCGGGACAGCCATCGGATTTTTCTTGAGCCGGAGGGCCTTGACGATACCACCGTCTATCCCAACGGTATTTCCACCTCGCTGCCCGAAGATATGCAGTTGGCGATGCTGAAAACCATTCCCGGGCTAGAGGCGGCGAAAATTATCCGTCCCGGTTATGCCATAGAATACGACTTCGTCGATCCCCGGGAACTTGGCCCTAACCTGGAAACTCTAAGACTTGCCGGGCTTTTTCTTGCCGGTCAGATAAACGGCACCACCGGCTACGAGGAGGCGGCGGCGCAAGGTCTTATGGCCGGGCTCAATGCGGCCCTGTTCTGTGCCGGAACCAAACCTTTCATACTTGATCGTGCGGATGCCTATATCGGGGTGATGATTGACGATCTTGTCAACCTCGGCACTAACGAGCCGTACCGGATGTTCACGTCAAGGGCCGAATACCGGCTTTCCCTTCGCGCCGACAACGCCGACCAAAGACTGACCCCGAAAGGAATCAAAGCGGGCTGTGTTTGCTCTTTGCGCTCGCAGGCGCTTGCGAAAAAGCTGAAGGCGTTGAACGAGGCTCATTCAATGCTCTCGAATCTGGTGGCTACGCCAAACAGCCTTGCCCGGCATGGTATCAAGATCAATCTGGACGGGGTGAAGCGAAACGCCACCGAGCTTCTTGCCTATTGCGGAATCGACATGGCCAGGCTGAAGGCGATCTGGCCTCAGCTTGGCGGCATCGCCCCAGATATCGCCGAACAGATCGAGACCGAGGCCCGCTATGGGGTCTATCTGGAACGTCAGGCGGCCGACATCAGGGCCTTTCGCCGGGATGAAAACCTGCTGCTGCCGAACGATATGGACTTTGGTTCAATCCCCGGCCTGTCGACGGAAGTGCAATACAAGCTTCGCCATGCCCGTCCGGCGACACTCGGCGCGGCAGGAAGGATATCTGGGGTGACCTCGGCGGCGCTGGTGGCGCTGCTGGGATATGTCCGGCGCAGTGCCTCCGCAAAAAACGTTTCACGTGAAACATAAGTATGATTGCGATGTCGTATCAAACCTCACAACCGTTGACGCCGGGGAAATTCCAGACCATCACCGGGGTTTCTGACGATACCATGGGCCGGTTGACGGTATATGCGGAACTGTTGATGAAATGGCAGGGTTCAATCAACCTGATCGGCAAAAGCAGCGTCGAAGACCTGTGGCGACGGCATTTTCTCGATTCGGCTCAGCTATGTGCGCATCTGCCCTCCGGCCCCG
>CAZEFJ010000162.1:2167-5067 GCA_964511465.1 uncultured Hyphomicrobiales bacterium
CCGGTCAATGTCTTTTCCTCAAGGGAAGAAAATATGATCAGGAATTGACGGATTCGGTAAAAAACTGGATTATGGAAAGCGAAATAATTCAAAGCCTGACAGATCGTTCAGGGGTAATCCTGAAATTGAAGGGAATTTCTCGACGTGATGTTTGAGTCAGGCCGACACGCAAGCCAAAGCGGGCAAATTCATGGGCCGCGAATAATCGCGGTAGCCAACCAAAAGGGCGGGGTCGGAAAGACCACCACGACGATAAATCTGGCTACCGCCCTGGCGGCGGTGAAAAAGAAAGTCCTGATTATCGACCTTGATCCCCAGGGAAACGCCAGCACCGGGCTTGGCGTCACCCGTCTTGAGAGAGCCTGCAATTCCTATCATGTGCTGATCGGCGAGGCGGCAATCGGCGGTGCGATTCTCGACACCAGCGTTCCGGGGCTGAAAATAGTGCCCTCGGGGGTCGATCTGTCGGCGGCGGAAATCGAACTGGTAGAGGTCGAGCGCCGCGAATATCAGCTTGGCAAGGCTTTGTCGGACACCGCCGATGATTACGACTATATCTTTATTGATTGTCCGCCTGCGCTTGGCCTGCTTACGATCAACGCCCTGGTTGCCGCCGATGCGGTGCTGGTCCCCCTGCAGTGCGAGTTTTTCGCCCTCGAAGGGATAAGTCATCTGATAAAAACGGTTGATAGGGTAAAACATGTTTTTAATCCAAGGCTTGAAATACAGGGCATCGTGCTGACCATGTTCGACAAGCGTAACAATCTTTCCGAAATGGTCGCCAATGATGTTCGCGAACATTTCGGCGACAAGGTTTACAAAACCGTAATTCCCCGCAATGTCCGGGTTTCAGAGGCCCCGTCGCATGGCCGCCCGGTGCTGGTCTATGACATGAAATGCGCCGGATCCCAGGCCTATCTTCACCTTGCCGGTGAGGTTCTGCGCCGCGAAGGCCTGGGCTTAACCTGATGGCAGAGGAAGGTAAACGCAAGAGTCTCGGACGGGGGCTTTCTTCGCTGCTTGGCGACGAGGGCGATGATTACGCCGAACTGGACAAACAGAGGGCATACAAACAAGTACCGGTCGAATTTCTTAGGCCGGGGCGATATCAGCCGCGCCGCAAAATGAAAAATGAGCAAATTCAGGATCTGGCCAACTCGATACGCGAAAAAGGCATACTTCAACCGCTTCTGGTACGCCGTATGGGCGATGATCCCGGGGTTTTTGAGATCATTGCCGGGGAACGCCGCTGGCGGGCCGCGCAACTGGCCAGGCTGCACGATGTTCCGGTCATCATAAAAGACTTTGATGATCGGCAGACGCTTGAGGTGGCCCTGGTTGAAAACCTGCAACGCGAAGATCTTTCGCCGCTGGAAGAGGCCGAAGGCTATGCCCGGCTGACCGAGGAATTCAGCCATACCCAGGAAGAACTGGCCCGGGCCGTGGGCAAAAGCCGAAGCAATGTAGCCAACTCGATGCGCCTGCTTGGCTTGCCCGATCCGGTCAAGAAGATGCTTGATGACGGCCTTCTTAGTGCCGGTCACGCCCGCGCCCTGCTCAATGCCGAAGATTCCACCGGCCTCGCCCGCAAGGTGGTGAAAGGCGGCCTTAACGTACGCCAGACCGAAAAACTGGCCCGCGCTCAGGGTGTACCTAGCCGGGCTTCGCGCCCGCTGCGGCAAAAAGACGCCGACACCGTTGCCCTGGAGAAGGATCTGGCTAATATTCTGGGGCTAAAGGTGGATATAAATTTTAAGGGAGAAAGCGGCTCATTAACCGTTCATTATTCGAGCCTTGAGCAACTCGACGATATTCTTCAGCGGCTGGGGCGAACAACAGAGGTGCCCCACGGCGAGCATCAACCTTCAGGTCGATCTCGCGGGCGATAAAGCAGGGCGTCCCGGCTACCCGAAATCACTTCATTTTACCTGCCTGGCTAACTGGGCGACCAGCATCAGTGTCCGGCTGCATATGGCGCGATCCGGCAGACCGGTGGTCTTGCAGTCGATCTCGGCCTCGGTAACCATTTCCAGGGCCTTGGCCAGACGCGGTTGCGGCCAGCCTCTCAACTGCTTGCGGAACTGGTCGCAAAGCTTGAAAAACACCGGCGGACGCAGTTCCTTCATAGCCTGATCCGGGGTTTTTCCCTGTGCCGTCATGCCGCTGGCCTGATGCAGCCTAAGCAAATGGCGGGCCAGCGCCCTTAATACCCTGACCGGCGGTATGCCCTCTTCAAAGGCGCGCTCTAACGCCCGATCCAGCCCCTTTTTTTCACCGCCGGCGGCGGCAAGGACCACCCCGTCAAGATTGGCGGCTGAACCGTCACCGACTGATGCGACGGCGTCTTCCATACTGAGCGATCCGGGTTTGCCCACATACAGGGCCAGTTTTTCCAGCTCGCTACGGGTTGCAAGGCGATCGGAGCCCAGACGTTTTTCGAGCCAGGCCCGGACTTCCGGCCCGGCACTTAGCTGGTGGCGGGCCAGGGTTTCGCTTATTACCATCTGAAGGGAGCGGGAATCATCGCTGTAGCAGGCCAGTGCCGCGAGCTTGCCGGTACGCTCGAAAAGCTGGCGCAGAGAGGAACGCGGGCCAAGCTCGGCCGCCTCCAGTACGACCAGGGATTCGAACGGCTGAGCTTTGAGAAGTTGCTTGAAAATAGCCGATATCGCATCGGTGGCGGCTCGCAGCCGGACCACCCTGCGCCCACCGGTAAGGGTAAGGGCGTTGACCTCGTCACTTAACAGCGCCGCATCGCTTTTCAATTGGTCGGCGGAAATTTCGCTAACCCGGAAAGGATCACTTGGATCATCAACGGCATTACCGACAATTTTGTCAGCTCTTTCGCGAACCAGCCCCCGGTCGGGACCATAAACCAGAATACCAACGATGTCGGGATC
>CAZEFJ010000163.1:0-5015 GCA_964511465.1 uncultured Hyphomicrobiales bacterium
ATCGGACGCCTTTCCGAGGCCGAGGCCGAGGCGCTGAATGCCGGTGATACGCAACAGGCGGATGCTTTGCGGGACCAGTGGCAGAAATTTATTCTTGGCGAGGTTGGCTCATGGTCAATCGGCTGGTGCCGACGGGCCCGCGAATGCGCCCGGCACGAGTTCTACATAAAAATACTGAAGCTGGCGGAGGTCGTACTTTGGGACGAAATATCAGCTTTGGCCGACAGAAAAACCCTGAAGAAACTGAAAGAACTGAATACCAGAGAGCCGGTCCGGCTTGATTACGACGCCGACTTCAGAAAAGCATCCGGCCTTTAGGGGATTTGCTTTGATGACCGATGGGAAAAGAAAAAAAAGGATTATGCTGGTTGAAGGTTCCGGGCGTGGGTTCCTGACCCATTATGCCCATGCCCTTGCCCTGGGGCTTGACGAAGGCGATGTTGATGTCCTGCTGGTCACCGGACAGCGTGACGAGATGGCCGGTTGGGATGTTCCTTTCCGCAAGACGGTATGCAGGTTCAGGGGATGGTTTTTCTGGCTTTGCCTGATCGCAAGGGTTCGTGATTTTCGTCCTGATGTGGTCCATATACAATGGGTTAACCGTCCGCTGGCGGCCTATCTTTTCGTCCAGTGGTTAAAGAAAATCGGGATTGGGACGGTTTATACTCCGCATAACCTGCTGCCCCACCGTGGCTGGTGGCTCACCTTGCCGGTGTTCCGCGCCCTGTACGGAGCCGTTGACAGAATTGTCGCACGCGATTCCCATATTGCCTGGGGAATTGAAGACATTCTCGGAATTTATAACAATCGTTCGGTATATATACCGGGAAGCCCTAACCTTATGGCCCATCCAACCGCGCCCCGCTGCCCGGTATCGGGGCTTGCCGGACGGCGTAAAGGTGAACTTCGTTTACTGTTTTTCGGCCATGGCTCAGCTCGCAAGGGGCTCGATGAATTACTGCGGACTCTGTCGGAGCGGCCATGTAACAAGAGAGTTCATCTGGTAATCGCCGGCGAGGGGGTTATCGAAAAACTATCCTGGAGAATCCTCGCCGATGCGAGAAAGCATCTGTGCATAACGCTTCTTGATCGCTATATCGATCCGGCGGAAGTATCGGTTCTTTTCTCGCAGAGCGATCTCTTGCTTATGCCATATGTAAAGCAGTGCAAGAGCCCGCTGACCGACCTTGCCGCCGCCTTTTCCCTGCCCGTGTTGCGATCCTGTCGAGTCGATGCGGCGAGATTCACAGAAGGATTGCACGGCATTACTTTTGAAGGTGAAAATGCCGACGCATTCACCGAAACCCTGACCAGCCTGGTCGAGAGTCCATCCCGTATCGCTTCCATGCGAGAGGCAATGGCACGGGAAGAATCGGTGTCCGTGGCGATAAACAGATTGGCTGAAAGTCACGAGCATATGTACTCTGATATAAAAGAATCATCCGTCGCATCACCCGTGGCCGGGCTAAAAATAATTGAAGAATCAACAGTTAACAGGGGGTAGAACGCCATTTCATCAGCACAAACGGTAATTATAATAGCCCACACCAGCAAGATTTCGTCGCTGGCCAAGCTGATAAACAAGCATCGTGATATATTTGAAGGTTATCGTCTTTTGTCTCTGACCGAGACCGGAGAGATTGTCGAGTCCGAAACAGGACTGGAAGTTACTCACATTTTTTCTGCCAAAAAAGGCGGAGAAATGCAGCTTTGCGGGTTGATATGCAGCAACGTCATACGTTGCGTTTTTTTCTTGCGCGATCCGCTAAACCAGGATCCGGCAGAGCCGGATATCACACCATTTTACCGGGCATGCGACCTTAATAATGTGCCGCTTGCGACAAATATGGTCGGGGCCGTGGCCCTGATGTCATGGCTTGGCAGAAAGAGCGCCGAGGATGCCGATGATAATGAGCTTAAGCCGGAAGACAATATTGAAGAGTAGGCATATCTGGACCGGCGTTTATTGCGCCTGCGGATGGAGAAAATATCCGGATGAACGTTAATAATCTGTCAGCGGCGATCAAGGCGTGGAACGTGTCCGGGATGGATGTGGAAGAGGAACTGTGTCTGAATTTGCGTGGACGCGGCGATATATGCACGAAATGCGAGGATGTATGCCAGCATGATGCGCTGGTTCTGTCGATCGACGATGTCATTCTTTCACAGTCCGATTGTACCAATTGCGGGGCCTGCGTGCCGGCCTGTCCCAGCGGCGTGTTCCGTTTGTCGGGGTTTGATCCGGAACGTCTGGTTGCGGCCATGGAAGGCGCGGAAGAAGTGCATTTGCATTGCCGTAGCAGTTGTGACAGCGGCGGCGGCGGAGTGGTCATTCCATGTCATCATTTGCTGGACGCACGGCTTGTCGCCGCCGCCATGGCGGGGGGGACCAATGTATTCCACATGCATGGCCTGAAAAAATGTGACGAATGTTCAGTCGGCGACGCCCGAGACCAGATCGTGGATATCCGCAGGAAGTTGAGCAAATGGTTCGGGGATGCGGCAGCGGAAATTGTCGAGGTGAGTACCGTCAGCGAAACTGGCGATGGCCGCTACGATTATCAGGATCAGGTTCATACCAATCGTCGGGGCTTCCTGCGCATGGCGGGTCTTCGTGCCGCCACCGGGGTAGTGTGGATGATTCCGTTCAGCAATGATGACGATGACGACGAAATATCAGAATCACCGTTCCGCCAGGGTTGTGATGAGCTTAAACGGCCGGTTGCCTACCAGCAGGCTCTTGGGACCAGGGCAAAATCCCTTCCATGGAAGGGCGGTCGGCCGATGCCTTGGCGGACACGTACTTTCAGCGAGAAATGCAGCACTTGCATGGTTTGTTATGAACGCTGCCCGACCGGGGCGCTGGTCGGTCGTGAAGGCAGGGAATTGCGTGAAATATCCTTTGATCCGGCCCTGTGTATGGGCTGTGAATTATGTACCCGGCTTTGTCCGGAGAAGGCAATCAAGGCAAGGGTTGCGGAAAATACGGATATTCTGACCGATGCCCGGCATACGCTGGTACGCAAAAGCACCAGTATTTGCCTGCAGTGCGGTGAGCCATTCTCCCCCGATTGCGATGACGCCAGCCTGTGCAAATCTTGTCTCAATGAACAGGACATTGATGACGAGTTTATGAGCTTCCTAGAAGGGTGATCCGTTGAGATGTGCATATCGGATCACTGGGATATCTGCCGTCTTGGTTATTGTTTTGGCGGGATGGTGGTGGAACAGACAACCCCACACGCCCGGGGAATTGTTCAGGGCGCGTTGCAGTGTCTGCCATAAACTGCCGGATCTGAGTAGCTACAGCGCCAATGACATTCCAGCGGTTATTAACACCATGCGCCTGAGAAATGGAGCGAACAGCATGATAAGTGAAGCCGAGGCGCAAACGATAAATGAATACCTGCAAAAAATAGTTGAAAGAAAATAATATGAAAAACTCAATGGAAGATATTGAAGAACGGGTATTTGGCGTACTTAAAGGCGTCGTTTACGGCTCCGGCGGCGTGGATGTCATTGAGGCCGGGCATGTTCATGACGTTGTCGCCACCGGCGGTGCCGTGCGGGTGTTGCTGGATACGGATAACATTCCATCCGACGAGCAGGACGAACTGGCCGAGATGCTGTCGCCTCTGGTGTTAAAGGTAGAAGGTGTCGAACGTGTTGTCGTCAAACCCCGTCCACGCCCCCCGTCAGGTCGCAAAAAAATTCCCGGAGTCCGCCACCTGCTGGCCGTTCACAGCGGCAAGGGAGGTGTCGGCAAGTCTACGGTTTCGGTCAACCTTGCCTGCTCCCTGGCGGCCCGTGGACTGAAAATAGGAATACTCGATGCGGATGTTTACGGTCCGTCATGTCCGGCCCTTCTTGGTCTTTCGGGCCGGGCCAAGGTGTCGGAAAACAACGGACTTATAGCCCCCATGGAGGCGCATGGGGTCAAACTGATGTCGCTGGGCTTCATGTTGCCGAAAAGTCAGGCTCTGATTTGGCGCGGCTCGCTGGTCGATATCGGTGTGCCTCAGCTTTTCCGCGACGTCGACTGGGGCGAACTGGACATTCTTGTCGTCGATCTGCCGCCGGGAACCTCCGACGTGCATTTGGCGATAGCCGGAAGCGTTTTTATTTCCGCTGTAATTGTGGTTACCGCGCCGGGACAGACTTCGATCCAGGATGTCCAGCGCGGCATGGAGATGTTCGCCGACCTTGCCGTGCCCTGTCTTGGCCTTGTCGAGAACATGTCCGCCGTCGCCTGCCGACGCTGTGGGGATGTCCGCCCCCTGTTCGGCAGCGGAGGAGGCTCAGACCTTTCGGCGACAACCGGATTGCCGATGCTGTCGGCAATACCTTTTTTCTCCGAGGTCGCTGATTCGGCTGAAAAAGGTCGTCCCATAGTCATCGGCGAAGCGGATTCCGTTGCCGCAAACGTGTTCAACGAACTCGCCGATAAAGTTGCCGGAATTATTGGAAGAATGGAAACGGAGACATGACAATGAACGAATCCACTATTTCTCCGACCATCTCACAGGACGCGGAACCCGTTTTGCTTGCGCCGGTTCCGGGGGTTAAGGAAATCATGCTGGTCGCAAGCGGCAAGGGTGGGGTAGGGAAATCCTCGGTCGCGGTTAATTTTGCCGTTTCCTTTGCCGCCAAGGGCCTCAATGTCGGATTGCTTGACGCCGATCTTTATGGACCTTCGGTGGCTTGCATGATGGGCAGCGGAGATGATTTGGCGATAAATGATCAAGGGCTGACCATTCCCGCCTTCAATCATGGCGTTCACTCGGTTTCGGTCGGCAACCTGCTTCCTCCCGAGGCTCCGATGGTGTGGAAAGGAGGGCTTGTCGCCCAGGCCGTGGTGCAGATGTTTCGCGAAGTCGCGTGGCCGGACCTGGATTTGCTGATCGTCGATATGCCGCCCGGGACCGGCGATGTGCATCTGACCATTCTGGAACAAATTCCGATAGTCGGCGCGGTCATCGTCACGACGCCGCAAAAGCTGGCGGTAGCGGACGCCG
>CAZEFJ010000164.1:0-4913 GCA_964511465.1 uncultured Hyphomicrobiales bacterium
TTATGAATGGTTCAAAAATAAATGTATTAGAACGATTAATTAATATTAAAACTTACTCAGGTAGTATCAATGGAGTGCAGGATGAAGTTCATAATTATTCACTTAATTACACGGAGAGTTTATTTACTAATAAAAGTATTATATCAACGATAAATGATTGTGGACCTAGTGGATTATGTAAAGTTGAAACAAGTTTTACATGGAATAACTCTCAACAACCTGTTGATACTTCTTTATTAACTATGTATGCAGAATCACCGTTTACACCTGCAGGGACATTACAGTTAAGTTCATGTCAATCAATAATTACAGCTGAAATTGATGGTGATGGAAAATCTGACTTAATTTGTGTATATGATTATGGTGGTGGAGTGACTGCTAATGGAGAAGTTATAACAAATTATAGTATTTATGCTTGGAAATCGAGCTCTAGTTATAACTCTCCAGAATTGTTATCCAATATCTCACCTCCCAATGCAAATGGTTTAGGTCGATGTGCAAATTTAATTCCTGGTGATTACGATGGAGACGGATTAACTGATTTATTTTGTACTTATGATTATGGCAATGGGACTAATCAAGTATTCGCATGGAAATCTAACGGTACTACAATGGATTTTGTTTCACTGTCAGTTTCAAATGATTATGATTTAGCAAACTGTATTAATTTAACGGCTGGAGATTATAATGCTGATGGTTTAACTGATTTATTTTGCGCCTATGATTATGGTGGTGGTAGAAGTGCAGTCTTTGCCTGGGAGTCTGATGGGACGAATATGAATTGGAAAGCTTTGTCTGTGATATCAGATCCAAATAGTTATGATATTAAAAGTTGTAAATATATAATGACTGGTGATTATAACGGTGATGGCTTAACGGATTTATTTTGCCCTTATGATTATGGTGGTGGACGAAGTAATGTTTTTGTGTGGGAGTCAGATGGAGTTAGTATGACATGGAAGGTATTAACGACAATTTCTGATCCTGACAGCTATTATTTAGATAGTTGTAAAGGCATAACAACAGGAGACTACAATGGAGATGGTCTAACAGATTTGTTTTGTCCTTATGATTATGGTGGTGGACGAAGTAATGTTTTTGTGTGGGAGTCGGATGGAGTTAGTATGACATGGAAGGTATTAACAACAATTTCTGATCCTGATAGCTATTATTTAGATAGTTGTAAAAATTTAACTTCAGGTGACTTTAATGGTGATGGGTTTACTGATTTACTTTGTCCCTATGATTATGGTGGGTTGTCATATCAAATTTTTGCTTGGATGTCTGACGGTGAAAAAATGACATGGAAGTCACTTTCTGGCTTCCATAGTAATTCTTATAGTTTAAGCAGTTGTAAAAGTCGATCAATTGGTGACACCAATGGCGATGGGTTATCTGATTATATTTGTCTCTATGAGTATGGTGGCGGTGAATTTACATTATTCTCATGGAGAAATGAAACTTTCAAAAGTCATTCTGTTTCGTCAATATTTAATGGTTTGGGAAATGAAATAAATATTTCATACAAACCATTAACTGACAACAGTGTATACACAAAATACAATGATGCAGATACAACCCTAGGAATTCAAGATGTCCAAGCCCCAATTTATGTAGTGGACAGCTATAACCAAAGCAACGGTATTGGTGGAATATCGTCGTACAGTTATCAATATGAAGGATTAAAAGCACATCGACTTGGTCGAGGTTCGCTAGGTTATCGAAAAATTACTATGTTTGATAGCAGCACTGGTTTTTCAAATGAACGTGTCATGTTACAAGGCCTACCAAACATAGACACAGACTTTCCTCTAGTAAACCAACTTGATTATGATATAACTCGGATAGGAACACGACCAATCAGCGAAACCTATAATACCTGGAATGTCGTTCCCCGTTATACAAACACCGTACAATTAATTCAAATGACAGAAAGTTTGAGTAAATCGTATGAGTTAAATACGGGATTATTGGTCAAACAAGTAAAATCCACTACTGTTTATGAAAATGATAATGATCCTAGTAGCGTCACGGTAGATACACTCGATGGTTATAAAACAATAACCACGAATACTTATCAACCAAGTTTTATAACAAACTTGGGTGTGAGTTTTAGTCGATTGATGGGCTCAACCGTGCAGCGTTTCACACCAACGGTAACCGGACAGATCAAAGAATCTAGTTTTGGCTATGACTCTAATACTGGCTTATTAATTCAAGAAATAATAGAACCAAATAATCCAGACTATATGCTAGTAACAGATACCAGTTACGATGTGTTTGGTAATAAAGAAACCATCACAACCAGTGGCCATGCGACTGCAAAATACCTAATAACACCACGCACAACAACCAGTCGATATATTCCCATAACCATTGGCACCTTTGCGCCACAAATAGAAACGGTTAATGATTTAGGTCATCGAGAAGTAAAAACCTACGATGCGCAATTTGGTGTAGTGACCAAATTAGTAGGCCCTAATGGTTTAGCAACTAATTGGGAATACGATACTTTTGGCCGAAAAATAAAAGAAATACGCGCCGATGGCACATACACGATATTAAGTTACACATTATGTGAATTAGACTGTTTGTATGGCGCACCATTGTCAAAAACGACACAAGATTACGGTAATAATGCTGCAGTCAATGGCCCATCAGCAACAACGTATTATGATAGGCTTGGTCGAGAAATTATTAGCACCACCACAAGTTTTAATGGCGACGCAATATGTAAAGACACCCAATATGATAGTAATGGCCGAGTGCAACGGACATCATTACCTTATTCCGCAGCGAATGAAAGTTCATGTGCAATTTATAGCGTTAATAATAAATACCAATCCATGAGCTATGACGAGCTTGGTCGGGTTATTGATACCACATATCCAAGTGGTCGGGTCGATCGTGCTACCTATAATGGGTTTGTATCAACTCATAATAAAGACGTGTTTGGCTTAAACCAAATAACAACAAAATACAAAAACAGCCAAGATCTAGTAATAAGAGTCACCGATAATGCTGGTGGTAATATATTTTATGAATATGATCCAAGTGATAACTTAACAAAAGTAACCGACGATCAAGGTAATGTCACTAGCATCAGCTACAATCTGCGAAACTTTAAAACAGTAATGAATGATCCCGACATGGGCATTTGGAGCTATGAATACAATGCACTTGGTGAGTTAATGCAACAAACCAATGTCAAGGGACAAGTCACCAGCATGAGCTATGACACACTCGGTCGAATGAAAACACGAGTTGAACCAGCCGTTGGCGGTGGTAATACCACCAGCAATTGGTTTTATGATGCTGCAAATGGAATTGGAAAATTATCGAGTGTTAGTAATACTGCAGGTTACAGTAGTAGCACAAGTTACGATATTTACAGTCGTCCCACACAAAATACCACTAGCTACAATGGTAATAGCGATACGGTAACAACCGTCTACGATTCAGTCTTTGGCCGGGTCGATCTCGTTATCTATCCAAGCTTGCTAAATACAAATGGATTTACAGTCAAAAATATCTATAATGCCAGTGGTTTCTTAACCAGCATTCGTGATGCTAACGCAGCCGCGAACGATCCCGCATTTTGGACATTAAATAGTGTTAACAGTAACGGCCAAACCACCAGCGAAACATACGGTAATAATGTCACTCATTTGCGCAGTTATTATGACAATACCGGTTTAATCAAAGATTTAACCTCGGGCATCGGCACCAGTGCGAGCATACAAAACCTACACTACCAATTTGATGCTTTAGCAAATTTAACACAACGCAACGATCAAAATCTGGGTATCACAGAAACATCAGGTTACAACGACGGTATGAATCGATTAACTGGTATTTCAGTATCGAGTGCCACAGTTAATTATAATAAGACCTACACCTACGATAGCATCGGTAATATTGTAACCAAATCCGATGTTGGTAGTTACGTCTATGGTGAAAATGCCAAAGGCCCGCACCAAGTAACCACCGCCGGTGGCATTAGTTACGATTACGATGCAAACGGTAATATGATCAGTGGTAATGGCCGAACCTTGGTTTATACCGCATTCAATAAACCCAGCAGTATTTCAAAAGGAGGCACAATATCTGTTTATGAATACGATGCAGCTTATAATCGTATTCAAAAAACCACATCTATATCTGGAGTTGATACCACTACATACTACCTGGGTAAAACACTAGAACGAATTCGAGTATCAAACAGCTCAGTAGTCGAACAAAAGTTCTATGTCGCTGCAGGTCATGCGACACTATTAATTACAGAGCAAAGTAATGTTGCTACGGCCAAAAAACGCTACATGCACAAAGATCACCTAGGCTCAATCGATGCTATCACCGATGAACTTGGTGTGTTAGAAGAACAAAATAGTTTTGATGCATGGGGACAACGCCGCCTTGATACATGGGCTGTTCCATCATTAACAGATCAAGTTGCAAGCCAAACAACTCGTGGATTTACCGGCCACGAAATGGAAGATGATATTGGCTTAATCAACATGAACGCTCGAATGTATGATGCAGTACTCGGACGATTCTTACAGGCTGATACCTTCATCCAGTTTCCTGAAAGCACACAGGGTTATAATCGTTATACATACGTAAATAATAATCCATTATCGTTTACTGATCCGACGGGCAATTTCTTGGATAGTTATGTAAGTGCGGCACTTTCTGGTTTGGGGGAGTTGGCTGGTTTTTTTATCGAAGCACATGTCGCGGTCTTTAATTTACACAGTAAGTTTTTTAAAGAAAATCCGTGGGCGCAGCAGATGGGATCGATAGCCGCGAGTACATTTGGTGGTCCTGCTGCTTATGCTGCATTTCAGGCTTATATGACTTATGTTAATGGAGGGACATTGGCAGATGTTGTTCGTGTAGCTGCAATTTCTTAT
>CAZEFJ010000165.1:0-4871 GCA_964511465.1 uncultured Hyphomicrobiales bacterium
AGGCGGCGGTGGTCGAATCGGTCAAGGCGGCGAGTGAGGTATATTCGCCGATCAGCGGCGAGGTCACGGAAATAAATGCCGGTCTTGACGCCGAGCCCGCCAGGGTCAACCGTGACCCCCTTACCGGCGGCTGGTTTTTCAGGTTAAGGCTGGCTAATTCAGAGGTTCCCGACGGCCTTATGGACGGCCCTGCCTACGCCGCCTATATCGAAAGCATTGATTGATGCGCTACCTGCCCCTTACCGACGGCACCCGCCAAGAGATGCTGGAGGCGATCGGGGTTGGCAGCATCGACGAGCTGTTCAGCGACGTTCCCAGGGAGGCTATGCTCGATGCTCCGATAGAGCTGCCCGGCGGCAGCGGGGAGATGAAGGTGGAAGCCGATCTCAGCGCCATGGCGATGAAGAATCTACCAACCTCGTCGGTCCCGTCTTTCCTTGGCGCGGGGGCCTATCGTCACCATATTCCGGCGACCGTCGATCATCTGGTTCAACGTAGCGAATTTCTTACCGCATACACCCCATATCAGCCGGAAATTTCCCAGGGAACATTACAATATCTTTTTGAATTTCAAACCCAGGTGGCGATGATTACCGGCATGGATGTGGCCAACGCATCGATGTACGACGGTGCCACATCATGTTCGGAAGCCGCCCTTATGGCCGGACGTATAACCCGGCGCGCCAAGACCATACTTTCCGGCGGCCTTCATCCTCACTACCGCGCGGTGTCCGCCAATGCGGCGGGCTTTCTCGGCGACAAGTCTCATTTTTGCGAGGCCGATCTTAACGGCGACGAGGACATAGCGTCGATCATTGATGAAGAGACCGCATGCGTGGTGGTTCAGAATCCTGATTTTTTTGGTCGGCTCAGGGACTTGTCGCAATTGGCGGAAAGGTGCCATGCGGCAGGTGCCCTGCTGGTGGTGGTGGTCTGCGAGCCGGTGTCTCTGGGCATCGTTAGATCCCCCGGCGAAATGGGGGCCGATATTGTCGCCTGTGAAGGTCAGGCTCTTGGCAATTCGCTGAACTTTGGCGGTCCGTCTCTCGGTCTTTTAGCGAGCAGGCAAAAATTCATCCGTCAGATGCCGGGACGGCTGGTCGGCGAATCCGTGGATGCTGACGGCAGACGGGGCTATGTGCTTACCCTTTCGACCCGCGAGCAGCATATCCGCCGGGACAAGGCGACATCCAATATCTGTACCAATTCGGGGTTGTGTGCGCTGGCTTTCTCGATTCATCTGTCGCTGCTTGGCGAGGATGGCTTTAGCCGACTGGCCAGGCTAAATCATGCCCGTGCGGTGAGCCTGGCTTCAACGCTGGCGGCAATTGATGGGGTCGAGGTTCTAAACGATACCTTCTTCAACGAATTTACCGTCCGGCTGGGCAAGCCTGCCGAGGCGGTGGTAGAGGCACTGGCCGAGAGGAAAATTCTCGGTGGAGTTCCGCTTTCACGATTTTATCCAGGCATTGACGAACTTTCATCGTTGTTGCTGGTGAGCGCGACCGAGACTAATTCCTCATCCGATATCGACGCCTTTGCCGAGGCGCTGGCCGACGTGCTGTCATGAGCGTAAGCACGATAACCGGCAATCGGGGGCTGCAACATGAAGAGCCGCTGATTTTCGAGCAGCATACACCGGGGGCCGTCGGGGTTGATGTGGAGCCGGTGGATACAAGCGAAAACCGCCTTGGTGGGCTCGAGCGAATATCGCCGATCGGGCTACCATGTCTGTCCGAACCCCAAGTGGTGCGTCACTATCTGCGCCTGAGCCAGAAAAACTATTCGATTGACGGCGGCATTTATCCTCTTGGTTCCTGCACCATGAAGCACAATCCCAGGCTTAACGAAAAAATGGCCCGGCTGCCCGGTTTCGCCGACCTCCATCCGATGCAGCCGATATCGACGGTGCAAGGCGCGCTTGAACTTATTGATAGCTGCGGCGATTGGCTTAAAAAACTTTCAGGGATGGAAGCGGTGGTCATGTCTCCGGCCGCCGGGGCGCATGGTGAACTGTGCGCACTGATGACTATCCGGGCCGCGCTGAAGGACCGGGGCGATGTCCGCAAGCGCGTTCTGGTGCCGGAATCGGCGCATGGGACAAACCCGGCCAGTGCCCATTTTTGCGGCTACATGGTGGATACGATTCCCGGCAATAGCCGGGGAAGGGTCAATATAGAGGCATTGAAGGAAAGTCTGGATAGCGATGTCGCGGCGGTTATGCTTACCAATCCCAATACCTGCGGCCTGTTCGAAAACGAGGTTATTAAAATAGCCGAGGCGGTTCACCAGGCCGGAGCTTTCTTCTACTGCGACGGGGCTAATTTTAACGCTATCGTCGGCCGGGTGCGGCCTGGTGACCTTGGCTTCGACGCCATGCATCTCAATCTTCACAAGACCTTTTCTACACCGCACGGCGGCGGCGGGCCGGGTAGCGGGCCGGTGGTGTTGTCGGCTGAACTGGCACCGTATGCGCCGCTGCCTTTTGTCGTTCATGGCCCGGACGGATTCGATCTGGTCGAACATTCCGGGGATAGCGGAAACAAGGCGTTTGGAAGAATTAAGGGCTTTCACGGCCAGTTCGGAGTCATGGTAAGGGCGCTTGCATATATGATGAGCATGGGTGGTGACGGGATGGCCCAGGTTGCCGAGGATGCGGTGCTGAACGCCAACTATCTACTGGCCAGACTGAAGGATACGCTTAGCCTGCCCTTCGACGGTCCCTGCATGCATGAAGTTCTGTTCGATGACGGCTTTCTCAAGGACAGCGGCGTTACCACGCTGGATTTTGCCAAGGCGATGATCGATGAAGGGTTTCATCCGATGACCATGTATTTTCCGCTGGTGGTTCACGGAGCGATGCTGATGGAGCCGACGGAAAGCGAAAGCAAATCGTCGCTCGACCAGTATATCGAGACCCTCCGCGGCCTGGCTAAACGCGCCAAGTCCAAAGATATCAAATTTTTTGCCGATGCACCGCGACTAACGCCCCGGCGCCGGATGGACGAAACCGCGGCAGCGCGAAAACCACGATTGGTATGGCGCCCGGATTGCGGACAAGACACCGCCAGCTGATTTTTACAGAAAGCCTCCGCCGTCGCTGTCCTCGTCGGGAACAATCTCGTCCTCTTCGGGGGAGAACAACTCGTCCACATAGGCAAATTCTCTGCGCAGACCGCGCCGTGCCATTAATTTTTCCTGGGCCGCTTTCGGCAGGCTGGAAAATTGAAAGGTGCCGTTTTCGATTAGCAGGTCGATAAGATCCTCAAGAACCCTGGACAAGGCAAGATCAGAAGCGATGAAGTCGCGGTTTGCGACGTCTTCCAGTTGAGCCTCAAGGAGAAATCTTATCAGTTCGGGTTTTTTTATATCCGCTTTTTCGCTCGCCCCTTCCACCGGGCGATGAAGAATCGTCTCGATTTTTCCATCCGCGTCGCGTTTTATGAATGGCATTGGAATTTCCTTTTCCGACCCTGCCTTTTTCAGCCTGGGGTACTCAGCTATAACATATGGTACTATTCCGATATAGGCCAATATAGCCCCCGCCCTTGACGTGTGGCCATGATTTCGCCCACTCTCTCGCGCCATGCCCCTACTTTCTTGCGCCATGAGAGACAAAAGACAGCTGTCCGCTGCAGAAAAGATGGATTGGATGCGCCTGATCCGTTCCGAGAATGTAGGTCCGATCACCTTTTATCGGCTGATAGAGCGGTTCGGCACCGCTGCCGATGCCTTGCGTGAATTGCCTGATATGGCCCGGCGCGGCGGCCTGAGAAGAACTTTCCGGGTCTGCCCGAAATCGGTTGCCGAGCGCGAAATGGAGGTCCTCGACAAACTCGGTGCGACGATTATCGCCAGTTGCGAGCCGGACTATCCGCCCAGGCTGTTCCATATTGAGGATGCTCCGCCGATAATCCGCGCTCTCGGCCATCCGCATCTTTTGCAGAAGGACGTAGTGGCCGTGGTCGGGGCACGCAACGCCTCGCTCAACGGGCGGCGGTTCGCCGAAAGGCTGGCCCGCGATTTGGGTGAGGGTGCCCAGGTGGTGGTTTCAGGTCTGGCCCGGGGAATTGATACCAGCGCCCATGTGGGATCCCTTAAGACCGGGACCATAGCGGTAGTCGCCGGCGGCGTTGACGTGATCTATCCAAGTGAAAATACCGGCCTCTACGAGGAAATAAGGGAACGGGGCGTTATAATTTCTGAAATCGATACCGGAGAGGCCCCGCAGGCCCGCCATTTTCCTCGTCGCAACCGCCTTATTTCCGGCATCTCGTGGGGGGTGGTGGTGGTCGAGGCGGCGCAAAGGTCAGGCTCCCTTATCACCACCCGTATGGCACTTGAGCAGGGCCGTGAGGTGTTCGCCGTTCCCGGTGCGCCGATGGACCCCAGGGCCAGGGGGCCAAATGAGTTAATCAAGGGCGGAGCAACTTTAATTCAATCCGCGTCCGATATTCTGGATTTTCTTAATGTGATGTCAGATATCCCCCTTGCCGAGAAGGAACAGATTGATTTAAAAGGATTTCCAGGTGATATGATGACCTCGTTAGAGTCTGGTTCCGACCCCTCCGCAGTCGATGAGAGCCGCGCCGTGGTAGAGGAAAGTCTGGCTTCATCGCCGGTTGCGGTTGACGAAATCATCCGTAACTGCCATTTGTCCGCTCCCGTGGTTTCAATGATCGTGCTGGAAATGGAGCTTGCGGGACGGTTGGAACGCCATCCGGGCAATCGGATTTCGTTAATCAGGGAAACGGACAGTAAATGAACGTAGTCATCGTTGAGTCTCCTGCCAAGGCGAAGACCATCAACAAGTATCTTGGCCGCGATTATATCGTCCTTGCCAGCTATGGTCACATCCGTGATCTGCCGTC
>CAZEFJ010000166.1:0-4844 GCA_964511465.1 uncultured Hyphomicrobiales bacterium
GCGGCCCTGTTCTCACGCCGGTTCACCGATATGATGGCAAGAAGCCTTACGTCATAATACCGACGTCTTTAAATAAATTCCGCTTTCCCGGTCCCGCCGCCCCCTTGTGGGCGGCGGGCAGGGGTCAGCTATCCCTTGTAATGCGGTCGTCTATTTTGCGGAACAGGGGTTTCTTGCCGCACATGGATTGAGGTTGGCCCCGCCGGTATCGGCGGAAAAGCTTTTCTGAAGACTCGCCGTATATGCGGTCAAGGCCGCCAGTTCACGGGAATCCCAAGGTAACGGCTTGCCTGCCATCGGCACCAGAATGCAGAACTGGATCATTTCGTCGAGGTTAATGCTTTGCATTCCTCCCTGGTTGGCCGCCATCGCGACCCTGTGCGGGTATGGCTTGGCAAAACTTGCCTTGAACAGGCCGTTTTCGGCGTGGCAAGCCTGGCAGGCAATGTCATTGGTGCCGAGCGTCACATCGTTAAATAACTTTTCTCCTTCCCGTATGAGAGCGGCCGGATCGCCTTTTGCCAGATGGGTTCCGCTTGGACGCGTCACCAGACTGATATCAACTTTGGGGTTCTTGGCGGCGCAGGGGTTGACGGCTCCACCCCCGCAGGGGTTCGCTGCCGCTCCACAGGGGTTTTTAGCGGCGCAGGGATTGGCAGCAGCCGCCGCTCCACAGGGGTTGTTGGCAGCGCAGGGGTTGGCGGCGAGCGCCGGCTCTGCGCCGGTGAAAGCGACGAGCACAAACACCACCGATGTGGCGACTAAAAGGGATAAGTTTCTAACAATATTCATAAAGGTTACTCCAACAAGAACCATAAGATCATTATTGTGATACTACTAATGGCAAAAAAGCCATTCAACTTACCGTGAAAATATTGATATACTGAAATAAATTGAGGACGTTTGATTTTTTGTAAAATTCATAATCGGCATCAATTTCTTTGTGTTCATTTGCCTGCGGTGAAAAAGTGGTTGAAACTAAAGATGTCATAATGCCCAAAGTTATGGTGCTTAATGACAATCCAAACTATCGGGGCGAAGTGCAGGACGTCCTTTCGCGTCTTTATGAAGTCAATGTTTTCGATGATACCAAATCCGCTATTGGCGCGATGCAGGGTGCCGTTCCCGACGCCGTCGTTATTGACGGGCAGATGCTGTCTCGCGGCTCCGGGTGCTTTATTGATGAAAAAAGCCGGGATGAAAAACTGAAGGATGTTCCGATTATCATACTCGCCCGCGAAAATCCCGGCGGTGATCTGGGGCCTGGTCCATCCGCCTTCATACAACAGCCTTTTTCCGCAAACACCATCCTCAATCAGGTCGCCACATCGATCAGCATCAAGACCGAGCGTGAATGGACAAAACTGCCGCCGCTTCAAAGGACGACACTGCAAAATACGGTAAGCGAGTTTCAGCAAATATCGAATGCCATAGACAGCGGGGAGCCGCTGAATGTCGAAGCCGCCCAGGAAAGCTGCGAACCGCTGATAGAATCGATAAAAAATCAACAAATTCAGGGTGTCCTGGACAGTGTGAAAGGTCATCACAACTACACTTATGTGCACTCGCTCAGGGTCGCAACCTTTCTTTCCATCTTTGGTCACGCGATCGGAATGAGAGGCGACGACCTGCTGACCCTGGCGACCGGGGGCCTGTTGCACGATGTCGGCAAGATGGTGACGCCGCAAGGGGTGTTGAACGCGCCGCGAAAGTTAAAAGACGACGAGTGGAACGTGATGAAGGGTCATGTCGAGCATTCGATGGAAATTCTCGACCGGACCCCGGACGTTACCAAGGGAATAAGGATAATTGCCGGACAACACCACGAAAAACTTGACGGCACCGGCTATCCCCTTGGATTGAAAGGCCATCAACTAAATGATCTGGCAAGGATGTCGGCGATAGTGGATATTTTCGGGGCACTTACCGATCTGCGCTCATACAAGGCCGCATTCACGCCGGAAAAGGCATTTTCCATACTCGAAAGCATGGATAAAGGGCTGGATCAGGCCCTGGTTAAAAAATTCCGCAAGGTTCTGGAAAGCACCGCATAAGCAATATATCCTTAACCGCCTTAACCTCCATCTGAACAACAGGGATCAATCAACATGGATAATATGGTCATGCTTGGAGGGGCTATTGCGATCGGCGGAGCAATGCTGCTTCTTGTCGCATGGGGTATGGGCGACAAAGACGACGGAGAAGAGGACGGTGAGGAAAATAACGAAGAATAATCAGGCAGCGATTAACCCTGACCCGGCACGCCTTTGGTAGTGGAATATTCAAAGTGCATGGCCTGGCCCGGATAAAGTACGGCATGGGCGGCGTTGGCGGCGATTGCCGCCTCTGAAAAACCGCTTAGTATAAGTTTCAGCTTGCCGGGATAGGTTGCGATGTCGCCGATCGCGAAAATTGTCTCGCGACTGGTCGCACAGCTTGCCGGATCGACGGCGATATGGTTGCTATCCATATCCAGCCCCCATTCGGTTATTGGACCAAGGTTCTGCGAAAGACCGAAAAAGGGCAGCAGAAAATCGGCCTGCAGGCGTTTTTCGTTACCGTCAAGGTCACGGACTATCACCGCCGTTAATTGTCCACCGTCACCGTCCAGGCCCGCCAGTTGAAACGGGGTAACGATTTCGATGGCTCCATCCCTGCTTTTTTCGATTAATTTCTCGCCACTGCCGGGTGCGGCGCGGAATTTTGCCCGGCGATGCACGATGGCGACGCTTTTGGCTATTTCCGACAATGACAAGGCCCAGTCGACAGCCGAATCGCCACCGCCGGCGATAACCACCCTTTTATCCCGGTATTCTTCGCGCTTTTTGACCAGATAGTGGATGCTTTTACCTTCGAATTTCTCGATTCCCTCAAGCGGCGGCCGCTTGGCCCCGAATGCGCCTACACCGGCGGCGACGATTACCGCCCGGGCAGTTATGTCCGCCCCCCTCGAGGTGGTAATGCGCCAGCCGCCATCGGCGCTTTCGGACAACCCGACCACCCGACTGTCGAGATGGTAGACCGGCTTGAACGCGTCGGCCTGCTTTTCGAGGTTGGCAATAAGGTCCTGGGCGAGAATTTCCGGATGTCCGGGGATGTCATATATGGGCTTTTCCGGGTACAACGCGGCACACTGCCCGCCGACCGCCTCCAGGGCGTCGAATACATGGCAGCGCATATTCAGCATCCCGCACTGAAATACGGCAAACAGGCCGACCGGTCCTGCGCCTATAATCGCAACATCTGTGGTTATTCCCTTGTTCGACATGTAAACTCCCGAAGCAAAAATTTAGATCCTATCCACTAACATCGCTGTCCGAAAAAATGAGTCAATCATTAGTTATACCGGAATGGAAGGAACTGCCCGACGAGGCGGCAACCGAGGTAATCGCCCGATCACTGGCGGCAATTGCGCGGCCCGGCGACATCCTGGCCATGCACGGTGAACTGGGGACAGGCAAAACCGTTTTTGCACGGGCTTTCATCCGGGCCAGAGGCGGCATTGACGAAGAAGTTCCCAGCCCTACCTTCACCCTGGTCCAAACTTATGAGTTGCCGGGCGGTGTGGTATATCATTTCGACCTGTATCGTCTGGCAAGGGCTGAGGACGCTTTTGAGCTTGATATCGAGGATGCCTTCGCGACCGGCATTTCGCTGATCGAATGGCCGGACCGCCTTGGGAATTTACTGCCGGAAAAACATCTTGATATTGAACTGTCCCACGGCAAAATACCGGACCTCCGAAAAGTGAGAATTACCGGTCCCGAAGTATGGCTGGAAAGGCTGGCCAATGTCTGATCGCGAAAACCGGATAATCGCCTTTCTCGATAATTCCGGCTGGGGCGGCGCCCGGCGTGTGGAGATGGTCGGAGACGCCTCGTTTCGCCGTTACCAGCGCCTGATAGAGGCTGAACGAACGGCTCTTTTAATGGATGCCCCGCCGCCTGAAGAAAATGTCGCGGCATTTTCGATGATTGACCGTCACTTGCGCGATATGGGCCTTGGCGCGCCTGAAATCTTCGCCGAAGACGTGGACGCCGGGCTTATGGTTATCGAGGATTTCGGCGATGACACATATACCCGCCTGCTTGAAAACGGCGGTGACGAAAGGGTGCTTTACCGGACCGCCGTGGATGTCCTTGTCCATCTCCATCGCGATCAGGCAAAGCGGGCCATCCCGGATGCGGTCGCGCCCTATGACGATGAAAAACTGCTTGATGAGGCATTTCTGCTGACCGACTGGTACATGCCTGCGCTGTTCGGCAGGCCGACCTCTGCCCAGGTCCGGCAAAGCTATGGCGAGGCATGGCTGGAAGCGTTTCCAATCGTCCATGGCCAACCCCGAACCCTGGTTCTGCGGGATTATCATATCAACAATCTGATGCGTGCCGGGGCCCACAATGGACTAAAGGCGTGCGGGCTGCTGGATTTTCAGGATGCGCTTTGTGGCCCGGCGGCCTATGACCTGATGTCTCTGCTTGAAGATTCCCGACGCGACGTCGATCATAGTCTGGCAAACGAAATGCTTGAATACTACCTTGATGCCTTCCCGGAAATTGAGCGCAAGGCATTTAAAGATGCCTTCACCATTCTTGGCGGCCAGCGTCATGCCAAGGTAATCGGTATTTTCACCAGACTTTGCCTGCGCGACGGAAAACCGGGCTACCTTGATCATATTCCAAGGCTGTGGAGATTGATTGAACATTCGCTCGGACATCCTTCGCTGGCCCGGCTAAAATTGTGGATGGACCGCCATATACCGATGAAAGCAAGGAAAATACCGCCATGTCCGGCCCCGACCGAATAGTCCCGGAAACTGCCCCGGAAACTGCCCCGGAAACTGC
>CAZEFJ010000167.1:0-4818 GCA_964511465.1 uncultured Hyphomicrobiales bacterium
GAAACATGAACCGGGGGTGCAACGGATTAGTTTGTGCAGACGGAGATTTCGGCACGAGGTTGCTTAGCCTCTAGCCGATAGAGAGTAGAGCGATCGCGATGCGATCAGATCGGGAGTCGATGATGCGCACGGCAGTGGTTGGTGCTGGCATCGCGGGGTTGGCGTGTTCGAGGGCACTCCTTGAACAGGGCAACGCCGTGACGATCTTTGAAGCGGGCAGCGGCCCGGGCGGCCGGATCTCATCCCACCGATTCGAGGCGGGCGATGGTGTCGGGGGTTTCTCCGCCGACCATGGCGCGAGGGCGTTCTCGGCGCGCTTCGAGCTGTTTTCTCGGGAAGCCGAGCGTTGGTGCGATGCGGGCCACGCGGCCCGGTGGACACCGGCGCTCGCAACAATCAAAGAAGCCGGCGTGCCCGTCGATCAATCAAACGGCCCGGCCCGGTTCGTGGGAACCCCCACAATGGATACACCGATCCGTGCGCTCGCCGACCAGATCGGCTCATCCGCCGACATCCGATACAACACCGCCGTGCGGTCGATCCACCACACCGGCGGGGGCTGGTGCATCACAGATAGCCGAGGCCAAACGGAAGTCTTCGATTCTGTCGCCACCGCGGTCCCGGCCCCGCAGGCGGTCGGGCTGCTCTCGGAGGTCGCGCATCTGCACACCGCGTCGGCCCGGGTGCCGATGTCTCCTTGCTGGTCGCTCGCCGTGCGCTTCGCCGATCGGCTGCCGATCGGGTTTGACGCGGCCCGGGTAGCTCTTGGCGGTCGAAATGCGCACGCCGGAGTCCTCGCGTGGATGGACCGTGAATCGAGCAAGCCGGGCCGGCCCGGCGATGAGGTATGGGTGCTCAATTCCGCGGCGGACTGGGCGCGACATCACATCGACTCGTCTGCCGAAGAAATTACCGAAACGATGCTCGGGGCGTTCTTTGCCGCCGCCGGGGTTGGGCCGATCGAGCCGACCGCTTCGCACGCTCGGCTTTGGAAGGCCGCGTTGCCGGTCGCGCCGCTTTGCGATGGGTGGCTGTATGACGAG
The DNA here is from genome assembly GCA_964511465.1 of uncultured Hyphomicrobiales bacterium. Taxonomy (GTDB): domain Bacteria; phylum Pseudomonadota; class Alphaproteobacteria; order Rhodospirillales; family 2-02-FULL-58-16; genus JAZFTA01. Next base: position 1,044 of record CAZEFJ010000167.1, read on the forward strand.
CAGTTGCGAGTGGGAGCCTGCGGGGATTGGTGCTTTGGCGCGCGCGTCGAGGGGGCCTATCTGAGCGGGCTGGCGATGGCGGAACGGCTGATGGGCGGGCACCGAGATTTTCTCGCGACGTGCGCCGCGGCCCACCACTCGGCGTGATGCCATCTATTAGAGAATCCTCACCCAACCCGTAGCGATTCTGTGTGCCACTGACCGGTCCTTAGGTCAGTGTTTTATCGTCGAATGGGCAAGAACACTAACTTAAGACGGGTCAGTGGCACAAAGTGCAGCAATCCCCAAACACTATATCTATCGTGAGGATGCGCTACGCGGTGGGTCCGTCGGCCTTGGCGATGATGAACGTGATGTCATCGAGCACGGGTGCCGAGCCGCGGTAGGTGCGGATGTCTTCGAGGATCGCGTCGCCGATCTCGCGGGCCGATTTGTTGGTGTTTGTGCGCACGATCTGCCGCATGCGTTCTTTTCCGTAGAATTCGCCGCGCGGGTCTCGGGTTTCCCAGATGCCGTCGGTGCCGATGATCAGGATGTCGCCGGGTTCGGGGTATCGCTCGCTGGTGGTGGTGTAGGTTTCATCGGGAGAGATCCCGAGGGGCAGGCCGCCGAGGGGGAGTTCTTCGAATGAACCGTCGCGTGCGCGCAGGATCAACGCAGGATCGTGCCCGGCGTTCGCGACTTCGAGCGTGCGCTTCTTTGTGTCCAGAACGAGCAGTGTGAAGGTCATGAACTTACCGCCCGAGGCCCGCTCGGCGACTGTCTCGTTGATCCGATTCAAGATTTCGTGTGGTTCTTTGACGTGGCGGGCATGACTAAGCAGGAGTGCGCGGGCCGAGGTCATTATGAGCGCGGCCGGGATGCCGTGCCCGGTGACATCACCCAGCGCGAGCCCGTGGCGGTGCTCGCCGAGCGAGATCGGCAGGAGATAATCGAAGTAGTCTCCGCCCGTTTCGTCGCAATAGATGGCGATGCCGTAGACGTCGAAGCCCGGGATGCTTGGTGGCGCGTCGGGGAGCATGCCGATCTGGAGTTGGTTGGCGAGTCCGATGCTTTCTTGAAGCCGCATCCGGTCGGCCAGTGCGGGGACCATTTCGTTGAACGTGCGCGCGAGTTTGCCGAGTTCATCGCGTCTTGGACGGATGCTGACCCGTGCATTCAGATCGCCATCGCTGACGGCCTGGGCCGCGTCGGCAAGCCGGCGGATCGGCCTTGAGACTGTGCGCCCCATGGCGTACGCGCCCGCGAAACTGAGCAGGACAACGAGCACGGAGATTGAGATGGCCGAGCGTTGCGATTCACGCGCGATGGCGCGGAGGTCTTGGCGGGCTGGGCCGACGATGCCGTCGATCCGATGGTTTGCCACGAACATGACGAGCCCGACGCTCGGCGCGATCTGCCCGTAGGCGGCGATGCCGGGCACTCCATCGATTTCTAGTTTGCACGAATCGGAGTTGCCGCTGCGGAGCGGGGCGAGGATGGACTCAACGATCGCGGCCTCGGCCGAGTGAATCCCCGCGTCGTTTGGCTCCGATCCGATCGAGAACAAGACGCGGCTGCGCGCACTGCCATGGTCTTGGAGATTGATGACCCACGCGGCCGAACCGAGCGAGAGTTCGGGCGGCAGTTCGAGCAGGCTGGTCGTCACGCTCAGAGAAACGTGTGTGCCGGTGACGCCCAAGATTGAGCCGTCGGTCGCGCGCACTGGCATGACACAGGTCATTCGGGACTCGCCGGTGATCGCGTCTTGGTACGGGCGGGTCCACTCGACATCATCGGAATTCATTCCGAGCGTGTACCACTCCTGGGCTTCCGGCTCGAATGACTCGTACCCGTTCTGGGCCGGGAAGGTGAGGAAAGCGCCGTTCTGAAACCCCATGAATTGACCACGGACGATGCCGCGAAAGTCATCGGAGAGCGCTTGAAGATCATCGGTCGCCTGCGCGAGGCGGCGCGTGAGATCGGTTGCGGCGTCGTTACCAAGACTGGATGGGATGGCGAGCAGCGGGCGTTCGTAACTCACTACCGGGGGCGTTTGCCCGGCTTGCCAGCCCGGCTGTTCGCGGAACCCGGGTGGGATCTCGCCCGCGGTGAGTTTGCTGAATTCCTCGGGAGTAAACGGCGGGTGCGTGTGGCTTTGCTCTGGGACTGGCCCGGATAGAACACCCGAGAAACTGGCGGCCTGCGACCTCGCCATCATCATCACCCGGCTGCGGATGCCCGCCATATGCTCGGCTGTCCGGCGGACATTTACCGCGAGTTCTTGATCGATGCGCCTGGAGATGTTGTCGGTGAATTGCTGATCGACCCGGCTCGCGAGCCGATCGAATGCCAGCGCATCGAAGATCTCCGATGCGATCAGTGGCGCGAGCGAAAACACGAGCAGCAGTATTGTCAGCTTGAGACGGATCCGCAATCAGCACCTCATCGGCAGTGGGTTTTCTAAGAACCCTTGCACGATGGTATCACTTCTGCGGCCGGGTGCTTCTTGCGGAAAATGGGTTGGGCTGTTCGTTTCTTTCTTGTAGTGGATTCAGAGCCGGTAGCGGAGGCTAACGAGGCCGAACGCCGCGATGTAGGTAAAGGTGATGATGATCCAGGCATCGCTGAAATTGCCCGGTTCGTAGACTTCGATCCGTTCGAGCTGGCCGATGATGAAGAAGATGAGCGAAGACCCGATGACCGTGAGGCCCAGGGCTTCGAGTTTCATCTTTCGTTGCATCTCGTCGACGCTTTGGACGACACGGAAGATCGCCCAATACATGCCCGCGAGGATGGGGACGGGGAACAGCGCAACGGCGAGCTCTGCGGCACCCGAGATATCGGTGAGTTTGAGGATCAGGGCCGCGGCGATCATCGAGATTGCCGCGGCGAGTGCCCACGCGAGAGTCGGGCCGCGCTTGCCGGGGCAGTTACAGATCGGATCGTGATCTTCTGGGAAATCGCCTGTGGGGGGTGTGGAATGGGGCTGTTTGTTGTTACTCATCGGTATCCCCGCTTTGAGTTGGGTTCTTCTTGGGCGATTTGTCATCGGTGAAGACTGCTTCGATCGGGCGATCGAAAGCCCGGGCGATTTTGAACGCGAGCGGGAGGCTCGGGTCGTAGCGCCCGTTTTCGATCGCGTTGACGGTCTGTCGAGAGACGGCGAGGTGCCGGGCGAGTTCGGATTGCGACCAGCCCAGCTCGGCTCTGAGCAGCCGGATTTCGTTTTCCACGGTTTGCTCCCAAAAGGTGAGTCGTTGGTCGTGCAATAGCAGCATCGGTGTAATGTAAAGCGTGCTTGACACTATGTCAAGTGTGCTTTACACATTTTTCGATGCGAGATCAACCGGATTGGGTCAGGGATCGGGCTTCTGGGGCGTCAGAGCCGACTTTGGCGTGGTCATGTCCTACACTCCCGCCCCATGGGTAAAACACGTGAAATCAAGACACGGATCAAGGCGGTCAAGAACATCCAGCGCATCACGCGCACGATGCAGATGATCGCGACGAGCAAGTTTGCCAAGGCCCAGCAGGCCGCGACATCGAGCAAGCCCTACACCGAGGGTTTGTTCGATCTGGTTGCGCAGTTGGCGACCGCCGCGGGCGATATCGAGCACCCGCTGCTCGAAACTGCCTCGGCGGGCAAGCCGGAATTGACGCTAGTCATCGCGTCAGACCGCGGCCTTTGCGGCCCGTACAACGGCAACATCATCCGGACGGCGCTCACGCACATCAAGGCCAGCGAAGCCGCGATGTCGGGGCCTGTGGAGGTTGTCGGCAAGAAGGGCCTGAC
>CAZEFJ010000168.1:0-4741 GCA_964511465.1 uncultured Hyphomicrobiales bacterium
TGCAAACCTGAGCCAACGCCCAGTCTCTTGACGAGCCTCGTTGCCAATCACTTTCATCGCCGCTCGATATGAACGCCGCCTTGCATGTTGCCGATGCCAGAAGTTTTGAGGCAAGCGTCGTGTCCGAGCTCTTGAGCGTGGCGGAAGCGGGGTTGGTGGAAGGCCTGATGCCGCAGGAAGAAGCTTAACGCTCGAGATCCCGATAGAAGTTTTCGTGGCTGCCGAGCGTCAGCAGCTTGACGGTATCATCCGCTTCAAGGAATTCGTAGGCGAGCAATGTCAGTTGGCGGTTCATTTCGAACTTGTGAACGTGCACGCCGGCCAAGTCGCCCACCTTGCTCTCACCGATGGCCGGATCGGTGGCGACGACGCGCCCGGCCCCGTCCAGTTCCCGCTTCTGTTGTTTGTGAAGACGCTTGACCGCGCGCTTGAAGGTTGGGGTCTGAAGGACGCGCACCATCAGTCAAAGATGTACTCTTCTGTCGCGTCCTCCTCGCGAGCGATCAGAATGTCCTTGATCATGGAAAACGGCAGGTCGGGATTCTCCTCGACAATCTTCCCCATGTGGGACCAGTACTCGATCTGCTTGGGTAGCGAGCGGTGGTGAATGCCGCCGTAACGCTTTGCTTCGGCGACCAGTTCTTCGGACAGTTTGACATTTACGGCCATGGACGAATCTCTTTTATAGGAAGGTTCCAATATAGCCCATTATGGTCCAAAAAGGAACATACTTCTTGAACAAATCCCAAAATACCTACGCAATCCGTCTCACAGTGGACAGCGGCGGAAAGGTCAAGGCCGATTTCCTGGGGCCACCTCATACCTGTCAACATAACATTAATGTAAAGTAGTTCTTTTGATATATGTTATGAATTGTATTCATTGCTATCCGGATTAAATTTTCGCCATGTTTCACCTCAACGCCAAGAATATTGATTTGAACCTAATTCAATCGCTGGATCTTCTTCTTAAAGAAAGGAGCGTCACCAAGGCGGCCAAATGCGTCGGTGTAAGCCAATCGGCGATGAGTCATATACTGGCGCGCCTGCGGCGGACTTTTCAGGATCCTCTATTCATTCGCACCAAAATAGGCCTTTTACCCAGCTCCAGGGCGGAAGCCCTTGGTCCCCGTTTGGAAAAACTAATTGAAGCTATTCAGGACATATTGCCACGAGATGACTTTCACGCGGGCGCCAAAAGAAAGCGCCGCCAGACCGATCTCAATTTATTGGTCGCCTTGAAAGTGCTTCTCGACGAAGGAAATGTGACGGTCGCCGCCGCCAGGATGGGTGTCAGTCAGTCGGCTATGAGCCACACCTTGAAACGTATCCGCACTCAATTTCGCGATGCGATTTTAATGCGCAAAGGTTCAGAAATGCGGTTGACGGAAAGAGCGCTGGCGCTCCATCGGCAGCTGGGTTGGATAATGAATGAAATCACCTCGATGTTGGAGCCGCCCGTATTTGATCCGGCAAAGGCGAGAGGTGTTTTTCGCCTCGCTTTGACGGATTACAGCGCGGCCACCATTTTACCGTTGATCATCGACGATTTAATGGTTGAAACGCCGAACCTGGACCTGGAAATTGAACAAGGTCACTCCGTTTCGTTCGAACGGCTGGAAATGGGTCAATTGGATATTGCGCTGGGTTCCTTCACCAACGAACCGGCGGGATTTTTCCGCCAACGGCTTTTTGATGACGAGATGGTTTGCCTGTTGAGGGCCGATCATCCCGCGGTCGAGGGCGGACTGACCTTTGACGGCTATGTCTCAATGCCCCATGGCGTAATCACGGTTACGGGAACAGATGTGCTCATCAATGCGGCTTTCAAAAAGCTGGGTCTCAAGCGGCGGGCGGCGCTGTCTTTTCCCCATTTCCTGGCGGCCCCACTCATTGTCTCCCGGTCCGACCTAGTCGTGACGTTGCCGCGTCGATTGGCGGATATATTCACCGGCGCAGCGAACCTCGCCATTTGTGCGCCGCCTATTCCACTTAAAAAGCTTTCCATATACCAGCTTTGGCACGAAAGGCGCCAAAACGATCCCGCCCATGCATGGCTAAGGGCCTTCATTCATCAGCGAATTGCCGCCATAGATAAAAAATAAAATGAATAACTTTCATGATAGCTATAAGGAACCTGCATTTGTATTGATGTTCCAATCCCCGTTACCTTAATCCCATTGCTTGGAAAACGAACAAATTCTGGGCGTTTCAAAGTGATTTGGATTGGGGCAGTATGCCGGTGACACCGCCAGAGACATCCTGCGGGCAGCAGGCCCAGGACGGGGGGACGCTTGCGCTACTTGCCGACTGCGTTCGCCGGCTGGTGGACGAAGTGCTCATCCCGGCCGAAGCCCGGCTTGAGCAGGAAGGCGGGGTGCCCGAAGACATCGTTTGCGCGATGCGTGAGGCGGGTCTGTTCGGCCTCACGGTCCCGGCGTCCTATGGTGGGCTAGGGCTGAACCGGCATGACGAGGTTCGGATCGTGTTCGAGCTGTGCCGCGCGTCGCCGGTTTACCGCTCGCTGATCGGGACCACGCTCGGCGTCGGCGGCAAATCGCTGGTGACGGCCGGCACCGATGCGCAGAAGGAGCGCTACCTGCCGAGGATTGCGGCCGGCGATCTGATCGTCTCGTTCTGCCTGACGGAGCCCGACGCCGGCTCCGATGCCGCGAGCTTGCGCACCAAAGCGGAGAAGGTCGACGGTGGCTATGTGCTGAATGGCACCAAGCGGTTCATCGGCAACGCGCCGGAAGCCGGGCTATTCGTTGTTATGGCCCGCACCGATCCGCAGAGCAAAGGCGCGGACGGGATATCCGCTTTTCTCGTGGATGCGGGCACGGGTGGGCTGCATGTCGGGCCGCCGCTGAAAAAAATGGGACAAGCGGGAGCCCATACCGCCGACGTCGTGTTCGAGGATTGCAGGGTTTCGGCCGATTCACTGCTCGGCGGCGAGGAAGGCACCGGCTTTCGCACCGCGATGCGGGTGCTGGACGACGGCAGAATCCACATGGCGGCGGTCTCCACGGGGCTTTCGCGCCGGCTGATCGACGAGGCTTTGGCGTATGCGCTGGACCGCGTGCAGTTTGGTAAGCCGATCGCGGAGTTCCAGCTCGTCCAGGCGATGCTCGCCGACAGCGAAGCGGACTGGCTGGCCGCGCGGTCGATGACCGAGGCCACGGCGAAGCGGCGCGATGCCGGAGAGAATGTCACCCGCGAAGCGTCGTGTTGCAAGTATTTCGCGACCGAGGCGCTGGGGCGGATCGCCGACCGCGCGGTGCAGATTCACGGCGGGTACGGCTATATCGCCGAATACCCGGTGGAACGGCTTTACCGGGATGCCCGGTTGTTCCGAATCTTTGAGGGCACCAGCCAGATCCAGCAATTGGTCATCGCCCGCGAGATGATCCGGGCTGCACGTTGAGCGCGAAACCAAACGGCGGCCCTGCGCCGGCCGCGTCACGGCCGCTTGAGGGTATCCGCGTTCTCGACTTCACGCAGGTCATGGCTGGACCCCATTGCACCCGCCTTCTCGCCGATGCCGGCGCCGAGGTGATTAAGGTCGAGCCGCTTTCCGGCGACCAAATGCGCCAGCGTGCGCCGGTCCGCGAAGGCTTCAGCGCCTATTACGGCCAACTCAATTGCGGCAAGAAAAGCATCGCCGTCAATCTTAAGAAGGACGAGGGTCGCGATCTTGTGGCCGCGTTGGCGGCGCGCTCGGACGTGGTGGTTGAGAATTTTCGCCCCGGTGTCATGGCGCGCCTTGGGCTCGATTATGGCGCCCTCGCAAGGATGCGGCAGGATCTGGTCTATTGCTCGATTTCGGGCTTTGGCCAGACCGGCCCCGCCGCCGGCAGACCGGCCTATGCGCCGATGATCAACGCGGGCAGCGGTCACGACCTGGTTCACATGCGCTATCAGGACGAGACCGAGAGGCCGCCTAACTCGGGTATCTTTACCCCCGACATTCTCGGCGGCACCTACGCCTTCGGCGCCATCCAGACGGCCCTGATCCAGCAACTACGGACCGGTCGCGGACAGTATATCGACGTTTCGCTGACGGAGGCCGCCATTAGCCTTCTGGTCCATGAGCTCCAGGACGCCCAGTTTCCTTCGGACAAGCCGCGACCGGTCTACGGGCCCTTGCGGGCAACCGACGGCTTCGTCATGGTCCCCCCCTTCACCGAAAGGAATTTTCATGCGCTCGCGCGGGCCCTCGGGCGTTCCGAGATTATGGACGATGAGAGGTTCTCGACCGCCACCGCTCGCGCCGCGCATTGGAAGGAACTCATGGAAATGGTCGAGGCGTGGACCTGCCTGCGGACCGCGGCCGAATGCGAGGAAATACTGCTCGCCGCAGGGTGTCCGTGTTCGCGTTACCGCGAAATCGGCGAAGCGCTAGCGGATCCACAGCTCGCTCATCGCCGTTTCATCGCGGAAGCATCGGACGGTGCCGGTTCATTTCGGGTCGCCGGAAGCCCTTACCTGTTCTCCGACGACACGGTCCGCATCGGCGACCATGTCGCCGATCTCGGCGCTGACACTCGCGACGTACTTGCGAGCGTTCTCGGTTGGAACGACGTACGCATCGACAGTCTTGTGCGGGCAGGCGTATTCGGCGGCACTTATACCAAATTGCAGAAAGAATGACCCATAGAGATCGTCACAGCAGTCCTTCGGGTAGGAGAGAAGCCGCCGGCGATGCCATCGCATCGTCAAGGCTTTTCGACGCCCTCCGAAGG
>CAZEFJ010000169.1:0-4724 GCA_964511465.1 uncultured Hyphomicrobiales bacterium
GCGATATGGCCTGATGCCGCCAATACGAAACGGACCGGACCGGAATAAATCGCGGTTACCGAATATGTAGACTTCCACGGTGCTATATGGTCTTCGCGGGTTGATAGAATATAGGTTGGCGTCTTGATTATAGAAAGGTCTATGGGAATTCCATCCATGGTTATCCCGCCCGGCTCGACCAGTTTGTTTTCCATGTACATTTTGCGCAGATAAAAGCTGTGCATAGCCGCCGGCATCCGCGTCGAATCAGAGTTCCAGTACAGCAGATCGAATGGAAGCGGCTCTTTGCCCAGCAGGTAATTGTTTACGACAAAAGACCATATCAGGTCGTTTTCGCGCAGCATGCTGAAGGTGCTGGCCATTTCGGCGCCGTCCAGATAGCCATTTTCGCTCATCTTTTGCTCGAGGCTTGCGATCTGCTCTTCGTCGATGAACACCCCCAGTTCCCCTGGTTCCTTGAAATCCGTCATTGCGGTGAGGAAGGTAGCCGATGCGATGCGATTGTCCTTCTTTGCCGTCATATAGGCCAGTGTGGCTGCCAGAAGGGTGCCGCCGATGCAGTATCCAACGGCATTTACACGCTTTTCTCCGGTCGCCCTGGTTATCGCTTCCAGCGCCTCTATGGGGCCTTCCAGCATGTAGTTTTCGAAAGACTTGTCGGCGAGTTCACGGTCGGGATTTACCCAGGAAATAACGAACACGGTATTACCCTGATCGACGGCCCATTTGATCAGTGAATTTTCCTCGCGCATATCAAGAATGTAGAACTTGTTAATCCATGGCGGAACGATCAAAAGCGGCCTTTTCCGTACCGTTTCAGTACTTGGCGAGTACTGGATCAGTTCCATCATATCGTTACGAAAAACCACTTTGCCCTTGGTCATGGCAATGTTTTCGCCGACATTAAAGGCGCTGGTGTCGCTCATCCGTATCGCCAGCTTGCCTTTTCCCCGTTCAAGGTCTTCAAGAAGATTTTCCAGTCCCTTAACCAGATTGTCTCCCTTGGTTTCAACGGTTGTGCGTAAAACTTCGGGGTTGGTCATGACGAAGTTGCTTGGTGACATGGCATTAACGAACTGGCGAGTATAAAAATTTACTTTTTCCGCCGTTTTATCATCCAGGCCATCGACATCACCGACGGTAGATTGAATCCATCTGGAGGTCAGCAGATAGGATTGCTTTATAAAACTGAAGACCTCGTTTTCGCTCCACTCGGAATCCTTGAAGCGTTTATCTCCCTTGTCAGGGCTTATAAAAGGGGTTGCATCGCCGCTGGTGGTATTCTTTAAAATTTCTACGTAGTCATTCCACAGGGACATCTGGGCCTGCATAACCTTGGCAGGGTTGGCCATCATCTTTGTCGTTATTTCAAAAAATGTGTTTGCCATGGCAATACTGCCGTCGGCCGATTTGTTTAGGTCGATCTCGCCGCCGCTCATCTGGCGGGTGATGAATTCACTGATAAGGCTCTGGCTCCGTCCCATTATATTGGCGAAGTCATTGGACATATCGCTGGATTCGGTACGCGCGGTTTTGGAGTCAGGTTGATTAGCCATATCTCAATCCTTTACGATCAATGCTTGATTTTGTTCTTGTTAGCGGAAAGATGGGGCTAAATTTATCTATTTGCCAAGGATAAATGTAAATTTAACCAAAGAATCAGGGGAAGAGTCGGGGCTTTTATACTTTTAACCATTGTACTGCAACATGGATTATAGATAGAGTCTCGTTATGTTGCGTCTTTTTATACGTTCGGGAGGCCTGCTAAAATGACGGGAAAAAAGATTGTTTGTCGTGTGCGTAAACGATTCCTCAGATCAAGCTCTATCGGCGTGCTTTTCTTGGTATTGGCGGCTGTCGGAGGTTGTTCGTCGGTGCCGGATGCCGTCAACCCCGCCGAATGGTACAAGAGTGCGAAGAACGTATTCTCCGGCGATGATAGCGCCGCGCAGCCTGCCCAGGACGCAAATGGGGACACCAGTGGCCTTGTCGCCGAGCGGGGAAAGCCTGCACCGGGTGCTGATAAGCCTTATCCCAACTTATCCTCGGTGCCGGAAGGTTTGGCGGCAGACAACAGAAAGCGCAAATATGCCTCGGATGCCGTTCGCTTCCAGGGCAAGGCCGAACAGTCACTATCGGATGAGAAAAAGACCGTGGTTGCATCATCCGCACCACCTCCGCCGACTATACCGAGTACTCCGGTAACTTCGGCGCCGCTTGCCAAGCCGGAACTTCCCGCTCCGGCCGTCTCCCAGGTTGCCCCGATGGTTAATGCTCCGGCTTCCCCGACTTTGGCGCAATCACCAAAACGGGCGCCCAGGATTTCGGTTAGCAATATGTCGTCACACTCCGAGGGATTGTCGGAGTTTGCCCCGGCTACTTCTGGGAGCGTTGAGGAAACATTTCAGGCCAGGATATCCCAAAGTCGCCCGGCAAGGGTGGAACCGGCGGGCTCGGACCTGGTTGTTGCCCAGGCTCCATCCAGCGCTTCGCTGCCGGCGGGGCCTCAGGAATTCGAGACCGTGGTTATTTCATCGGACGGCTTGACCAATGAACGGCTCAGCCCGGATCGGCCGGATACCACAGTCAGTGAAGTCGCCGCCGCCCCGCCGCCCGCCCCGGTTGCGACACGGTTGAGTGCAAGCGGCAAGGAACCATTGAAAGGTTCTATAAAAGTGGCAACGATTCAATTCTCGAACGGATCGGCGACGATTGATGATCCCAGCCGTCGTGTGCTTGTCGATGTTTCGAGGCTGCTCCGCAATGGTGGTGGCAAGATCAGGGTTCTCGGTTATGCCAGCAGTCGGACCAGAAGTATGGACCCGATTCGTCACAAGATGGTTAACTACCGTATTTCGGTCGATCGTGCCGACCGGGTGGCGCAGGAACTGATACGGCTTGGTGTGCCTGCCGAGGATGTCATGGTTGACGCCCGTTCTGACAGTGCCCCGATTTATTACGAGTTTATGCCTTCTGGAGAAGCCGGAAACCGCCGCGCCGAGATATTTATCGAACGCTGATTTTTACGGTTACCCTGACTGGATGAAGTTAATGGAACAGGAATTCCATCGTATTCGGCGATTGCCGCCCTATGTGTTTGCCGAAGTCAACGAGATGAAGGCTCGGGCCAGGGCGGCGGGCGAGGACATTATCGATTTTGGCATGGGCAATCCGGATTCGCCGACGCCGCCCCATATTGTCGAGAAACTCGTTGAGGCGGTTGCTAACCCGCGCAGCCACCGTTATTCCGTCTCGAAGGGAATTCCAGGCTTGCGCAAGGCTGTCGGCGGCTATTATCAACGCCGTTTTGGAGTCGATCTGGACCCCGATAGCGAAATCGTCGTTACCCTGGGATCGAAAGAAGGGTTGGCTAATCTGGCCTCGGCAATTTCTTCGCCCGGCGATGTTATATTGGTTCCCAACCCCAGCTATCCGATTCACCAGTTCGGTTTTATCATTGCCGGTGCAACCGTTCGCAATATTCCAATCGTGCCGGATGAAGAATTGATGGCGGCCCTTGAGCGTGCGGTCAAGCACAGCGTACCCAAGCCAAGGGCCCTGGTGCTGAACTATCCGAATAACCCGACATGTGAGTTGGGTAACCTTGATTTCTATGCCCAGGTCATTGATTTCTGCAAGTTTCACGGCATCTATATATTTTCCGACCTGGCTTATTCGGAAATTTATTTCAACAATGAGCCGCCGCCGTCGATGTTGCAGATTCCAGGTGCCAGGGAAATAGTTGTCGAATTTACGTCGGTTTCCAAAACTTACTCGATGCCTGGATGGCGGATTGGATTTGCCGTCGGAAACCGCAGGATGATAGCCGCTTTGGCACGGATTAAATCGTATCTTGATTACGGCGCATTCACCCCTATTCAGGTCGCCGCGACCGCCGCTCTCAACGGCCCCCAGGACTGCGTCGATGAAATCAGGGGCCTTTACAAGGAACGCCGCGACGTTCTTATAGATGGCCTTTCCGCCGCCGGTTGGGAAGTTCCCAGACCGCAGGCGACAATGTTCGCATGGGCCCCGATACCGGAGGCGTTCGCTCATCTCGGGTCGGTGGAATTTTCCAAGCGGCTGCTGGTCGAGGCCAAGGTTGCGGTTTCTCCCGGTATCGGCTTTGGCGAGCATGGCGACGGCCATGTTCGCTTTGCCCTGGTTGAGAATACCCAACGTACCCGCCAGGCGATTCGTTCGATAAAATCATTTCTGGCCGCAGGCTCGTCGTGAGTGAGCCGTTGAAAATAGCCGTTGCCGGTTTGGGTACGGTCGGTGCCGGAACGATCAAAATACTTTCTCAAAACGCCGCTCTTCTCGAACGTCGAAGTGGGCGCAAACTGGTGCTGACGGCGGTTTCGGCCCGTGATTCCGGGAAGGATCGTGGACTTTCACTTGACCATGTGAGCTGGTACGACGATGCCGTCCGGATGGCGTCGGATTCGCAGGCCGATGTGGTGGTCGAATTGATCGGCGGTTCCGACGGCATTGCCAGGCAGGTATGCGATGCTGCAATTGCCGCCGGAAAGCATGTGGTTACCGCCAACAAGGCGCTGATTGCCCATTACGGAACGGCCTTGGCAGAGGCGGCCGATGCCGCCGGGGTCACTCTTTCCTTCGAGGCGGCGGTGGCAGGGGGCATTCCGATAGTCAAGACCTTGCGTGAAGGCCTTGCCGCTAATCGTCTGAACCGGGTTTACGGCATTCTTAACGGCACCTGC
>CAZEFJ010000170.1:0-2620 GCA_964511465.1 uncultured Hyphomicrobiales bacterium
TGCCACTATTTTTATCCCAGTAAATACCTTCCCGCCTATTCCTGGAAAAAGATTATCGACAATCTGGACAATCATTTTGGTGAAGACGCCAGCCTTGACGAGACTTCCCGCAAGCGCGTCCTTTCCTACATGGTTGGCAATCGTTCGGTGGAGATTCCGATCAGAATTACCAAAACAAGCTGGTGGAAGCAGATTCATGGGCCAAGAATTTTGGCCAGCGCGAAGAAAAGGAATATGCCGGTAGCGGAATGCGATAAATGTCACCGCTAAACAGGCAATCAGGTTAAGCCTCAGATAAACCTTGGATATCCGTTGTTGAATACTCCAAAGGTTCCCTTGTCCATGATATTCCACGGTTCGCTGTCGGTCAGTGGGCGGGTGGCGATTATCGTCACCACGTCTTCGGGTCCGGTCTCGCGGCTGAAGTCGACCGACAGTTCGGCATCGACCAGACTGGCCTTGCCGAACGGGGCCTTTCTTGTCAGCCAGGCCAGATCGGTGCTGCAATAACTGTACAGCGAACGGGAATCGCTCATCAGCATGTTGAATATGCCAAGATCGTCGAGTCTTGCCGCCAGTTTACGGATTGTCTTCCACAGGGTTTGCTGTCTCGACGGTGGCCTGGGGAAACGTTCTCTTAGCTGACCGAGAATCCAACAAAAGGCATGTTCGCTGTCGGTGGTGCCTACGGGCAAATAGAAATCAAGCTTCAGGCGCTTTACCCCCTTAAGCTTGCCGTTATGGGCGAACGACCAGTTACGGCCCCACAGCTCGCGGATGAAGGGGTGGGTGTTCTCGAGGCAGACGCGGCCATGCGTCGCTCTGCGTATATGGCTTACCACTATACGGCTTTTGATCGAATAATTGCGTAACAGTTCAGCTATTTTTGACGATGCGCTGGCCTCCGGGTCGTGGAAAGCCCGGCAGCCGTTGCCATCGTAAAAGGCAATGCCCCAGCCGTCACTGTGCGGTCCGGTGCGACCGCCACGCTGCATCAGGCCGGAGAAGCTGAAACATATATCCGTGGGAACATTCGCGTTCAGCCCCAGCAACTCGCACATAGGCGTTATATTCCCCATCCACCATGAAGCTATCCAGGCAATATCATGCTTTGCACCGCACGGGTCAATGCACCTTAACTGCCAAGGCAGATGCAGGCATTTGAAAGCAGTGGCGTCCCCAACGGGATTCGAACCCGTGTTGCCGGCGTGAAAGGCCAGTGTCCTAGGCCTCTAGACGATGGGGACCCGGAGAGCATCGTGTCCTAAACGCCATGGATGGTAAAATCAAGCATTTCCGACAATCCGGTCCATTTAGTGATTGCCATCATCGCCGTAATCATGGGCTATTATGCGTGATCCCTGGTATTATTGTGGCGCATGTGAACGTCGCACTTGCTGCTTGTTGCTTTGCCGCATACCCTTGGGCGACGGCTGGATGTTGGAGGGCATAATTTAATGTTGCAGGGAAAAGTATTGGTTGCGCAGGGCGGAGGGCCGACTGCGGTAATCAACGAGTCGATGGTCGGGGCGGTTATCGAATCGCGTAAATTATCCACGGTAGAACGTGTCTACGGTGCCTGTAACGGTGTCCGGGGCATTGTCGATGAGGAGTTCCTGGATATAACCCAGGAAACCACTCATAACCTCGAGATGGTCGCCAAAACGCCATGTTCGGCGCTTGGCTCGACCAGGGACAAACCGGATGCCAAATACTGTCAGGAGATATTCAAGGTTCTTCAGGCCCACCGAATCGGCACCTTTTTTTATATCGGAGGCAATGATTCGTCCGATACCCTGAGAATACTTAGCGAACAGGCCGTTGGGGCCGACTATCCGTTGCGCTGCGTTCATATACCCAAGACAATCGATAATGATCTGGTGATAAACGATCATACGCCGGGCTATCCTTCGGCGGCCCGCTTTGTCGCTTCGGCGTTTGCCGGGATAAATCTGGATAATCGTGCTTTACAGGGTGTCTATGTCGGGGTGGTTATGGGCCGTCACGCCGGTTTTCTCACGGCTGCATCGGCGATGGGGCGTAAATATGATGATGACGGGCCGCACCTGATTTATCTTCCCGAAAGGGCCTTCGATATGGACAGCTTTATTTCCGACGTCAAATCGGTATATGAGCGCCTCGGTCGCTGCATCGTCGCGGTATCTGAAGGAATCCACGATAGCACCGGCGAGCCGATTATAGCCAAACTGTCCAAAAATATGGAAAAAGACGCGCACGGAAATATCCAGCTTTCAGGAACCGGGGCCTTGTCCGACCTGCTTACCGACGAGATAAAGGACAAGACCGGAATCGCCAGAGTGCGCGGCGATACCTTCGGCTATCTGCAACGTTCTTTTCTTGGCTGTGTCTCAGATGTCGACGCGCGCGAGGCCCGCGAAGTCGGAGAAAAAGCGGTGCAGTACGCAAATTGGCGCGACCAGGATGGATCGGTGACCATCCATCGCAACGGCGTCTATTCGGTCGAATACCATCTCAGCCGACTGGCTGATGTCGCCGGAAAGACCAAGGTGATGGCCGATGAATTCATTTCCGATGCGGCCAACAACGTCACCGACGAATTCCTGGCCTATTTACGTCCTTTGATGGGATCGGGTTTTGC
>CAZEFJ010000170.1:2720-4713 GCA_964511465.1 uncultured Hyphomicrobiales bacterium
ACGTCACCGACGAATTCCTGGCCTATTTACGTCCTTTGATGGGATCGGGTTTTGCCGAAATATCGCGTCTGCAACCGAACAAGGTCGAAAAGATACTTGGCAGGCCCTGATTTTATCCACTAGGGCATTTCTGTTTCACACAGAAATGCCCCAGGCCGCAAGGCGGCCCGCCGACACTTCGGCGCGCCCGCGCAGACATCGACCTTCAGGTCGATGTCTGCGCGATAAAAGACAGAGTGTTTCCGTTTCATACGGAAACACTCTAGGCCGGGGCGGCGTCATCTATCAGCAATTGCGGCTTCGATCGACCCTGCCAGGTGTTGATCCGCAGACGACCGGCTACATGGAAGGCGGCCCCGTCATGGTTTTTAAGGGAAATGCCCAGTTTGCGTTCCATGCAGCGAAAGGCAATCGCGTCCAGACGTTTTCCGTCCTCGCCTTCAAGGGTACAGCGCAGGTGGTCTTCTCCGGCTATTGCGGCATATGACAGCCTGGCCCTGGCGATAGCGAACCGTGGTTCGGGGTTGCCGCTGCCGAATGGTCCCAGCATATCCAGACTTGACGCCAGTTCCATGGTCGCGCCGCCGACATTCAGGCAACCGTCTATGTGAAGACTTTGGACAATCCCGGCGGCGGCAATTTTTTCCGCCATTCGTTCATTCAGAAAGGCCCGCAGGTCATCTATGCGGCCAGGTTCTATGGTAAATCCGACGGCCATCGCATGTCCGCCGCCGCTGGCCAGTATTCCCGTTTGACGGGCCGCGATAATCGCACTGCCAAGATCCAGGCCGGAGATTGAGCGTCCCGACCCCCGGCCCATAGAGTCTTCAAGCGCAATCACACATGCCGGGCGGTTGAAACGCTCTTTAAGGCGGCTGGCGACGATGCCGACAACACCTGCATGCCATCCTTCCGAGGCGACGATAATGACCGGATCGTCGGCGATTTCGTCCCCCATTGCGTCTATCCGGTCATTGGCCTGCCTGAGAACCGAAGCTTCTATCTCACGTCGTTGATGGTTCAGATCGTCCAGCCGTCTTGCAATATCCTCGGCCTGGGTTGCGTCATCGGTTGCCAAAAGACGTGCACCAAGGGATGATTCACCAATTCTGCCACCGGCATTTATCCTTGGGCCGAGTATGAAACCGGCATGATATACCCCGGGTGGTTCGTTGATTCCGGCGATATCAGACAGAACTCTTATGCCGGTGTTGGTGCGCCTCGCAATAACCTTCATTCCTTGTTTGACCATGGCCCGGTTGACCCCGCTCAAAGGGACCATGTCGCAGACCGTGCCCAGGGCCACCAGATCCAGCCATTGCATAAGATCAGGCTCGTCCCTTTGATTAAACCATCCAACCTGGCGCAGGGTACGGTTGATCCCCACCGCGACTATGAACGACATACCAACTGCGGCAAGACAGGTATGATTGCCGCTTTCGTCAATACGTTTGGGATTTATAACCGCTACCGCTTTTGGCAATTTCGCTTCGGCCTCATGATGGTCGATTACTATGACATCCAGCCCGGCTTCCGAGGCGGCCTTGAGCGGGGCAAAGGAGGTGGTCCCGCAATCGACGGTGACAACCAGCGAGATACCTTCCTGCTGAAGTTTAAGAAGGGCATTCTTGTTGGGGCCATAGCCTTCGTTCATCCGATCCGGGATATAGATTCGGCTCGTTCCGCCGATCGCCTTGAGAAAACGGCTAAGCAATGCCGAAGAAGTTGCGCCGTCGACATCGTAATCACCGAATATGGCAATGGATTCACCTTGCATTACGGCGCTGGCGAGACGTTCGCAGGCTTCCTCCATGCCCTTGAACAGGCCAGGGTCAGGCAGGCAGTTTCTTAGCCTTGGGTTAAGGAAATTTTCCGCTTCATCAAGGCCTATGCCACGGGCACAGAGCAGCCTTCCTACAATCTCCGGCAAGTCCAGGCGCTGGGCCAGGGCAAGTGACGTCCGTTCATCAACCTCTGTGGATATCCAGCGCTG
>CAZEFJ010000171.1:0-4560 GCA_964511465.1 uncultured Hyphomicrobiales bacterium
TGATAAATTCCTTGGTCCCGTCAAGCGGATCGACCAGCCAGAAGGTTCCGCCTGAAATATCGGTTGGGTTGTCATGCGAGAATTCTTCCTCGCTGATTATCGGAAAGGCGTTTGTAACGGTTGTTTTTATCCGCTCGACGATTAGGGCATCGGCGACCCGGTCGGCGTCGGTTACCGGCGATGAATCGGTCTTGGTATCGACCTTGAAATCTGAATTGTATATTTCGATGATTCTATCACCGGCGGTCTTGGCGATGCCGGCGATCAAATCTATCTGCTGCTGGTTTATCTCAAAATTCAAAGTTTAATCCTCTGTTCGGTTTAGTTTCCATATGGATTGGGGCTCGGCCTTTATTTCAATGGCGATAAAACGCCATGCCTTGAAGTTGTTCGAAAAGTAGTCTCGCTCCATCCCCGCCTTGAGTTTAAGGTGGCCGAGAAAATCAGCCGGATCGGCAAGGCTTTCCCAGACCGACGGCAGAAACAGGGCGCGGCGGTTGTTATCCTCTATTATAAGCCCATCGGTGCCGGGGCGAAGCTGGTCCAGCAGTTCGGTTTCGTCTCTGAAAGTTATCGCCGCCGACGAACTTAGAACCGATATTGACAGTTCCAGTCGGTCAAGCTCATCACTGACCAGTTTGGGAAATCTGTGATCTGAAAAAGCGCAGGCAAAGCTGTTGGCCGCGACATCCTCGTATAGCGGCCGCCGGGCCTGGGCCGAGCCGATGCAACCGCGAAGTCTGCCTTCTTTTTTAAGGGTGACGAAACAGGCTCCATTATTTCGTAATTCGGGGTCGAAATCACCGCCGTTGACGGGCATTCGGCGGCCGTGTTCAAGGCCGTATTCGATGGATCTGGCGGCGGTATCAAGAAGGGTTTCTCCGTGCCGGTTCAGCAGGGCGGCGGTTTCGGCGGCAAAGTCAGTCATTTTGGCTAAATCCCCATGCCCCATAGCCGACTACCCGATCACGGCTTCCCGCGGTGTCGCCGGAATTGGACAATTCTATGGTTTCAACATTAAGCCCCAAACGCTTGGCGACTGTCAGCAACCCCCTCAGCGGAACCCGCCCGCAGGCCTGCTCCCGGTTGATATTTTCCGGCGTTAGGTCTTCGACTGCCTTGCAGGTTACGGCATCCATTTTTCTGGCTGAATCATAGTCGAGAAAATGACTTAGATCGGTACTGACTACGATCAGGGTTTCATCACCGCCCCAGAGAATTTCGATCACCTCGGCAACTCCCTGGTCGGAGGCGTCGCCGACGACCAGCGGTATCAGGCTAAAGTCGTCAAGCAGTACTTGCAGAAACGGCAGATGTACCTCAATGCTGTGTTCATCGGCATGGGTGGCGTCAAAAATCTGAACCTGATCGAGCCGTAAAATTCTGGCGATTGCGTCCCGGTCCAGCGGTACTTCGCCGAGGGGGGTGGAAAAAGCTGCGGCACTGCTTGTCGCCAGTCCGTTTACCGCGACCCGGTGACAGGGGCCAAGCAGCACCACCCGCGTAATCGTTTTGGCCCTGGGGATGAGGCGCGAATAGGCCCGCCCCGCACATCCGCCGGAATATATATATCCGGCGTGAGGTGCGACTATTGCCTTGGGAACGGCGTCATGGCTGGGCGACTGCGTGCCGATATCCGATGGTGGGGCGGCAATGAAATTTCGGACGACGGCACCAAGCTGATCGGCGTCATCGGGGTAAAAGGCACCGGCGACTGCGGGCGGTCTTACTGTCGGCATCGGGTATTTCCTGATTATTCCCTGGTTAAGCCACTCTACGGTGGGCATGGTCCGTATCCCCAATTGTGATGCTACATTTATTTCTAAAACACACATACCGTAAATTTTAATAGCGGATTATCAGACAATCTTGTCTGATCGCCAAATGTGTCAGTCCAACAGGTTATAGCAATGGCCGGAACACCGAGCTATTTGGGCTTGGCAGGGGGCTTGCCATGGTTAATAACGCCGGACAATTATTAACCTTATTTTCCTGTGGTTGTTCCATCCCGGTTGCTGTGATAGCCATGCCTATGTTTGCTTCAATCAAAGCCTTTATCGGCGGTTCAGGGGCCGAAAAAGTACCGGCTGGCAATGACGCCAACGAGTTGCGGCTTGCTACTGCGGCCCTGCTGGTCGAGGCGGCCAGCCTGGACGGCAATTTCGACGAGGCCGAACGAGAGGCCATATCGTCGCTTTTGGCCGGGCATTTTGATCTTGCCGCCGATGAAGTGGAGGCGTTGATTGAAGAAGGGAAGAGTATGGTTGAGGAATCAACTCAGCTTTACTCCATCACCCGGGTGATAAAGGACAGGTTCGACCACGAGGAAAGACTGCGGATAATAGAGATGCTGTGGGAAGTGGTTTACGCAGACGGACGGCTGGACGATTTCGAGTCAAATATGATGCGCCGTGTCGCCGGGCTGATTTATATTTCCGATCGTGAAAGTGGTGAAATTAGAAAACGAGTGTTGCAACGGCTTGATTTAAAAGGCGACCGGCCTTAATAAGACCTCGCCCCATTCTGAGTGAATACGAAAACGAGACTAAAAAGTCGCTAAACGGAGAAAATTATGACCTACATCGTCACCGAGAGCTGCATCAAGTGCAAGTATACAGATTGTGTTGAGGTGTGTCCGGTAGATTGCTTCTATGAGGGAGAAAATTTCCTCGTTATCAGCCCGGACGAGTGTATTGACTGTGGCGTGTGTGAGCCGGAATGCCCTGTCGAGGCAATCGTTCCCGACACCGAGCCCGATCTCGACAAGTGGCTTGAAATAAACACCAAATATGCCCTCGAATGGCCGAACATTACCCGCAAGATAGATGCCCTTGAGGATGCCGATAAGTGGAAAGACGTGTCCGACAAGGCGGATAAATTAAGTTCCAATCCGGGTAGCGGTGGCTGAGCTTTACTGAAAACCGCAGGCGTGGGGTGTGGCTTTCCTTATCTACGGCAAGTCCATGCTTTCTCTGCGGCGGTTTCGTGGGCTATTATCTCCGACCGTTTTGTGTTATATTGAGGTGAACTGATAGCATCGGCTGGCCTGTGGGCCGTGCTGATGCGGGGTTGCGCCAAGGGGTAAGGTGCCTAAGTTGAGGACGCCTTCCTGGGGCTGTTCAGGTAGGTATTTTTGGGTCTTGCTTGCATGGATACTCCCCCGTGCCGGGGATGTTTTTTGTTAATTGGGGGATTTTTTCGTTCCGGCGATAAAACGGCTCCCCCGAGCGTGCTTACCAAAGTGTGGAGAAAAATAGATGGCCAAAGAATTAATGTTCATGCCGGGGGACTTCGTTGTCTATCCCACCCACGGCGTCGGCAAAGTGCTCGAAATTGAAAATCAGGTAATATCAGGCCACCGGCTAAAGTTGTTTGTTATTTCATTCGACAGGGACCGTATGACGCTTAAGGTTCCGACGGGCAAGGCGGAAACATCCGGTCTGCGCAAACTTAGTTCGCGCAAAATTATGGAAGGTGCGCTGGCAACGCTAAAGGGCAGGGTGCGGACCAAGCGAACCATGTGGAGCCGCCGGGCTCAGGAATATGAAGCCAAGATCAATTCTGGAAATCCGGTTTCCATAGCCGAGGTCGTACGTGACCTGTATCGCAACGCCGGTCAGCCGGAACAGTCGTTCAGCGAACGCCAGATATATGAGGCGGCCCGTGATCGCCTTGCTCTGGAACTGGCCGCTGTCGACAAGTCCGACGCCGAAACCGCGACCAAAAAGCTGGAAGGCGTGATGATCCAGATTTCGGCGGCGGAAGCGGAAAATGCAAAGCTGAAGGCAGCCGAAAACAACGAGGATCTAAAACAGTCGGCCTAGGGCTTGCCGGCTTATCTTGTCGATCCCGGGTGTATCAGCCTCATTGCGTTGGCTACCACTAATAGCGATGCACCGACGTCGGCGGCGATAGCGCCCAAAAGGGTGGCGAAGCCGGCAAAAGTGAGAACCACGAAAATCATCTTGACGCCAAGCGAGAAGGTGATGTTCTGGCGAATGATCGCAAGAGTGCGCCTGGAATGGCCAATCAGCCATGGCAGTTTCGTCAGATCGTCGGTCATCAGCGCGATGTCCGCGGTCTCGATGGCGGCGTCGCTGCCCATGGCCCCCATGGCAATGCCGAAGCTGGCCCGCGCCATTGCCGGGGCGTCGTTGACGCCGTCACCGACCATCGCCACCGTGCCGTATTTTAACACCAGCTTTTCTACCGCCGCGACCTTGTCCTCGGGCAGCAATTCGGCATGCACCTCATCTACTCCGACCTCGTGCGCAATCGCCTGAGCGGTTACCCGATTGTCGCCGCTCAGCATGATTATGTGTTCGATGCCGCCACGGCGCAAATCGGCAATTACCCGGGCCGCATCCGGGCGTACCGTATCGGCGACGGCGATCAAACCGCAAACATGGCTCTGGTTGCCGATCACCATGATCGTAGTGCCGTCCCGTTCAAAATCTTCGGCTTGCGCGGTTACTTCAGCCGTTTCCTGGCCGCGCTCGACAAGGTAACGATGCGAGCCAAGCCAGAAATCCTTGCCGTTGTAGCGTCCGGTGACGCCCT
>CAZEFJ010000172.1:0-4525 GCA_964511465.1 uncultured Hyphomicrobiales bacterium
CTTGTCATCCGGGCGTCGGTAATCGGAAGTTCCCTGACTCCTTCCTTTATCAGCCTTTGAAACAGGGGAACCACACTGCCTCTGGAGCCGACCACGTTGCCGTAGCGGACACAGGAAAAAATGGTTCCGCCGTCGCCGCTCAACTGGTTGGCGGCGGTAAAAATCTTATCCGAGGCAAGCTTGCTGGCGCCATACAGGTTAATCGGATTGACCGCCTTGTCGGTCGACAGCGCAATCAGCCTTTCGACACCACACGATATTGATGCCATGACCAGATTCTCCGCCCCCATGACATTGGTGTGGATACATTCGGTCGGATTGTATTCCGCCGCCGGAACCTGTTTCAGGGCGGCGGCGTGAATAACTATGTCTATTCCACGCAAGGCCATTTTGAGGCGGTCCAGATCGCGGATGTCGCCAAGAAAATAACGCAGGCACGAATGTTGCCGAGGGTCGAACATCTGTTGCATTTCGTATTGCTTGAGTTCGTCGCGGGAATATATGGCCAGCCTTTTCAGTCCGTATTTTTCGAGTGACTCCTTGACAAACTGTTTCCCGAACGAGCCGGTCCCGCCGGTTATCAAAACGGATTTTCCGGCCAGGGTTTTGGACATCGGGTAATGCTGGTTGTCAGCCACCTCAGGCCTCCTTGTCTTCTTCTGCCGGGGCGGGGCTAAACTGTCCCTTGAGGACGTTCTTGCGGACACTTTTCAGAAGTTCGGCGGTTTGTTCGTCGCCAAATCGATCGACCAGTTTGCTGGCGGTTGCCGAAAGCGCCATTATACACAGGACATCTTCCCCAACGCCCTGCTTGATGGCCTCGTTCCACATTGCAATAAACCAATCCAGGGCAACCGCTTTTTGCTCGTCGTCGCTAAGTTTGCCAGGCGGTTTATCGTCACCGGTATCTTCTGCTTCTGCCATTATAATCTCCAGGCTTTCGCATCCCGGGCCGGGTGCGTCCAAAGTCGGGCATCATAATAGGAGCGGAATGTTTAAAAGGTCTACGGAAAACCTGACGTCTTGTTGTCGGCAATGATGAACCCGGTGCATTCGCGATCGGGAATATCGGTCATTATTACGTCGCGGATATCAAATCCGGCCTGCTCAAGCAGGTTGCCGAAATCATGCATGATCCATCCCCCGCTACCGCGAACCAGCGACCCCTTACCGTCAATATTTATTATGTCGTCGCAAATTATCAGTGTCGCCGTATGCTTGGCCAGATAATCCAGAATAGCCGTGATATCATCAGGGTGCATTATCATAAAGACCCGGCTAATCAGGCAAATATCAACTTTGTCTGGGGTCGGGGTTATGCCCGATATCATGTCGGCATGTGTTCCCCTGCGAATATCCAGCCACGGATAGTTTTTGCGGCAGTACGCGACGGCCGCATGATTAGGCTCCAGCCCGACAAAACCGACCTTCTTGGCCAGCCCGTCGGAGAGGGTTTCGCGGGACGTTTTTATGTTGTAGCCAGCGTAACAGCCCAGTTCAAAAAACACCGGATTTTTATTATCAAGGCGCTCAATCTCTTGGCAAACCATTGCCGCCAGTTGGTGGCGGTTGGGAAGGCTGTCAAATTTATCGTTGGCAGCGTCTATCGCGTCGGAATCAAGGCTATTCCAGTATGTTTCAAGATTCTTGGCAGCGTCTCTTAAAGTTTGCTCCAATTCCCCTGCCTTTTGCGGGCGCTCGCCCTCGTGGAGGCATGCGGAATAATCTTTAAGGGCGGAAGTGTTGGGGTTGTTGTGGGCCGAAGCCCTCTGTAACAGATGGTCCGCTTCCCGGTAGCGATGCGCATCAAAATGATCGTGGGATAATTTCAGGTATTCATTGCAAAAAGCTCCACTCCCCTCGGCTAGCGTTTCCATATAGGCGGCCATATCCGGCCATAAGTCATCTTCTTCCAGGATGCTCGTCAGGGCTTTGCGGGATGTCTCGTATTCAGGGTCAGCGAGAATTGCCTCGCCCCAGAACCTTTTTGCCGCATCATGGTTTTCAATAAGGAAGGATATGATGCCTGAAAGGTGAAAGACAAAGGGTTGTTCGGGATAATTGATGCGCAACTCCTGGCATCTGGCAACCGCCTCTAAACAAAGCCCTCCAGCCTGTTGTTCCCCCGCCGCGCACATCTGCATGAAGCGGAGCGGCAGTTCCGTGCCCAGTATTTCATCTACAGGTATTTCGATTAGAATTTCGACCATCCATACAACATGTATCATAGTCGCCTTTGCATATGACCAAAAAAAGCAGGGCATTGAATAATCAGTACATTTTGGGCTATACTATGGGGCTGTTAGCGGTAATTCATGACGGATTGACCGGTCTTGCCATTTTTCGCGGGCGGGCGGGTACGGGGTTGGGTTGAATGACGGGCACCCTTGGACTTTCGTCGGCTATATCGGTTGCCCAAAGCGGCCAACGGGTTCTTGGGGCGGCCGCTGTTTTCGGTCGTGTTCCGTCTCTCAAGCTTTCAGATGGATTGGCCCCCGGCCGGTTCAGCGAGGTCCGCGTCGTACTTGGTGCCGCCGACGCGAAAAAGGCGCTTGGCCTGGCGATAATTTCCGCAAATGCAATACTGGGGGCGCTTAATGCGCTGGTTTCCGAGGCCAAGCTGGCCGGGAACGAGCCGTTGGTTTCGCCCTTCACCGGACTGGAAATAGGTGGCACCAGGATTTCGCATCTTAATCTAAACGCCGATACCAACCGGGCACTCGCGATGATCGACAGCCTGGTAGCAAGCACCGAATTCAAAAACGCCAATTTTATTTCCAGCACCGGGGCCAATATCAACGTCAAGACCAGCCGCTTCGGAGGCTCAATACGGGTTGCACCTCAACCCATGGACAGTGTCGGCCTTAACCTTTCCGCCATTTCCCTGATGAGCGCGGATCAGGCCAACGACGCGCTGGCCCGGATCAATGCCGCGATCAATCAGGCAACGACACGCATCGGCAATCTGGAAAGTCTGCAACGGGCGATCGGTTCGGGAAATTTTATGGCGCAAAATCTTTCGTCGATTATTTACGCTACCAGCGGCAACGGGTTGCCCCGTGGCTCCCTGGTCGATATCGTCGGATAATACCAACGGCCCTTATGCTGCGGCCAGTTTGGCCAGTTCCTCTTTTATATCGTTGAATACGGCTTGCCAGTCGCCCGGTGCGGGCTGGCGGAAAAGGCGAACCGTCTTATACCAGGGGGTGTCGTTTCGTTCGTCCATCCACAGGAAGCCGGTCGGTTTTGACATCACTGCGAAGGCCGGTTTGCCCAGCGCCCCGGCCAGATGCAGGACCGAGGTGTCGACTGAAACAATCAGATCAAGAGCCTGAATCGCGGTCGCCGTGTCAGCAAAATCACCCAGGTCCGGGGCAAGATTTACTATCCCCGCGTCTTCTCCAAGCTGATCCAGTTGTTCCTCGAATTCTCCCACCTGAAGGCTGAAAAAGTTAGTCCCGGGAATGGCGAACAGAGTCTCGAACCACTTCAGATCGCAGGATCGCTTGCGGTTGTCGACGCGGGTCGGACTGCCGGCCCAGGCGAAGCCGACTTTCAATCCGTCGGCCTCGGCTATCCGGCTGTCGACCGGGTTTTCCTTCGGCGGCGATAAATAGCGGCTTCCTTCCGGTATGGTGTCGAGGGTCGTTGCGAACGCCCTGGGCAAACTCATCAATGGTATCTGGATATCAAATTCAGGCAGGGGATCGCCAAGGTTTACTACGGTCGAGACACCTTCAAGGGTTGAAAACAGGCGATTAAGCTGGCTCCGGCATTCCAGCACCACCCGCCCGCCGCGCCGGGCCACCAACGGGGCGTAGCGGACGAATTCAATAGCGTCGCCAAAGCCCTGTTCGGCGTGAATCAGGATGGTCTTTCCGTCAAGTTCCTCGCCGTTCCATTCGGGTTTGCCGAAATCCCTTTTGAAATCGGCAAAGGTCGGCGTTTGCCAGCGCCATTCATATTCCTTCCAGCCGTTTTGGTAATCGCCATGCTGCAACATGGCAAGGGCCAGGTTCCAGTGCAGATCGGTGCTTTCAGGCTCGCTTTCCAATGCCCGGGCAAGATTTGCTATAGCCTCGTCCGTGCGCCCCAGCGATTGCAGGGCGCTGGCCATGTTGCAATGGGCATCAATGTATTGCGGTCTGATTTTGATCGCTGTGGAAAAGCTTTTCACCGCTTCCTCGAAACGATCCAGACGAAGCATGGTATTGGCCAGATTATAGTGTTTTTCGGCATTTTCGCAGTCCAGGCCAACCGCCTTGCTGTATGGCTCGTAAGCTTCGTCATAGCGTTCAAGGTCGGCATATGCGTTGCCCAGATTATACCATGCGACGCCATGCCCCGGGCTTGCCTCAAGCGCCTGATGATAGCTGGCCAGGGCTTCTTCGGCGCGTTCCAGCCCAAGCAGGGCATTGCCCTTGTTAATCTGCGGGTCGGCCGCCGAAGGGGCCAGCCTGGTCGCCGTCTCGGCGGCCTCCAGGGCCAGCTCGAACCGGCCCAGATCATTTAATGCGCTGGCCAG
>CAZEFJ010000173.1:0-4515 GCA_964511465.1 uncultured Hyphomicrobiales bacterium
TTCCGCTTTACCCAAGCCGGCTCAGAAGTCTCGGCCCTGTTGGGCAGAATTCCCTCGGCGGTTGGCTATCAGCCGACCCTGGCAACCGAAATGGGCACTCTTCAGGAACGCATTACCTCAACCAAGAAAGGCTCGATTACCTCTGTTCAGGCGATCTACGTTCCCGCCGACGACCTCACCGATCCGGCCCCGGCGACTTCGTTTGCCCACCTTGACGCGACCACCGTGCTAAGCCGCCAGATCGCCGAACTGGGCATCTACCCGGCGGTCGATCCGCTGGACTCGACGTCAAGGATGCTTGATCCGAGAATCATCGGCGAAGAGCATTACAGAGTTGCCACCCGGACCCAGGAAGTCTTGCAGACATACAAATCACTACAGGACATTATCGCCATCCTCGGCATGGACGAGCTTTCCGAAGACGACAAGATGACGGTCGCCCGGGCCCGCAAGATTCAGCGTTTCATGTCGCAACCGTTCTTCGTTGCCGAGGTATTCACCGGAACTCCCGGTGTGCTGGTGCCGCTGGAGGAAACGATCAAAGGTTTCAAGGGTATCCTGGAAGGTGAATATGACCATTTGCCGGAGGCCGCATTCTATATGATCGGGACAATCGACGACGTTGTCGAAAAGGCCAAAAAAATGGCCGCCGAAGCAGCCTGACAACATAACCGTCAAGGACATATAAAATGACCGAGACAGTAGAATTCGAACTGGTGACGCCGCAAAAGCTTTTGCTGTCGATGTCGGTGGATATGGTCGTGCTGCCGGGTGGCGAAGGTGACTTTGGTGTCCTGCCTGGTCATGCGCCAATGATTTCCACGGTCCGCCCGGGCGTCGTCAACATCTATGATGGCGACTCCATAAGCCAGAGCATTTTTGTCAGCGGCGGCTTTGCCGAGGTCAACGAAGAACGCTGCACCCTGCTGGCAGGCCAGGCACTTGACGTCGGCGATATAAACCTCGATCAGGCAGAAGCCAGACTTGCCGCGGCCCAGGATATGCTGGACGCGGCCGAAACGGAAAGCCCGGAGGCCGAAAAAGCGGCTGCCGAACTGAAAATTGCCGAAGCCATGGTCGCGGCAACCGGCAAGGCCTAGAGCAGCCAGAGCATCGCTCGTATCGCCGACGTGTTTGGTTCGGCCTATTCTGCTAAAAGGAGATATTCAATATGACGGATGTCGTTATCGTCGGTGCCGCGCGGACCCCTGTCGGCTCTTTCAACGGATCGCTGGCCACGGTTGCCGCCGATGATCTGGGAGCCTCGGCAATTGCCGAGGCGCTGGCTCGGGCCAAGGTCTCCCCCAATGATGTATCCGATGTTCTTATGGGCCATGTGCTGACCGCCGGTTTGGGGCAGAACCCGGCCCGTCAGGCCGCGGTAAAGGCGGAAATTCCGGTCGAACGCACGGCCTTGACGATCAATCAGGTCTGTGGTTCCGGCCTGAGAAGCGTCGCCCTGGGCTATCAGGCGATAAAGGCCGGAGATAGTGCCGTAGTGGTCGCCGGAGGACAGGAAAACATGAGCCTTGCCCCGCACTGTATGCATTTGCGCAATGGCGTGAGAATGGGTGACGCGGCGATCACCGACACCATGATCCGCGACGGCCTGTGGGATATCTTCAACGATTATCACATGGGCAATACCGCCGAAAATGTCGCCGCCAAATGGCAGCTGAGCCGCAAGGCACAGGACGCCTTGGCATGCGCTTCGCAAAACAAGGCCGAAGCGGCCCAGAAGGAAGGCCGGTTCACCGACGAGATAGTTCCGATCACCGTCAAAAGCCGCAAGGGCGATACCGTCGTCGATGTCGACGAGTTCCCCAGACACGGCACCACCGAAGAAAGTCTGGGCAAATTGCGCCCGGCCTTCGCCAAAGACGGAACGGTAACCGCGGGCAACTCTTCCGGGATCAACGACGGGGCGGCAGCAGTGGTGCTGATGAGCGCCGCCGAAGCGGCCAGGCGTGAGATCGTCCCGCTAGCCCGTATCGTTTCATGGGCCACCGCCGGAGTCGATCCGTCGTTGATGGGATCAGGCCCCATTCCCGCCAGCCGGGCGGCGCTGGACAAGGCTGGCTGGGAAGTAGGTGATCTGGATCTGATCGAGGCCAACGAGGCGTTTGCCGCCCAGGCCCTGGCCGTCAATATAGACATGGGGTGGGATACAGACAGGGTAAATGTCAACGGCGGGGCAATCGCCATAGGCCACCCCATAGGCGCTTCCGGGACAAGAATATTTGTTACTTTGCTGCACGAAATGCGCCGCCGTGGCGCCGGCAAGGGGCTGGCAACTCTGTGTATCGGCGGCGGCATGGGAATCGCCATGTGTATCGAAAGAAGTTGATCACAAAATAGTGTATTAAACGAGACCACGAGTACGCAAGCATTCTAGCCTTGTGATGGCAAAAATGTTAAGTTGCGCGATTGCCTACACTATCCGGCGACGACGTTGCTTTTGATTTTATGCATCTAAGGGAGGGGTAGTATGCTTGCTTTCATGGAAAATACCAAAATCGGCACCCGTATTTCGCTTGCACTGGTTCTGCCTATTTTGGGGCTTCTTGTATTTTCCGGTATGGTGGTATTAGAAAAGCAAAGCATATCCTCGGAAATGGGAAGCCTCCGCAAACTTGCCGACCTTGGCCCCAGGATCAGCGCCGTGGTTCATGAATTACAAAAAGAACGGGGAACGTCCGCCGTTTTTATCAGTTCCAAGGGAAAAAAGTTCGCCAAGGAACTGCCCCAGCAATGGTCCCTTACCGACAAGAAAAGAAGCGCCCTGGCAAGTGCGTTCAGAACCTTTGATGCGAAGGCGTTCGGCCCGGTTATTGTCGCTCGGGTCAAGGCCGCCAAGGAAGTCCTGTCCCGGCTTGACGACAAGCGTAAGGAAGTCCAGGCCAGGTCCATCACCGTGCCCGAAATGGCCGGCTATTACACCCCGACCATTGCCAGACTGCTATCGATTATCGAGGAAATGACGGTATTGAGTACGGATACCAGAATGACCGAGGCGATTATCTCATACACCTCATTCCTTCAGGGAAAGGAACGGGCGGGGATTGAACGGGCGATGGGCGGCGGCGGTTTCGGTGCGGGAAAATTCAAGCCGGTTATATACCGTAAATTTATCTCGCTGATCGCTCAGCAGAAAACCTATTTCAGCATTTTCAATATCAATGCCAGCGAGGAACAAAAGTCCTTTTTCAGGGATACTCTGGTCGGCCCGGATGTGGAAGAGGTAGAGCGGATGCGCAAGATAGCCATCAACAGCCCCCAGACCGGCGACCTCAAAGGGATAACCGGACCCTACTGGTTCGGCACCATTACCAGAAAGATAAATCTGTTGAAGACGGTCGAGGACAAAGTCGCCGACGACCTCAAGAGTCTCGCCATGAGATTGAAGAGCAGCGCCCAGACCTCATTTATCATCCTGCTGGCAGTCACCCTGGTGCTTCTGGCTATCACCCTGTTGCTGGCGGTGATGATAGTACGCGGCATTACCGGCCCGCTGATCGGTATGACAGATGTAATGGGCGTTCTTGCCGGGGGTGACACCAATGTCGAGATAGAAGGAGCCCATCGCGGCGACGAAATAGGCTCTATTGCGAATGCCGTACAGGTGTTCAGGGACAACATGATAAAGGCCGACCAGTCGGCCGAGGAACAGCGCAAGGAACAGCGGGTAAAGGAGAAGCGGGCCGAGGCGGTAGATATTCTTTCAAGTGAGTTTGAGACCTCTGTCTCGAAGATTTTAGGCGAGGTCTCCGCAGCCTCGGAATCGATGCGGCTTACGGCCGAGTCGATGTCGGCGACGGCGGAGGAAACCTCGCGCCAGTCAACCACCGTCGCGGCGGCGGCCGAAGAGGCATCGACAAATGTTCAGACCGTGGCGTCAGCGGCCGAAGAGCTGTCAAGTTCGATCAGCGAAATCTCTCGCCAGGTATCGCAGTCGTCGGAAATTGCCGGGCAGGCGGTGAGGGATGCCGCCGAAACCGACGAAAAGATTCAGGGGCTGGCGATGGCCGCACAAAAAATTGGCGAGGTGGTGGAACTGATTACCGATATAGCGGATCAGACCAACCTGCTGGCACTGAATGCAACGATCGAGGCGGCACGGGCCGGTGACGCCGGAAAGGGCTTTGCCGTGGTCGCATCCGAAGTCAAGAACCTGGCCAATCAAACCGCCAAGGCAACCGAGGAAATAGGCGCACAGATCGGCGGCATACAGACCGCGACCCAGGATTCGGTGGGGGCAATCCAGGCCATCGGCAAGACCATCGGCAGTATTGACGAGATTGCCGCGGCAATTACCGCGGCGGTCGAGGAACAAGGCGCGGCAACCCAGGAAATAGCCCGCAATGTCGAGCAGGCGGCAGCCGGTACCGGTGACGTCACATCCAATATATCAGGCGTCAACCAGGCCGCCGACGAAACCGGTCAGGCCGCCAATCAGGTTCTTGAAGCAGTCGGCACACTGACCATGCAGTCGGAAGCATTGACCCAACAGGTACA
>CAZEFJ010000174.1:0-4506 GCA_964511465.1 uncultured Hyphomicrobiales bacterium
CCGCCGTTACCAATACCGACACCCGGAGCAGAGTGAGCCAGGGTATCCTGCGGAGGCCGGAGCAGGCCAAAACGAAGATCACCCAACTTGTCGCTGGTGAACTTGGCATAGCTGTCCCATGTATTGGACGTGGTCCTGCTGCCGTCGCGGCTCATTATCGCGGTAACTTTGATGCCGTTGTCGAGCGTCGTCGAACCGCTGAACTTGATCGCGTCGTCAGTGAAGAAGTTGGTAGAGTTGTAATCGGTGGTCTCAACGCCGCCAGTGGTCTGCTGGTCGTTGCTGCCGCCGCCGACCCACTGTACGATACCGCCGCCGACGCTGAGCTTGATCGGCTCGGCCGCCGAGGCAACGCTGGCTGAACCAACGATAAGACCGACGGCTACCAGTGCGCTGGTCCCAAGAAGTGTTTTCCTCATTTTAGTAAATCCTCTTTCTAATTCTAAAAATCCAGTCACCCCGACCCTTAAGCTGAAACCACTGGAAACGTGGCCCTGACAGTGCCGCTGACCTGTACTATGGAGCCATAAGAGCCACGCAAGGCCCCAATGGTCAAGCAATATGAGGCACCTTGTGTATCATAAATTACCCAGCGTGGCATAATTGCAACATATGACGGTGCCGCCAAGATCATGACTCTGGAACACTCCGGCATTTACACCGGCTTGCGGATATTCACACCTTGCCATAAAGTGCACCTCCACGAGGTTATATTCAACGAGGTCAGGGCCAATGCAAAGACCAATACGCCGCCGCAATCTGATCGGGGGCATTCTGCTTTTCTCTCTTGTCGGCCTGCTTACTGCCTGCGGTGCCGGCAAAACTCCGGATCTGCGACAAAAAGGAAAAAGCGGCACCAGCCCGGTATACGGCGACAGGGCCAAGGCTACCGGCGATGGCGGAATAAGTTTTGGCGGGGCCAAGAAAAAAATTGCCCCCGGCAGCGGTGGCGGCGGCATCGGCGTCAACAGCTTCCTCTGGCGGGCAACGCTGGATACCATATCTTTTATGCCGGTCAATTCCGCCGATCCGTTTGGCGGGGTGATAATTACCGACTGGCATTCCCAGGCCGGTGCTTCCAACGAACGCTTCAAGATGAATATTTACATTCTTGGCCGGGCCCTGCGGGCCGACGGTATACGGGTCGCGGTATTCCGTCAGGTCGCCGATGCAACCGGCAACTGGCGTGACGCCACGGTTCCGAGCGAAACCGGAACCAGGATCGAGGATGCTATCCTGACCAGGGCCCGGCAACTGCGCAATGAAACCTTACAGCAATAAGCCGACAACAAATTTACCAGCAAATCATGAGCCGTTATAATTTCAGTCAGGCCGAAGCCAGATGGCAAGATATCTGGGAGCAGCACAACTGCTTCACCGCGCTCGAAGATCCGGCAAGGCCAAAATATTATGTTCTTGAGATGTTTCCGTACCCATCCGGGCGGATTCACATGGGTCATGTCCGCAATTATACCCTCGGTGATGTGGTCGCACGGTATAAACGGGCATGTGGCTTCAACGTGTTGCACCCGATGGGCTGGGACGCATTTGGTCTGCCCGCCGAGAACGCCGCGATAGAAAACAAAACTCATCCGGCGAGTTGGACCCATGCAAATATCGACGCCATGCGAAGCCAGCTTAAATGTATGGGCCTGTCTTACGACTGGAGCCGCGAGCTGGCGACCTGCGATCCCGACTATTACCGCTTTGAACAGAAAATGTTCCTCGATTTCCTTGCCGCCGGACTGGCCTATCGCAAGGAATCCTGGGTCAACTGGGATCCGGTTGAAAAAACCGTGCTGGCCAACGAACAGGTTATCGACGGCCGCGGCTGGCGTTCCGGCGCACAAGTCGAAAAACGCCAGCTCTCCCAGTGGTTTCTCAGGATAACCGAGTTTGCCGATGATTTGCTGGGCGAGCTTGAGAGCCTGAAACGCTGGCCCGAAAGAGTGACATTGATGCAGGAAAACTGGATCGGTCGTTCCGAGGGTGCCCATATTTCTTTTGAACTGGCTGGACGAAATGACCGGCTTGAAGTTTACACAACCCGGCCCGATACCATCTTCGGAGCAACCTTCTGCGCCATCGCGGCAAATCATCCGCTGGCCCTGGAACTGGCCGAACAGAACGATGGACTGGCCGCTTTTATCGAGCAGTGTGGTCGTCTGGGAACCAGCGAAGCGGCAATCGAAACGGCCGAAAAAATTGGCTTTGACACCGGCCTGAAGGTCCGCCATCCATTTCGCGATAATGTGGAGATTCCGGTATTCGCGGCGAACTTCGTGCTTATGGAATACGGAACCGGGGCAATTTTCGGTTGCCCGGCCCATGACCAGCGAGACCTTGACTTTGCCCGCAAATACGGCCTCGAGGTTATTGCCGTTGTCGCCTCGTCCGAGGGCGAAACGCCGATCATCGCAGATGAAGCATATACCGGCGACGGCCTGATAATAAATTCCAACTTTCTTGACGGCCTTGAGGTAAAAGATGCCAAGGCTGAAGTAGTCCGCCGGCTTGAAGCGCTTGGAGCCGGTCGCGGCGCGGTAAACTTCCGGCTTCGCGACTGGGGCGTCTCAAGACAGCGTTATTGGGGCTGCCCGATCCCGATCATTCACTGTCCCGACTGCGGTGCGGTGCCGGTCCCGGAAGCCGAACTTCCGGTCTCGTTGCCCGAAGACGCCGATCTTGAATGCGGCGGCAATCCGCTTGAACATCACCCGAGCTGGAAGGACGTCGATTGCCCGGCCTGCGGCAAGCCGGCCCGGCGAGAGACCGATACCTTCGATACATTCTTCGAATCATCGTGGTATTTTATCCGCTTTTGCGCCCCCGACTGCGCCACCGCGGTTGACCGCGAGGCGGTGAATTACTGGATGCCGGTTGACCAGTACATCGGCGGCATCGAACATGCGGTGCTGCACCTTCTTTATTCCCGGTTTTTCATGCGAGCCCTCAAGCATTGCGGATATCTGGATATCCGCGAGCCGTTCTCGGGCCTGCTGACCCAGGGCATGGTATGTCATGAGACCTGGCGCGACACCGATGGAAGCTGGGTTTTCCCGTCCCGTATCGAAGAAAACGGTGACGGCGGATTCAAGGACAGCGAAACCGGCAAGACGGTAATCCGCGGGCGTTCGGAAAAAATGAGCAAGTCAAAGAAAAACGTGGTTGATCCAAAAGCCATAATAGACGCCTACGGGGCCGATACCGCGCGCCTGTTCATGCTATCTGACAGCCCGCCGGACCGGGATCTCGACTGGACCGACGCAGGGATCGAGGGAGCCTGGCGTTATATCAACCGGCTGTGGCGTATGGTCGCACACCCTTCGGTTGAATTTCCACCAGTTAATGCGCCCATTCCGAAAGCCTTTTGCCAATCTGCGGACAAGGCCCGTCGGGCCATACAAAAGACCATCGCCGGGGTTTCTGCCGATCTTGACAATTTTCATTTCAACAAGGCGGTGGCCCGGATCAGGGAACTGACCAACCTTATTGACGGGCTGGATGAAACCGGCCCCGATGCGGCCTGGACAGCCCGCCAGGGAATGGAAACCATAACCCGGCTTATCGGACCGATGATGCCACATCTCGGCGAGGAGCTATGGCAACTGCTTGGCCACAAGAGTTTGCTGGCGAACACCCCCTGGCCGGAGATTGACGAGACCCTGCTTGAAGAGGAATATGTTACCGTGCCGGTCCAGGTTAACGGCAAGCTGCGCGGTACCGTCGATCTGGCAAAGGACAGCGACGAAGAAACGGCACGCTCTGCGGCCCTGGCGTTGGACAATGTCGCCAAGGTGATTGGCGGCAGGCCGGTGCGAAAGGTAATCGTGATAGCTAACAGGATAATCAATGTCGTACTTTAGACTGTTGTATTTATCTGCCGTCGTTATCGGCGCAAGCGTTGTCGTCAGTGCCTGCGGATTTCGCCCGATGTACGGGGGGCAGCCAGGACAAATAGCTACGGCCGAACTTGCCGCCATCAAAATCGAGCCAATTTCCGGGCGTATCGGCCAATTTCTACACAATCAGCTTCTTGACCGTCTAACCCCCATGGGCCGCCCTGCTTCCCCCGACTATCTTCTGACGGTGAACCTGAAGGAAGGCATCGAGGGGTTGGCGGTTCGCAAAAACACCTTCGCAACCCGAGCCAATCTTAGTATGGCAGCAAATTTCTCTCTCTATGAGGCAAAATCAAAGCCCAACAAGATTTTGTTTTCGGGGAAAAGCGAGATTGTCAGTAGTTACAATATTTTTAATTCAAACTTCGCTACTCTGATCGCCGAAAAGGAAGCCCGAAATCGCGCCGTACTGGAAATAGGAAAGGATATCAGCGTCCGCCTTACCGTTTTCATGGAGCAACACCAAAACAGCCGAAACCGGGCCGCCAAGGGTCCGCCGGGAAAGTGAAAATAGCCGGCGATAAAGTCAGGACATTTCTAAGTCGGACCGATCCCGACATCGTTGGTATTCTGGTTTATGGTCCCGACCGGGGGCTGGTTCGCG
>CAZEFJ010000175.1:0-4488 GCA_964511465.1 uncultured Hyphomicrobiales bacterium
TCAAGCGCCATACGCGCCTTGCCGTCGTCAATGGATGAGATTGCCATGGCAGCACCCTGTTTCAGGTTTTCCGCCTTGTCGGCGACGATCAGCGAGGCGGCGGCGTTATATACCACTATGTCACGATAGGCTCCCGGCTCGCCATCCAGCATCGCCAGCATCTTATCGGCGTTATCCTGCGGCGTGCCGCCTTTCATATCCTGCGGCCGGGCGGACGCAATACCGGCATCTTTGGGGGATACCTCAAATATGCGTATCTTGCCGTCCTTCAGTTCGGCAACAGACGAAGGACCGGTAGTGGTCAGCTCATCAAGGCCGTCCGAGCCGTGGACCACCCAAGCCCGTTGGCATTTCAGATTGCCCAGCACACGGGCCATCGGCTCTATCCACTTGCGGGAAAAAACACCGGTAAACTGGCGACTGACAAAAGCCGGATTGGAAAGCGGCCCCAACAGATTGAAAATGGTTCGGGTTCCTATCTCGACCCGGGCCGGGCCAACATGGGCCATCGCACTATGGTGACGAGGAGCCATCAGAAAACCTATATTCGCTTCGCGAATGGATTTCTCCACCAGCCCCATGTCGGCGTCGAGATTAACCCCCAGCGCCGCCAGAACGTCCGCCGCGCCCGACTTCGACGACAGCGCCCTGTTGCCATGCTTGGCCACCGGCACACCAGCGCCCGCGACCACCAGCGCCGCGCCGGTGGAAATGTTGAAGGTTCCAGAGCCATCACCGCCGGTACCGACAATATCCATCGCCCCGTCCGGGGCCTCCACCGACAATGCCTTGGCCCGCATTATTCTGACCGCCCCGGTAATCTCGTCGACGGTCTCGCCGCGAACCCTTAGCGCGATCAGGAAGGCCCCGATCTGGGCCGCGGTGGCACCGCCGGACATGATGATGCCAAACGCCTCCTCGGCTTCCTCCTGTTCCAGCGAACGGCCGTCCGCAACCTTAGCCAAAAGTGGCTTCATGCCATTTTTACCGTCATTCACGCCGCCGCCCTCCCCTGGGTCGAAATATCAAGAAAATTGCCCAACAACCGGTGCCCATGTTCGGAAGCTATACTTTCTGGATGAAACTGGACACCAAATATAGGAAAGGCCTTATGGGCCAAGCCCTGTATCACCCCATCGTCGCTCTTTGCGGTTATATCCAGACAATCAGGAAGGCTATCCTCCTCCACCATCAACGAATGGTAACGGGTCGAGACAAAGGGCGACGGAATACCGTCGAATATAGTGCCGCCGTTATGGTTTATTTCGCTGACCTTGCCGTGCATCGGTTGTGGGGCCCGTATAACGCGACCGCCAAAGGCCTGGCCGATCGACTGATGGCCCAAACAGACACCAAGAATGGGCAGCCGTCCCGCCGCCTTTGTCACCATGTCAAGGCAGATACCTGCCTGATCCGGATCGCATGGGCCGGGGGAAATAACGATTCCCTGCGGCTTCATCGCCAAAACGTCATCGGCGCTCAAGGCGTCGTTGCGCCACACTTCCACCTCGGCACCAAGCTCGCCAAGATAATGAAGAAGGTTATATGTAAAACTATCATAGTTATCAATTAGCACATACATATCAAGTCACTAACGCTATTTCTTAAACTACAACACAGCCCTGTCTAAACAGCCCCAAGCGTGTTGGGCACAACAATGCAACCCGCCAGACGCCGACGTCAAGTAGGGGATAATTTTAAAAGGTTTAAATAATCCCTTGACCTTCCAGTCACTAGAACATCATAAATAAGGTTATAGTTTACTATAATGTTTGGAAATGTACAATTATGGACATATCAACGGAAGCCATTATCGACGCATCTACAGAACCCGCAGGGCAAAGCATCAATCTGCCTATTGAAGGGATGACTTGCGCCACCTGCACCGGGCGCATTGAGAAGGTTGTCGGAAAGCTTCCCGGGGTAATTTCGGTTGCCGTAAACCTTGCCAGCGAGCATGCCGATATAGTTTTCGATGCTGATGTCCTGGGGGCCGCTGATATTGCCGCCGCCATTAACAAGGCGGGGTTTTCGGTTCCTCCACGAACCTTCGAGCTGGCGATAAGCGGCATGACCTGTGCCACCTGCGCCGGGCGTATCGAAAAAGTCGTCGGTAAAATCAACGGGGTGATATCTGGCGTTGTTAACCTGGCGACGGAAACATTATCGGTGACCGTCGAAGCCGGCGTATGCGACATGGCGACGATTATCGCCGCGGTCGAAAAGGCCGGCTTTGGAGCCAGTGGCATTACCGATTCCGGTGACGGTCGCAATGATGACGAGGAACTGGCACGAAAAAGCCGCCATGATCTTATAATTTTTGGAATTTCCGCCCTGCTTACCCTGCCGCTGATTATCCAGATGGTGTGGGAACTGGCGGGTTTTGACTGGAAGATTCCCGGTCTGGTTCAGCTTGCCCTGGCGACCCCGGTTCAATTCTGGGCCGGAGCGCGGTTCTACAAGGGTTCATGGGGCGCCCTGAAAGCTTTCACCGGCAACATGGATCTGCTGGTGGCGATGGGGACATCAGCCGCCTATGGGTTGAGTCTGTTTAATACCTTTTTACCGGAATTGGGTGGCGGAGACCTCTATTACGAGGCCGGAGCCGCGGTTATTACCCTTATTCTGCTCGGCAAATGGATGGAAAGCCGGGCCAAGCGGGGAACCACGGCGGCGGTTCGCGCACTAATGGACCTAAGGCCGGAAACGGCGCGGATTGTCCGCGATGGCGTCGAAGTTGAAATTCCCGCATCACAGGTGGTTTCAGGCGATACCGTAGTGGTCAAGCCGGGCGAGCGGATGCCGGTCGACGGTGAAGTTATTGAAGGCGCAAGCCAGATGGACGAATCCCTGATTACCGGGGAAAGCCTGCCGGTCAACAAGGAGATTGGCGACGGCGTTACCGGCGGTGCGATTAACGGCGAGGGAAGACTGGTAGTGCGCGCCACCACGGTCGGCACCGAGTCGGTTCTCGCCCGGATCATCCAACTGGTGCAAGGGGCGCAAGGTTCCAAGGCCCCGGTACAGAAACTGGTGGATCGCATATCCGCAATATTTGTTCCGGTGGTTATTGCCATTGCCGCCGCGACCTTTACCTACTGGTGGAATGTCGACGGCGATATTTCAATTGCCATAATAAACGCGGTAGCGGTTCTGGTTATTGCCTGCC
Organism: uncultured Hyphomicrobiales bacterium; assembly: GCA_964511465.1. GTDB lineage: Bacteria > Pseudomonadota > Alphaproteobacteria > Rhodospirillales > 2-02-FULL-58-16 > JAZFTA01. The sequence continues at coordinate 3,170 of CAZEFJ010000175.1, forward strand.
CATGCGCCCTGGGCCTGGCGACACCGACCGCGATCATGGTCGGTACCGGGGCGTCAGCAAGGGCGGGAATTCTCATAAAGGACGCCGAAGCGCTGGAGCGGGCACATAAAATTACCTGCGTCGTGCTCGACAAGACCGGCACCCTTACCGAAGGTCGGCCGGCGCTGGCCGGGTCTTTTGCCTGTAACGGTGATGAAGCTGCTCTGATCCGTCTTACCGCCTCGGCCCAGCAGGGCAGCGAACATCCCCTGGCCAAGGCATTGATCGATCACGCGAAAGAGAAAAAACTTTCGCTATCGCCGGTTATCGACTTCCAAAGCATGACGGGAAGGGGCCTGACTGCGAAAATTGACGACAAAACATTGATTATCGGCAGCCGGCGCCTGATGGGTGAGGAGGGCTATACAATAGACGACCTCAACCTGCGGGCGGAAGAATGGGAAAAAGAGGGAATGACGGTAATATGGGTCGCCGAGAGCTCCCCACAGGTCGAACTGTTGGGAATTATTGCACTGGGTGACACGATAAAGCCGCATGCCGCCAGAGCGGTTTCTGAACTGCACTCGAAGGGCATTGAAACCGTCATGTTGACCGGCGACAACGCCAACAGTGCCGCCGCCATAGCGGCAAAGGTTGGAATCAAAAACGTAGTTGCAGAGGTTCTTCCGGAACATAAATCGGAAGAGGTCAAACGACTTAAAGCTGAAGGCAAAATTGTCGCCATGGTCGGTGATGGCATAAACGATGCACCGGCGCTGGCCGAGGCCGATATCGGCTTTGCCATGGGGACCGGGACCGATGTCGCGATGCATACCGCCGGGATTACCCTGATGCGCGGTGAGCCGGTGCTGATCGCCGACGCAATCTCGGTATCAAGGGCTACTTTTTCCAAGATCATACAAAATCTTTTCTGGGCCTCAATCTACAACTTGATCGCCCTGCCATTGGCTGCATCAGGCCTTCTAAGTCCGGTAATAGCCGGTGCTGCAATGGCGTTCAGCAGCGTTTCGGTAGTAACAAACTCGTTGCTGCTTAAACGCTGGCGGCCAGGAGCATAAAAGGAGGAGTTAAAAGCATGAATATAGGGACAATCGCCAAAAATTCAGGGGTTACGGCAAAGACCATCCGCTATTACGAAAGCATCGGCTTGATTGAGCCAGCGGCCAGGGCTGATAACGGCTATCGAAATTACAGCCAGAACGACGTCGAAATACTGCGTTTTATCCAACGGTCTCGCCATCTTGGTTTTTCGGTAAAGGATGTCGGCAGTCTTCTTGCCCTGTGGCGCGACAAGAACCGGGCCAGCGCCGATGTCAAAA
>CAZEFJ010000176.1:0-4474 GCA_964511465.1 uncultured Hyphomicrobiales bacterium
TCCGACTACTTCGACCTGACGGCTGAACATCAAGGGGTTCTGGCCAACGCCTTCATGGGTACCAATACCCGGTTTTGTGTACTCTCTTTCACTAGCGACTGGTTGCATCCGACGTCGGAAAGCCGGGATATAGTGAGAGCCCTGAATGCGGTTGCGGCGAACGTCAGCTTCGCCGAAATAGATACCGACGGAGGCCATGATTCGTTTCTCCTTGATGTCGATGAATACCACAAAGTGCTTGGCGGTTTTCTCGATGGCGCGGCAATCCATCGCGGGCTGTCCGTACCAAGAAACGTAGCGGCAGGCTGATGCTTGCCGAAAGCCGCAAATCGGCGGTCCGGGTCGATCTTCACCATATCGCCGATATGATTGATATCGGATCAAGGGTTCTCGATATCGGTTGTGGTGACGGTGCGCTGCTGGATTATCTGGTTCACACCAGGCAGGTCGACGGGCGCGGCATAGAGATATCCACCGAGGGCGTCAACGCCTGCGTCAGTGCCGGGCTTTCGGTAATCCAGGGTGACGCCGACACCGATCTTGAAGACTATCCCGATCATGCCTTCGACTATGTGGTCCTGAGCCAGACCTTGCAGGCCGTACGCGCTCCCAGGGCGGTTCTTGAACAGCTTATGAGGATAGGACGCAAGGCTATCGTATCGTTCCCCAACTTCGCCTATTGGCGGGTCCGCTGGCAACTTGCCGTAAACGGGAGGATGCCGGTAAACGGAACCTTGCCCTATCAATGGTACGACACCCCGAACATACACTTTTGCACCATCCGTGATTTTGTCGCGTTATGTGATGAACTGGGTATTGTCGTTGAACGTTCGATTGCGCTTAACCGAAACGGGATTCCCCACCGCATCCGCTCGTCACCGTTTATTTCAAATATTTTAGGTGAACAGGCGGTATTTCTGCTGAAAAAGTAGAAGTACAGAAGTTCGTATGAGCATAAATTCGTCGATAAACGTTTTTGACCGTAGTGCGGTTCGCCGTCACCGGGATCGTGCCGCCGACGATTTCCATATGTACGATTTCATCTTCCGCGAAGCGGGAAGTCAACTCGTGGCACGGCTGGATGAGATAAAGCGTAAATTCCCGCTGGTCCTGTCCATGGGGGCCGGAGGAGACGGGCAAGCTCAACTGTTGAGACGGCATGACAGTGTAGGCTCACTTGTGATGAGTGACCTTTCCGAGCGAATGGCTGGCCGGGAAAAAGGGTTAAGCGTCTCTGCCGATGAGGAATTCCTGCCATTTGGAGAAGACTGTTTCGACATGATTATAAGCAATCTTTGTCTGCATTGGGTCAATGACCTGCCGGGTGCGCTTATTCAGATTCGCCGGGCTTTGAAAGCTGACGGATTATTTATGGCGACATTGCTTGGCGGCTCAACCCTTAACGAGATGCGCCAGGCCTTGGCCGAAGCCGAGATAAGCGAGGAAGGGGGGCTAAGTCCGAGAGTATCTCCCTTTCCCGATGTCCGGGCGGCGGGAGATCTGTTGCCGCGAGCCGGGTTTGCCTTGCCGGTGGCGGACGTAGATACCATAACAGTGTCATATTCGGACCCATTAAAGCTAATGCGCGACCTCAGGGGAATGGGCGAAAGCAACGCCCTGAACGAACGTCGTAAAAACTTTACCCCGAAAAAAACCATGCTTGCGGCGTCTAACCGCTACCGGCAGTTGTTCGGCGACTCCGAGGGGCGAATCCCCGCCACTTTCCAGGTTATAACCCTGACCGCATGGAAGCCGCACCCAAGTCAGCCCAAGCCGTTGAAACCGGGAACCGCCAGCCTTACCTTGGCCGAGGCGCTTGAAAACCACCGCCAATGAGATTCCCCGAACCCCTGATCGTCGGCACTCTTGTCAAACGCTATAAACGTTTTCTCGCCGACGTGGAACTCGGCAACGGGGACATCGTCACCGCCCATTGCGCCAATACCGGGTCGATGTTGAGCGTAAGCGGCCCCGGCTCAACCGTATGGCTGTCACCGGCGAACAACCCTAAACGCCGCCTGCGGTTTACATGGGAGTTAATCGATACCGGTTCCAGTCTGGTCGGCATTAACACCAGCATAGCCAACCGTCTGGTTGAAGAAGCCGTGGAACAGGGCAATATAGCGGAGTTGTCGGGCTATGACCGTATTCGTCGTGAAGTCAGGTATGGCAAAAATTCACGCATTGATCTGTTGCTTGACGGGCGATGTTTGCCCACATGTTATATTGAGGTAAAAAATGTTACCATGAAACGCAGGGGCAGATCGGAAACGATGGCGGAATTTCCAGACGCGATTACGGCAAGGGGGCTAAAACACCTCGCCGAACTTTCGCGGATGGCAGAGCAGGGGTATCGCGCGGTTATGTTTTATCTGGTACAGCGGGATGATTGTGACCGCTTTTCGATTGCTGCGGATATTGATGGGAATTATGCCGAAGGCCTGAAAAAGGCAATCTCGGCGGGGGTCGAAACATTATGTTATGGGTGCAATATGTCGGTCGATGAAATAAGACTTGCGGGGCCTTTGTCGCAGGTGGGGTTGTAACGATGAACGATATGGTTTCCGGTGCTGTAGCGGCTGAATCAATGCGCATAAAGATTCATTCGGATAATGATTTCGACGGCATGCGCCGGGCCGGCCGACTGGCCGCCGAGACCCTTGATTTTATAACCCCGCATGTGAGCGCGGGTGTAAGTACGGACCAACTGAACGGGCTTGTTCATGAATATATTGTTTCCCATAACGCAGTTCCCGCGCCGCTGAACTACAGGGGCTTTCCAAAATCCATATGCACATCGATCAACCATGTCGTATGCCACGGCATACCGGGAAGCCGAAAACTGTCGGATGGCGACACCATAAATATTGACGTTACGGTTATCCTGGACGGTTGGTTCGGCGATTCCAGCCGGATGTATTTCGTCGGCGACGTCGGGGTCAAAACGCGCCGGCTGACCGAAGTAACGTTCGAGGCGATGTGGCGTGGGATAAAGGTCGTCCGCCCCGGAGCGACGGTCGGCGATATCGGACATGCGATCCAGTCATACGCCGAATCGAAGAAATATTCCGTGGTCCGTGATTTTTGCGGCCATGGCCTTGGCCGGGTTTTTCATGATGCTCCCAATATTATGCATTTTGGCAAATCCGGGGCCGGCCCGGTTCTGCGGCAGGGGATGTTTTTTACTATTGAGCCGATGGTTAATGCCGGGCGTTACGAGGTAAAAGTGTTGAACGACGGATGGACGGCGGTAACCAGGGACCGGTCCCTTTCGGCCCAGTTCGAGCATTCAATAGGGGTAACCGCCGACAGTTACGAGATTTTCACCCTGTCGCCCGCCGGTTTGCATCATCCCCCCTACGACACAGGTTCAGAGAACCAGCCTTGAACGACAAGCCTCAATATATCGGCCACCGCAAACGTTTGCGGGCCCGGTTTATGAAGTCCGGTTACGACGCCCTGGCGGATTACGAGATGATGGAACTTGTGCTTTTTCTTGGCAACCACCGCCAGGACGTCAAGCCGCTGGCAAAAAACCTGCTTAAACGCTTCGGCTCTTTTGCCGAGACAATCAGTGCTTCCCCGGCCGCCCTGGCTGAGGTGGAAGGGGTTGGCGAGGCGGTCATAGTGGCCCTTAAGACGGTTCAGGCGTCGGCGCTGCATCTGGCTCGCGAGAGAATTATCAATCGCCCGGTATTAAGTAACTGGCAGGCGTTGATCGATTATTGTCGGGCGTCCATGTCGTTCGAAGGGGTAGAACAGTTCAGGGTCATCTACCTCAACAACAAGAACATTCTCATCGCCGACGAAGTCCAGCAGAAAGGCACCGTAGACCATACCCCTGTATACCCACGCGAGATTATCAAGCGGGCCCTGGAAATCGATTCCACCGCGATAATAATGGTTCACAATCATCCCAGCGGCGATCCGACTCCGTCGAAGGCCGACATCGAAATGACCAGGGAGGTGATCGCCTCCGGGGAAAGGATCGGGATCAGGCTGCATGACCACCTGATAATATCAAAAGGGGGGATCAACTCGTTCAAGACAATGGGGCTGCTATAAATTGTGGGACTGCTGTAATTTAGACCTACTATAGATTGAGGAAGCCTATTTTACCTATTCGTGCGGTCATCGAGGTCGGATTGAAACGTACCGGCAACACCTAACAGAGGTCATTCGGACCGGCTTTGTATAAAGCCATATCATAACCATCCGCATCGTGTATCTGCAGGCTTGAATTTCTTTGCGAGATTGTTTTTTTTAGTGAAATATATTAGCTTACGACATGTTTGCCCCGAATGGGGGGGGCTTGTCGCAAACCTGGTTGTTATGCGTAAACCGGTTGTTCATGTAGTCCTGATTGAGGCTATGCTAGTTTTGTGGGGTGGAAAAAATGACGGTCAAAACGAAACTCGTAATTATTCTTTCGCTGCTTTTGGCGGTGTTTGCGGGGACATCGTTGATTACCTAT
>CAZEFJ010000177.1:0-4458 GCA_964511465.1 uncultured Hyphomicrobiales bacterium
AAAAATTGCGTGAAATGGGGCTTTTGTATCCCTGTTTCTGCACCCGCAAGGATATCAAAAATGAAATAGAAAACGCCGCCAACGCACCACATGGCCCGGATGGGCCGGTCTATCCCGGCCTCTGCCGTAATATGGATGATCAGGAAAGACGAGGGCGGATGGCGGATGGCGACGCCTTTGCTCTTCGCCTGGACATGGAAAAAGCACTTGCCATGGCGGGTGAACTAACCTGGATAGATCGTGCCGCGACAAATGGCGGGCGGGTGGTCAGGGCCAACCCGGCAGTCTTCGGTGATGTTGTGCTGGCTCGCAAGGACATACCTGTCAGCTATCATCTGGCCTGCTCTCTTGACGACCATATACAGGGAGTTTCCCTGGTCAGCCGCGGCAGGGATTTGTTCGCCGCCACTCATCTGCACCGTCTTTTGCAAAAACTGTTGGTCCTGGATACGCCGGATTACCATCACCACGAACTTGTCCGCAACGAACGGGGAGAACGGCTTGCCAAGCGGGATAGCTCACTTAGCCTGCGGGCCATGCGTGAGGCTGGCAAAAGCCCGGAACAGATTCGGAAAGTCCTCGACTTATCAGCTTTGGTTTGATCTTATGGTGGCCCCTACGCAAGCTTTATCCTGCCAATTGGCGATGGGGCTTATTGATTGAAGGCAGCCCGAAAGGCCATGGAAATATCCGCCCGAAAAGTCGCTTCCGATACCTATTCACTAAACTTTGACGGAACGGAAGTCACCCTTAGCGGGGCTGAAATCAAGGAACTATTGTTACAGATAACCGGGATTCTTCTTCCTCACGGCAGGGATCAGGGCACCAGTGAGATGACCATGTCGTTCATCCGCCATATTAAAGGTGCCAACGATGTAGGAATTCAGAAATTCATGAGGGTCGCAAACGAAGATGACATCCTGATCCTTCTCAAGGTCGGGGAGGACGACGATGATCTGCTGAATAAATTCTATGACAACATGACCAAACTGTCGCGCAAGGTATTTACCGAAGACATCAGCTACAGGTTTAAGGATGCCATTCCGCAGATCCGGGTCAGACGGGCACTGGAAAGGCTGGTCCGAACCGCCGATGAATTGGAGGACGAAGGCTCCCTTACCTTCGACAACATAACCGCGCGCAAAGTCGCAAAAAGCCTGGCCAACAAATAGCCCAAACGCACCGAACTAACAGGTTTTGAGCCTATGCGGCGGCGACCCTTTTTGCCGTTCTGGTGTTTTTGACATAGGCCTTGGCGCAATGCACCGCGCAATACGGTCGGCCGACAACCGTCTTTTGGCCGCAAAAGCTAAGGTCGTCCTTTCTTGGATCGCCTTCGGGCCAACTGCACATGCCCGCCCCAAGCCGTCCCAGACTTATTACCTTGGGGGTTTCGGCAACCTTGCCCGATTGGCCGGAAGTTCTGCGTTTGGCAAGCCCCAGGCGATGTACCTTACCGACCACCGCATTCTTGGTTATTCCCAGACGACGGCCTATTTCAGTTGTTGTGATACCTTCATCCCATAGTGCGATCAGTGTGCTGATGCGCGCAGGTGTCCATTCCATAGCAATTAAATTTCCGCTGGTTAAACAAAATCGGTTCTTTTTAACAATACAGTTTTTACAATATCTGCGGCATACAGGCAATACCTTACACCATATATTGTGTGTATAACTCTTAAATACTGAGCTAAACCGTCAGCTTAGGTCCGGTCGATAGCGCTGCGGATTAGGGATATGGTTTCGTCGCGGCCGTAAAGGGCGATGAATGATCCCATGCGCGGGCCCTGGGTCTGGCCCAGCAGTATTTCGTAAAGCGCCCTGAACCATGCTTTCAGGTCGGCAAAAGGATGGCGCTTGCCGACTTCATAGACTTCGCTTTGAATGACCTCGGCTGTGGCATCAGGGGGCATTGCCTGAAGGGTTTCCGCCAGGTCTTCAAGAGCCTTCTTCTCATCTTCGCTAGCGGCCCGGTAATGCTTGGTCGGCTTGATAAAGTCGCGGTAGTAATTGATCGCGTATTCCACCAGCCGGTCAAGTATCGGGGCACTTTCGGGCGTTGCGTCGGCCCGGTAGCGGGAAATAAAATGCCACAGCACCGACTTTTCCTCGCTATTGCAGACACCGGCCAGATTAAGCAGGATATTGTGGCTTATATGGGCCTCCTCATGGGGCGGAGAGCCGGAATGAATATGCCATACCGGATTTTTCAATTGTCCGGCCATATCCTGTTCGGGGAATTTTGAAAGATGGCTCAAATAGTCGTCTATGTTGCGCGGAATGACGTCGAAATAGAGTCTTTTTGCGGTCTTTGGCTTGCCATACATGAACAGTGAAAGACTTTCCGGGGGTGCGTAACGCAGCCATTCTTCGACGCTAAGGCCGTTACCCCGCGACTTGGAAATTTTCTCGCCGTTCTCATCAAGAAAAAGCTCGTAGGTAAAGCCGACCGGCGGAGTGCCGCCGAGAATGCGGCAGATTCGCCCCGACAGCCGCACCGAATCTATCAAATCCTTGCCCGACATCTCATAGTTCACCCCAAGGGAAGTCCAGCGCATCGCCCAGTCGACCCGCCACTGAAGCTTGCAATGGCCGCCGGTGACCGGTGTTTCCACCTTTGTTCCGTCTTCATTTTCGTAGACTATGGTTCCGGTGTCCGGCCTGGTTTCGATGACCGGCACCTGCAATACCTGGCCGGTCTTGGCACATACCGGCAGGAACGGACTGTAGGTGGCGCGGCGCTCCGCTCCCAGTTCAGGCAGGACGACGTTGATAACATCGTCGAAATGTTTCAACACATTCAGGAGAACATCATCGAAGTTGCCGTTTCTGTAATGCTCGGTGGCGCTTTGAAACTCGTAATCAAAGCCGAATTCATCAAGAAAAGCCTTTAGTCTGGCATTGTTGTGGTCGGCGAAACTTTCGTGGGTTCCAAAGGGGTCGGGAACATCGCTTAAGGGGCGGCCTATATGTTGGCTAAGCATTTCCTTGTTCGGGACATTGTCGGGAACCTTCCTCAGACCGTCCATATCGTCGGAAAAGGCAAAGAGACGGCTTTTTATGTCGCAAATCTGCGAGAACGCATGGCGGACCATGGATGTCCTCGCCACTTCGCCAAAGGTTCCGATATGCGGCAGGCCAGACGGCCCATAGCCGGTCTCGAACAGGACATATCCCTTGTCCGGCACTTTGCCGCCGATGCGCTTAAGCAGACTGCGCGCTTCGACGAAGGGCCAGGCGTTTGATTGGTTGGCGATTTCTTTTATATCCGACATGACGGCGCAAACTAGATCATTTAATCCGGATAAGCCAGTGTCAGCCATTCGCTTTCGTCTAAAATAGTTAGACCAAGTTCGGCCGCCTTTTTTGCCTTGGAGCCGGCTTTGGTTCCGGCGACCACATAGTCGGTGTTTTTTGACACCGATCCCGCGACCCTGGCTCCCAACGCCTCGGCCCTGGCCTTGGCCTCGCCACGGCTCATCCCTTCGAGAGAACCGGTGAAAACCACGGTCTTGCCGGACAACTCGCTGGCGGCTGTATCGGGGGTACGGAAATTCTCTACCGTCAATATTCCCTCAAGTTTGTCCAGCACCTCAATGTTATGAGACTCGGAAAAAAAAGCATGTATATCGTCGGCGACGGCAGGGCCTATCCCGTCGATATCGGTTAATTCGATATACGCCTGTGATGCACGGTCGGATTCCATGGCGTCGCGCCACTTCTTTAATGAGCCGTATTGCCTGGCCAGCAATCGTGCCGTCGTCTGACCGACCTGACGAATGCCAAGGGCGTAGATAAACCTCTCAAGAGATATGGTTTTACGTTTCTCAATCGCCGCCAGCAGTTTTTTGGTGGATTTATCTCCCCAGCCATCGCGTGCGGCTATTTCCTCGTTCCTGTCATTGAGGAGGAAGATATCGACCGGGGTGTCGATAAGCCCGTCATTGTAAAAAGCGGCGATACTTTTTGCCCCAAGACCTTCGAGATCAAAGGCGTTTTTCGAGACAAAGTGTTTTAGCCGCTCCACCGCCTGGGCCGGGCAGACCAGCCCGCCGGTACAACGTCGCGCCGCCTCGCCTTCTTCTCGCCGGACCCTGCTTTTACATTTAGGGCATTTTTCGGGAAAGACATAGGCGGCGCTGGACGCCGGGCGTTGATCCATAACCACCGATACCACCTGGGGAATAACGTCGCCGGCCCGCTGGACCACTACCGTGTCGCCGACCCGTACATCCTTGTCCCTAATATAGTCCTGGTTGTGCAGGGTGGCGTTGGAAACCACCACCCCGCCAACGGTAACCGGATCAAGCCTTGCCACCGGGGTCAGAACCCCGGTACGCCCGACCTGAATTTCAATGGCGTTGACGATGGTCCGCGCTTTTTCCGCCGGAAATTTATGGGCAATCGCCCAGCGCGGGGCGCGGCTGACCTGGCCCAGACGTTGCTGCCAGTCGAGGC
>CAZEFJ010000178.1:0-4400 GCA_964511465.1 uncultured Hyphomicrobiales bacterium
CTGGTTACGTCCAGTACCACCATCAAACGACTTTCCAGCCGGAATATGCCGAGTGCGAATTCTCTCCACAGCGGGTCCAGGGTACTTGGATTGCTTTCGTAGAGATCGCTTTTCAGGCCGATCACATCACCGACCTCGTCGACCAGCAGGGTATACAGTTCATTGTCTTCTTCGACCGTGACCGCCATACCGCCTTCTTTTACGTCACGCTTTTCAAGCCCCAGACGGACCCGGACGTCGATCACCGTAACTATGCGGCCGCGCAGGTTGATTGACCCCTTGACTTCGGGCGGGGCCAGCGGGACGGATGCAATTTCGGAAGGAGCAAGGATATCCTGGACCATAAGGACAGGAATACCGAACATCTGCCCTTCGATGACAAAGGTTACGAAATCCTCAAGATCCTCACCCGGAATTACGTCCAGATGGCGGGTTTCGGTGGTGGCAAGATCCTGCTGCATAAATCAACTCCACATTGTACGACAACTCCGCGTCAGACGGAATCGCCACTAATTGCGCCTCACTAATTGCGCCTATGGCCTTAAAAACGGCCGCGCCAAGCCCTGAATTCCCGTAACTGGCCCGATAATAACATAAAATTACGAAAAGGCGATTACTACATGGATAGTATGTAAGCTTAGGGCGCTTTTTCTCAAGAAGAAAGTGGAAGACACTCTGCGGTACGTTGCCTTTTAGCCTGTTTCACATTCGCCATATGTGAAGCTTGGTTTTTCGCCGGTCGTCAACTTCAACAACTTCATCCGGGTCCGCCTCTGGAACTTCAAAGGAGTTGCTTATGAATGTAGTGCCGGGCCGCATTTCGGCCCTTGCCTTGTCGTATAGACGGGCCATCGGGGACGGCGACAGGAAACAATAGACCATGTCATAGTCGGCCAGATTGCATTTCCATATGTTGCCTGGAACAATCCGGGCATTGGCTGATCCAGAAAGCTTTAGTCTGAGCCAGGAAATCACGAATGGCACAGGTGCCGATTCTATACCGGTAAACCGGTTGTCTTTCATTTGTTTGGCCAGATATGCGACAGGACCACCCAGGCCGCAGCCCAGGTCAATAAATTCGGAGGCTTTTTTTTCAGCCATCAGCCGGACCAGCGTGGCCGATGTTTTTTTGTTGGTCAGATACAGCGGAACCCTTTCCGAGCGGCTGTTCCAGAAAACAAGAAGCAGTATGAAAAAAACGACGAGGAATATCCAGGGCGGTATCGAAAGCCGTAATCCCAAAAGTGCAACAGGCGGTAGCAGTATTTGCAGGGGAAGCCACCATCGATCTAGTCCCAGCATTTCTCCTATCAATGCGGCAAGCCCGCCCTGGGCAAAGACTTTGCCGACCAAAGGCAGATTCTGGCCGGTTTTTGCCTCGACCAGCATTGCCCCGCCAAAGACCAGAATAAAGCTGCCCAACTGGGCTGCCATGGCCAGGCTCAGGGGGGCTGCACGACGGCTAGTTTCTCCCGTTCCGTTTGCTGGTTCGTTATTCAGGGCCTGCAGCCTTTCCTTTAACGATATTCACGCCGAGCGTATTTTTTATATCCCGGCAATGGCGACAAATCACCTGTGCCGTAAAAAATACAAATAAAAATTGTCCGGATTTGGCATGGTATGAGATATGTTTCCTTACATAACGACTTGAGTTAGCTTGAACTGCAAACTATAAAAAATGGCGGGTATAGGCATAAATGAAATATTGCCATGCCACGCTTTATAAGGCTCTAGAGGATTCTGAATGCTCTTCATAATAGGGACTGTTGTCGTCATCGGCAGTGTGGTGCTTGGATATACTTTATCAGGCGGCCATATGAGCACCCTGTGGATGCCTTTCGAATTTATTATAATTCTCGGGGCCGGTATAGGTCAGTTCATTACCTCCAATTCCAAGGCCGTTCTGGGCGGCATGGGAAAGGCCATGGGTACCCTTATCAAGGGGCCCAGTTACAACACGGATTCCTATATGGAGCTTTTGGGGGTTTTGTTTTCGGTTTTCAAGTTGGCCAAGACCAAGGGCGACCTGGCCCTGGAAACCCATGTCGAAAACCCTTCCGACAGTTCGCTGTTCCAGCAGTTTCCCAAGTTTGCCGCAGACCATCACGCATTGGAATTTCTCTGCGACTACCTGCGATTACTTACCCTGGGCACCAACAATCCGTATGAAGTCGGCGACGTTATGGAACTGGAACTGGAAATCCATCACGAAGAGCATCACGATATTGCCGGTGCGGTTGCCGGTTTGGGGGATGCCCTTCCTGCCCTGGGAATCGTTGCCGCAGTGCTTGGTGTTATCCACACCATGGGCTCAATCACCGAGCCACCCGAAATTCTCGGTGAATTGATCGGCGGCGCACTGGTCGGAACGTTTTTTGGAATTCTCGTTTCCTATGGCATCTTCACCCCTATGTCGAGTGCGATGAAACAGAGCTTCGATGCCGACTCCCATTACATGGGATGTATCAAGGCCGGTATTGTCGCTCATATGCAGGGATATGCTCCTCAGGTATCCGTGGAATTTGCCAGGAAAACCCTGAGCGGCAGCGTTCGCCCGACTTTTGCCGAAGTTGAGGAGATGATCGGTAATATACCGGCCACTTCGTAATATCCGTCTTGTAATAATAAGCAGTCACATCACCAAGGCTTAACAATGGCCGATAACCAGACAATAATAATCAAGAAGATCAAGAAAAGTGGCGGAGGCCACCACGGCGGTGCCTGGAAGATTGCCTATGCCGACTTCGTAACCGCGATGATGGCCTTTTTCTTGCTGTTATGGTTGCTGAATTCGGTGACCCAGGACCAGTTGCAGGGAATTGCCGATCATTTCGCTCCGATATCAACTTCCAAGAGCACCAGCGGCAGCGGCCAAATACTCGGTGGCAAGGTTATGGGCGAACAGGGCGCGATGGACGTTTCCTCGTCCCGCGCCAGCGTCTCGGTCGACCTGCCGCCGCCAAAGGCGGGTTCGGGAGGCGAACAGTCTTCGGATGCTCCGCCCTCCGACGCCCCCTCCGATGCCTCCAAACAACAGGAACAGGCCCAATTTGACAAAGCCGCCGAGGAATTGCGTCAGGCGGTCGAAAGTATTCCATCGTTGCGCCGTCTGGCCAAGAGTTTGCTGATCGACAATACCCCGGAGGGATTGCGCATTCAGATTGTCGACCAAAAAGGTCTTGCGATGTTCCCCAGCGGCAGTTCCAAGATGTATCTGTACACCCGCAAGGTCCTGGGATTGATTGCCAAGGTGATAAACACCATGCCCCAGAAGATATCCATTGCCGGTCACACCGATTCGGTAAAGTTCCACACCAACAGCGGCTACAGCAACTGGGAACTATCGGCGGATCGGGCCAATGCCAGTCGTCGTGAACTGGAAAAGCTGGGGGTCCCGTTCGGTAGAGTTGCCAAGGTGGTCGGCAAGGCGGACACCGAGCCGCTATTGCCGGATGATCCGAAAAATGCCCGCAACCGTCGTATCAGCATTATCCTGCTGAGGGGCACAGGCCATAAAAAAGCCGCGCCTGATGGCGGCGGAGGACAAGGGGCGGCAAAAAAATCCCCGGCTCCGGAATTGTCTCCACTGCCGCCGCTGCCCAAAGTACAGCCGGTTATACCAGAGCCTGCACCGTCGGGGTCATCAGAGTCGGCGCAACCGGCTCCCAGTACGCCAGCCGAGTAATAATTTCTCCTGAGCATTAAAATTTTGATTAAATATCAGCCTGTTAACAGAACGCATTTTTTCTTTGCCACCCCTCCCATGCCTTGTCCCTACCTTCCCGGCAGGGTCGAGCGCCGGATTGTCAGCGAACTGGTTGGGGGTGATGCTTCCGCTTTTCATCACCGGCTTTCTCTGGCCGGCTTCAGGCGCGGCCATTCAATCGTCTATTCTCCGGCCTGCCCGGATTGCACCGCCTGTGTATCGGTAAGGGCGGTAGTTGAGCGTTTTGTCCCATCCCGCTCACAACGCCGAATTCTCAGGCGCAATAGCGAAATCAATGCGACCGAAACCCCGGCTTGTGCGACGGAGGAACAGTTTGCCCTGTTTTCGGCTTACCAGAGTGTCCGTCACAAGGGTGGGGAAATGGAAAAAATGGATTTTAGCGACTATAAGGCTCTGGTCGAAGACTCTCCGGTAAACACCGGGTTGATCGAATTTCGCGATTCCGGGCATACCCTTGTCGGAGCGTGTATCTTTGATTTTGTCGGTGACGGAATATCTGCCGTCTACAGTTTCTTTGCCCCGCTGTCCCGGCAATGTCTGGGGACTTACATGGTCCTTTGGCTGATAGAAAGAGTGAAGAATTTAAACCTTGATTATCTATATCTTGGGTTCTGGATAGCCGATTGCCAGAAGATGGCATACAAGGCCGATTTTCAGCCCTTGGAAGGGTATT
>CAZEFJ010000179.1:0-4381 GCA_964511465.1 uncultured Hyphomicrobiales bacterium
AATTTTCAAGTATTAAACACAGCGTTTAGAGTTATAAGTTTCGCTGTCCCCTTTTAAATTGGCCTGTAAATTCCATGACCACGGTTCTTATTATCATCCATATTATTCTGACCATCGCCCTGGTTGGTATCGTCCTGATACAGCGGAGCGAGGGTGGGGCGCTTGGTATAGGCGGCGGCGGTGGTGGCGGTGGCTTCATGACCGGACGCTCGGCGGCCAACATGCTTACCCGCGTCACTGCCTGGCTGGCGGCGGGTTTCTTTGTTACCAGCCTTTCCCTGGCAATAATGGCTAACGGCAACCGCGAGTCGAAGTCAATTCTCGACAAACCGGCCCCGGCCGCGCAAACCACTCCGGCCCCGGAAAAACCGGCCGAGCCAGAGGGGCCGAGCGTGCCGCTGGCGAAATAGTAATTTTCCTAACCTGAATTGACCTTTTTTCTTTGTGGTAACGATCCATTGACGTACACTGTCGGTCCATGACCCGGTTTATATTCATCACCGGCGGCGTGGTTTCATCACTTGGCAAAGGCCTTGCGTCCGCCGCTTTGGGGGCGGTTCTTCAGGCCCGCGGCTTCAAGGTCAGGCTGCGCAAGCTGGACCCCTATATCAATGTCGATCCGGGGACCATGAGTCCCTACCAGCACGGCGAGGTATTTGTTACCGACGACGGGGCCGAGACCGACCTGGATCTTGGCCATTATGAACGCTTTACCGGCGTTTCATCACGCAAGAGCGATAACGTAACCACCGGACGGATATATTCCGATGTCATCGCCAGCGAGCGCCGCGGCGACTATCTTGGAGCGACCATTCAGGTCATTCCCCATATAACCGATGCGATCAAGAAATTCGTCCTCGGTAATATCGAAGACGAGGACTTTGTCCTTTGTGAGATTGGCGGTACCGTCGGCGATATTGAGGGACTTCCGTTTCTTGAGGCAATTCGCCAATTGGGTAACGAGTTGGGGCGTGATCGTACGATGTACCTTCACCTTACGCTTCTTCCCTACATATCGACTGCGGGTGAGCTCAAGACCAAGCCGACCCAGCACTCGGTCAAGGAATTGCTTAATGTCGGAATTCAGCCCGATGTACTGCTGTGCCGGGCCGACCGCGATATTCCCCAAAGCGAGCGGCGCAAAATAGCCCTGTTCTGCAACGTCCGGGAAGAAGCGGTAATTCCGGCTCTCGACGCCTCCAGCATCTATGCCGTACCGATAAATTACCACCTGGAAGGCCTTGACGATCAGGTATGTCGTCATTTCGGCCTCGACGCGCCACCACCGGACCTGTCCGGGTGGCAGGATATTATGAAACGTGCCACCGATCCGGATGGGGAAACCTCTATCGCCATCGTCGGCAAGTATGTCGGTCTGCTTGATGCCTACAAGTCCCTGTCTGAGGCATTGAGCCACGGCGGTATCGCAAATAACGTGCGGGTCAAGATAAAGTGGATCGACTCGGAAATTTTTGAAAGCGAGGATGTTGTCGAGCATCTGAACGGTGTCGACGGAATTCTGGTACCGGGAGGCTTTGGCGAACGAGGAGCCGAAGGCAAGATTGCCGCCGCCCGATTCGCCCGCGAACGTAATATTCCATATTTCGGAATATGCTTTGGAATGCAGATGGCGGTGGTCGAGGCAGCCCGAAACATAGCCGGGATCAGCGACGCCGGATCGAGTGAATTCGGATATTGCAAGGATCCGGTAGTTGGTCTGATGACCGAATGGACCAAGGACGGAAATATGGAACGACGCCGTCTCGGCGGTGATAAAGGCGGAACCATGCGGCTTGGTTCCTACAAGGCGTGCCTTGGAAAAAACAGTAAAGTCAAAAGCATATACGGCACCGCTAATATCGAGGAGCGCCACCGCCACCGCTACGAAGTAAACATGGCATACGAAGAAAGACTGGCCGAGGGCGGAGTGCTCTTTTCCGGCAAGTCCCCCGATGGCACACTGCCTGAAATAGTCGAGATTCCTGGTCACCCCTGGTACATCGGTGTCCAGTTCCACCCCGAACTGAAATCCAGACCGTTCGAGCCGCACCCCTTGTTCACTTCGTTTATCGCTGCGGCAATAGAACAATCACGTCTGGTATAAGGGCAGGGAACGTACACCATGATCCAGAGCCGACATATTAGCATAGGCAGCCTTGTCATTGGCAACGACCTTCCCCTGGTGCTAATTGCCGGACCCTGCCTTATGGAAGGACGCAGCCAGGCCCTTGAAGTCGCCTCAGCGCTCAAGGAAATGGCCAGCCAAAAAGGAATTGGGCTGATATATAAAAGCTCGTTCGACAAAGCCAACCGGACCAGCCATGAAAGTCAGCGCGGCCCCGGCATCGGGGCGGCCTTGGAAATATTTGCCGAAATTCGCCAAACCCTTAATCTAGCGGTACTTACAGACGTCCATGAGGCAGCTCAATGCGCCGCCGTCGCCGAGGCCGTGGATGTGCTGCAAATTCCGGCTTTTCTGTGTCGCCAGACCGACCTGCTGCAGGCGGCGGCCAAGACAGGGCGTCCGATAAATGTCAAAAAAGGCCAGTTCCTTGCCCCCCGGGACATGGAAAACGTGGTCAAAAAAATAGAAAGCGGCGGCAACCGGAATATCATGGTCTGTGAGCGGGGGGTCAGCTTTGGCTACAATAATCTGGTCTCCGACATGCGGGCATTGCCGATCCTCGCCCGGACCGGCTGTCCGGTAGTCTTCGACGCAACCCATTCGGTACAACAGCCGGGGGGGCAGGGAAAGAGCTCGGGCGGTGAGCGGAAATTCGCTCCGGTACTCGCCAGAGCAGCCGTTGCCGTCGGAGTAGCCGCGGTTTTCATGGAAACCCACCCGGACCCTGACAAGGCGCCGAGCGACGGTAAAAATATGATATATATTAAAGACTTGCCTGATATTATTGATACATTAATTGAATTTGACGCAGTGGCTAAAAGCAGGCCTGTTTCGATCTGAACGGAGAACCCAAGATGACTGCCATCATCGATATTCACGCTCGCGAGATACTTGACAGCCGGGGCAACCCCACGGTCGAGGTGGATGTAACCCTTGAAACCGGGTCCATGGGTCGGGCGGCAGTGCCGTCGGGAGCCTCGACCGGGGTTCATGAGGCGGTCGAGATGCGCGACGGGGACAAGGCGCGTTTTGGCGGCAAGGGGGTGAAGAACGCCTGTTCTTCGGTCAACGGCGAAATATTCGATGCCCTTTCCGGCAGTGATGCCGAGGAACAGCTTCACCTCGACAATTTGATGATTGAACTGGACGGCACCGCCAGCAAGAAACGTCTTGGCGCCAACGCAATCGCCGGAGTCAGCCTGGCAATTGCCAAGGCTGCGGCCGAGGAAGCTGGTCTTCCCCTTTACCGCTACATTGGCGGCACCGCAGCATCATTGCTGCCGGTACCAATGATGAATGTCATCAATGGCGGTATCCACGCCGACAACCCGATCGACATCCAGGAATTCATGATCGCCCCGGTTGGTGCCGACAACTTCGCCGAGGCGGTGCGTATGGCGGCCGAGGTTTTCCACGTGCTGGCCAATGCCCTGAAGGATTCAGGACATAACACTAATGTTGGCGACGAGGGCGGTTTTGCGCCAAATCTGGCCAGTGCAGATAAGGCCCTGGGCTTTATCGTAAAATCCATAGAGGCGGCAGGATACAAGCCCGGAGACGATATCATGCTGGCGCTGGACCCGGCTTCCAGCGGATTTTACGAGAATGGTAAATATGAGTTGAGAGGCGAGGGCAAAAGCCTGGACGTGGACGGAATGACCCGATATTACGAAAATCTGCTCAGCCTTTATCCGATATTTTCGATTGAGGACGGCATGGCCGAGGACGACTGGCAGGGCTGGGCGCACCATACAAAGGCACTTGGCGACAAAATACAGATAGTCGGAGACGATATATTCGTCACCAACCCGAAACGCCTGTCGCGCGGCATCGACGAGGAGATAGCCAATTCGGTGCTGATAAAAGTCAACCAGATCGGAACCCTGTCCGAAACCCTGAATACCATCGAGATGGCCCACAAGGCTGGCTATACGACGGTGGTATCGCACCGCTCGGGCGAGACATCGGATACCACCATTGCCGACATTGCCGTCGCCGCCAACACCGGACAAATAAAAAGCGGCTCGCTGTCGCGCTCGGACCGGCTGGCTAAGTACAACCAGTTGATCCGGATAGAAGAAGAACTGGGTAGCGCGGCCCGCTACGCAGGCAAGTCGGTCTTACGCTAGTATGGTGGAACTGAAGTCCTTCACATATAGGATCGCATTTCCGGTTCTCTGGGTAGGAAGCGCCACGCGCCCCTTGTGATGCAACAGCATCACGGCGCGACACGCTCCTTGCCGAGGGGCCTGAAAG
>CAZEFJ010000180.1:0-4355 GCA_964511465.1 uncultured Hyphomicrobiales bacterium
TGCCCTGGGCACCCAGCTCCTCGGTAATGGTGGTAAAGCTGCGGATATCCGAAAACAAGACCGTCGCGGTGACGTTGGCACCGCCCATAAGGTCTTCGCCGCCGCCGCTCTCCAGCAGTTGGTCGGCGATGCCCGGGTCCATATAGCGAGACATCGTCGATTTCATTCGTTTTTCCGAACTGATATCCTCGATCATCAGCATGATGCCAAGCTTTTTCCCATCACCGCTGACCAGCGGCAGCACGGTCAGGTTAATCGAAATGGTTTCGCTCTTTTCCTCGTCGTTGGTCACCTCCATTTCGGCGTCCATCGAAATATCGGATTCCTGGGATTCCAGCACCCTTATCATCCGCTCGAGTATCCAGGCGTTCTTGTCGGAGAAGAAGAGCTCGGCGGATTTGCCTATAATTCCGTCATGACCGACCTTTAATATATGCAGACCGGCAGCGTTGCAGGTGACTATTTCGCTGTTTTCATCGGTGGTTATGACGCCGTTGGTCATGCTTTCAAGCATGCTTTCGTTATAGTTTTTCATATTCTGTACGTCATCGAACAGCTTTGCGTTTTCCAGTCCGATGGCGACCTGGGCGGTGAATGCCTTGAGCCGCTGTTCGTCCTCGCCGGTGAAGGGACCGCCGGCCTTGTTGAGAACCTGGGTGACGCCGATGGTTTTGCCATCCTTGTTCATCACCGGGATGCAGAGTATCGAGCGGGTGAAGTAGCCGGTCTGCTTATCGAAGGAAGGATTAAAACGCAGGTCGGCGTAGGCGTAGGGGATATTGACCGTTTCGCCTGTGGTGAAGACATTTCCGGCAATCCCCAGATGGTTGGGGAAACGTATTTCGCCGATCGTCTCCCCCTGGGCGACGCGGGAAAAAAGCTCGTTTGTTTTTTCATCGTTGAGGAAAAGGGTCGAACGGTCGGCCTGCAACATTCTCGTCGCCTCGCTCATCACCTTCTGCAGCATGACACCAAGGTCGATTTCCGAGGTAACGTCGGAAACCACATCAAGGAATTCCATCTCCTTGGCCCTGGTTTTTTTCATTCTCTCGACGAACTGGGTGCTTTGCAGGGAAATCGAGGCCTGCATGGTCATCGCCTGCAGAAGTTCCATGTCGGATTTGTTGAAACGGCCCTTCTTCTTGTTCAGGGTCTGGGCGACGCCAATAATCTCTCCCTTTGCCGTTTTGATCGGAACACACAGTATGCTGCGGGTCTTGAACCCGGTTTGCTCGTCAACCGAACGGTTGAACCGTTTGTCTTTGTACGGGTTGTGGATGATTATCCCGTTACCGCTGGTAAATGCATGACCGGCGATGCCGGTGGAATTGAGAATACGGATTTCCCTCTGGAAATTGCCCTGGGCAAATCGCGAATACAACTCGCCGGTCTGAGGATCATTGAGGAAAAGTGTCGAGCGTTCGGCCCCCAGTTCCCAGGTGGTCAGTTCCATCAGGGTTTCGATAACCTCGTCGAGAGACTCGATAGCGGAAACCTTCTTTGATACGTCAAGAAGCATTTCCGCCTGTTCCAGTCTCTTGGCATCATTTTTCGATTTAGCCGGACTAATGTTTGCCATCACGATTTTCTCTTTTTTACAGGTTTTGTTTTGTCAGGTTTTTCCATCTTGATCCTTAAGACGGCTATCGTCTGTTGAAGCTGGCCAATCTCGTCGCGCTTTGCCGTTTCAAGATTCTGTATTTTTTCCTCGAAGGAGAATTTTATGTTGTCCACCTGTTGGCGGAGTGCGGCGGCAGTCTGTTTCAGTTGGGATATCTCATCGTTCGATGATGCAATAACATTCTGAATGCCTTTTTCCTTGTCGAAGCGAACATCCTCCAATTCGTCGCGAAGTGCGGTTATGGTCTTCTTTAGTTGAATGATTTCACCGCTGCTTTCGGCGCGGGCCTGCTGCACGGATTGTTCCTTGCCGAAAAGCATGTTTTCGAGTTCCTCACGAAGCACTGCAACAGCTTTTTTTAGCTGAATGATCTCATCGCTGCTTTCGGCGCGGGCAAGCTGCAAGGACTGATCCTGATGGTAGCTGGCTTTTTCCAGCTCGTCGCGAAGTGCTTCAATGGTTTTGGTGAGGTGGCGGATTTCAAGCTGGGCCTGATGAAGGTCGTCGAAATCGTTTGTCGCTTTGGCGTGGATCATTGTCTTTTAGAATGGAATGACGGTGATCATATGTCACACCATCTATATCCCTTACCCCTTTGATTTGCGCCGCATGTTCCCTGCTTGAAAACCCAGCCCTGCTTAGGGCCATGGAAAGCCGCATCAAATTGACCATTGTCAGTGATCCCTGGTACGGCATGGCCTAGAAACATAGTGTTGCCGCCAATCGTCATTGCGTCAAGCTTCGCCACGAAGGAGAGACCACCCAGCTAGGGTAAAATGACCGGTTTTAGGAAAAAATATTGGGAGCAGCAGGGGCATAATATTTGTAAATTTATCAGGAATATGAAAATTAATTATCCGTCATAAAATTTTCGTAAGGTTATATTCAGGCTAATCGGTGAGTATGGCGCAGAATCAAGCTGTCAGATCATTTGATTTTGATAAATTAACCAGAAAATTGTGTCGGGCGGTGTGTCAAAAGGGAAGGCTTGAATATTGGGAGAGTGCCTTTCCCATGCCCTTGGACATATCCATGCTTTTGGACACAACTGACTCGACGCGACAAGTGGGGCAGGGGCGTATCTTGCCAGGAGGAAACCATGACAATTAACTGGAGAGATAGTTTTAGCGTCGAAGATCCCATTATTGATGAGGATCACAAGACTTTAATAAATTATTTTAACAAGTTCGAATGGGTGACAGAGGGTGACCTTGACCTGAATGCCCTTAAACATATTTTTTTAGACATCAGAAAACACGCCGTAGAACATTTTAAACGGGAAGAAGACCTTATGGTCTCGATAAATTATCCTGGGATCGACGAGCATAAGAAATCCCACCGGAATATCATGGCCAAACTTGACGAAGTGTTGAAGAGGGTTAATTCGGGTGACAGCGAAGAACCGGATGACGGGAAAATTGTCAGGGATATGGTCATTCTTCTAAATAACTGGCTTAACGATCACGTGATTGGAGAGGACCAGCTCTATAAGCCGTATATTGTAAAACAGCGAACATACGAGAATAAAGGAAATGGTGCTTCTGATGCCCGCCGTGCCTCTGATGCCGCCGTGCCTGCTGGAGCCCGCCGTGCCTCTGACGCCGCCGCGCCTAATGGGGCCCGTCGTGCCTCTGACGCCGCCGCGCCTCCTGGTGCGCGCCGCGCTTCTGATACCTCTGGCGATCGCCGCGCAACTGCAAGCGGCGTACATCTTTCCCCGGCATGGCGAATTGTGCTGGTTGTGACTTTAGTTCTGGCCGTGGCCGCTGTCGGTGGTGCCTACTGGCTTTACGGCGATATAAAAGATATGAAGTCGCCCGTCGCTGATGCTACCAAACCGGCAAATACCAATAAGCTTCCAGCTTCCGTTAGTCCCGTCCCTTCGGGGCTGGAATGGGTGGCCAACAGCAAGTGCGATAAGCTTCCCAATGTTGATTGGTGGAGCAATTCAAGCCATCTGAAAATTGCCAGATATGTTTCGATCAAGCATTCAGGGGATTGGACGCCATATATCAAAAAATGGTCGAAGCAACTTAAGAAACTTAAAAAAATAAGGGCAAACGGTGTCGCCGCAATGGCCCCCGGGGGCGTACGGCTTGAAGGCAGTGACCTGGACGTCTACATCAAGGACGTATCAGATCGGGTCGATATAATAAAATGTCTGGCGGAGGAGGCCATCGCCTACGCCGCCCGGTAGTTGCAGCTGGTTTTTACGTGCGGTATGCGGCATCTTCCATAATTAGAATCTTCCCGCCGTATGAAGCGGAAAAACCCAAGGTCGCGGAAGCTGTACGTCCGCGTAGGGTTCCATGCCGTTAGATGTTGCTTGGTTGACGGTGGGGGGATTAGTGTCCGCTGGGGGTAAAGCTTCGAGCGTAGCTTTTGTCCGGTGCTTCGTTAATCGTGGCAACGGCCTCCTCGCCCAGCTGGGTAAATTCTTTTACCGCCGGTTCGTTTGCCTGTAGCGCTGTCTGATGCTCCAGTAATTTAGCTGTTATAGCTTTATTGACAGCGATCTTTCTGCCCATGTTGATGCCCACAACTATCATCAGGACCAATATGACGACGGCAAAAAAACCGACAAATACCAGAAAAATGGTATCCATAGACATAAGCTTACCTCCCTCCCCAGAATAGGCAACATATGCTCACAGAAACAGGGAACCCCCATTCCCAGAGAAAGGAAATATAATCCTTGGCCAGGTGCTGGACAAGTAAAGATTGCATGAGTCTA
>CAZEFJ010000181.1:0-4305 GCA_964511465.1 uncultured Hyphomicrobiales bacterium
TCGTTGCGGTTGTCGCAGTCGTCGCGGTCGTTGCGGTCGTCGCAGTCGTCGCAGTCGTCGCGGTCGTTGCGGTCGTTGCGGTCGTCGCGGTCGTCGCGGTCGTCGCAGTCGTTGCGGTTGTTGCGGTCGTTGCCGTCGTCGCGGTCGTCGCAGTAGCTACAGGTGGCGGGGCATTCTGTGTGGTCGCGTTAGCTGCCTGCGCTGGTTCTCCGGTAGCTCCGGCTACAAGTGGTTCAGGATTTTGCAAAGGACCGGTACCGGTCTCCGCTTGCGGACCAGCTGTGGGCCCCACGTTAGGCAGCCCTATATCGGCTTGGGGAAGGGGTTGGTCAACAAGCGGAACTGGGTCTTGCTGGCCACTCGTGCCAGAATCAACGGTAGGAAGAGGTGATGAATTACCGATTCCGGCACGGTTAATATCTGTCGTATTATCGACAAACGCACCCGTTTCATTAGCCTGCGCCGTACGAATGTCTGCCACAGTTTCACTCGGCTGGATATTCTCGAGGCCTGTATCATCGACTACGTCAGGCGTCCCGCCGCCTTCTTCAACGCTATCCAGGGTTTGACCACCAGAATCATTGCTCAGCACCGTCAGGTCATCAAAAACCTGGGCATCCTCAGCACTCTCCGTGCTGTTATTGCCTTCTTCTGCAGGTGCTTCGTCCGTTTCTTCAGCCATCACGAACTCCCGACGCTACCGGCCCTGCCTCGCTATAACTACCAAGGCTGCCAATTATTAAATCGCTTACGGCAAGCATAGACCTTATCTTTATGCACAACCAACCTGGCCAATAGTTATAGGTATCCCCAAGTACAAAGTGTTTGGCCCTTGTCTTTTAAATCTAAAAATATTTTTTGACTTTAACGATTTTTTGACTCTAAGAATTGTATACCGCAAACTTCGATGATTGGTCTTAAATTTATTAGACAAACGCTTTATTTTTTTGGGCAGTGAATCAAGGCGGCAACAGTGAGCGGATTATATTTATGGGAGTAATTATCAAGCTTCTTTATCGCAGTGAGGGGCTTAAAAAACCCACACACAGAAACTTATTTATGGATATGGAGGAAAATATCCATATCCACCTTCGCGACCTCCGGATCGAGCTAAGCCGCAAAGAATTTGAAGATATCGTACGCACCTTTGGATTGCAGTCCAAAGAGTTGATGGAAATAATCAATGAAACGGATTACCAGGATGGCGTCCTGCCTAACGCCAACACTGACAGCGCCACCATTTGGACTGAAAGTAAATTAGTAAATGATGTAGTTTATCATCCACAAAGGATTTCCCTGGAGGAGTGTACAGACGGTTTCCATTTGCATATCAGGAACTACAAAATTTTACTGGATAACGATGATTTTTCGGCCCTTGCAAAAGCATTTAAAACTATTGACCTTGATGCTCCGTATGCCTCAACTCCTGAGGAAATAATAACTTTATTGGATGTCAACCATATCCATTATCTTATTAAAAACGAGAATACGGCCAATAGGAAAAACAAGGCAAATGCAATTAGACGCATAGTCGTCGCCAATTACCACAAAACGAAAGTAACAGGCATTCTAAGTGAAATTGGAATGGAGCGGAGTATCGAAGGTGGCATTGACTGCTATACCAACGAAGATTCAACTTTTTATATGGAAGTATCTGATAATAAAGCGCTTTTTTCTCACAATACAGTAATGGGTGAAACATCATTACTGCCATTGCCAAGATATTTATCTTTTGCGCAATCGATCAATCCGGATGAATTGAACGCAATTAAAGCCAGGGTTCTCGATACCTTTACGTTCGTAAACAAATCAAATTCAGCTCCAAATATAAATCTGGATTACAGGTCTTGGATCTATAATTCCACCACCAGAGAAATTATTTTCCCCTTCTGTTTGGTGCAAAGCAAACCGGACACCAAGAAGTTATACCGTGAGTGGTCAGATTTCCTCACCGGGTTGGATATGTACTTCGTCAAGCCAACGAAGATTACGGTCAGCGATGATCGTCAAAAAATACTGTATGACGAGGTGCTGGAAAAAATAAACTTGGAAGTAGCGCCGATAGCCTGTGTCTCAAAGGTTCACATCATGGGCTCGGCGACAAGGGGAGAAATGGGGTTGTACAAATCACCATTTATCCATTCCAGTTGGGCCAAGCTTGGATCAGACTATGACTTATTAATTGAAATTGATGAAAGCCAGCCGATTAAATTCCCCGAACATTGGAACTATATTAACGTTTCCAAGACCAACCAGTGCGATATTTATCATATTGGAGAGATCGACGCGGATGACGATTTTGAACATCGGAAACGCTATCCCAGTATTGATTTTTTTCAACACCTACTGGATGCGTATGTCTACATTCCTTCCAAGGGGGACGCGGACAAAAAGGATGCGTTCCTGAAAAAATTCAAGGCAAAAGTAATTTTTGATTGCGAAGCTGGCGGTAAAAACCGCGTTCAGGCAGTGTTGGAGCACGAGTTTGGCGACAATGTCCAGGATTTGGTCAGGCTGG
Source organism: uncultured Hyphomicrobiales bacterium (assembly GCA_964511465.1). GTDB lineage: Bacteria > Pseudomonadota > Alphaproteobacteria > Rhodospirillales > 2-02-FULL-58-16 > JAZFTA01. Next base: position 2,519 of record CAZEFJ010000181.1, read on the forward strand.
ATGTGGCCACCGAGAATGAACTGTATGGGGTTAAGTCAGGTAAACTGGACGCAGTCCTTAAAGTCTATAAAGTTTCCGGGAATTACAGTTCAAAAAGAATGGCGGAACACGCCGAATATGAATGCGAAATTATCAGTGCGGCCGAAGACCGCGGCGTGCCGACCGCCTCTGTAATTCATACCATTGATGGGAAGAGTGTATTTGAAATCGATGGTCATGCGGCAGTGATGTTCCGGAAATTGAACGGCATTGAGGGAGGTGAGCCAGATTTCCCCGTAGTCGAAACGGCAAAAGCGCTGGCCCGTTTCCATGAAGCTCAGATAAACAATCCCATTAATATTAAATCAGCGTTCTCATTCGATCAGGTTTTCGATTTATGGAGAGTGGAGTTTCATCGCTTCGCTGACGAAAGCAAGCATGATGAAAAACTTTCAGAAAGCTTTTCCAAGCTTGATAAAATCTATAATGACCTGGAAAAGACTTATACCAACTTGACCAAAAAGAAAAAAATCGTCTGGCTTCATAATCACGGCGATGTTACGCCAAGAAACGTCTTCTTAAACGATGGTGTGACGTATCTTTTTGATTTTCAAAACGCTTTCTATGGCCCCCGTCTGTTCGATATAGTTGAGGGTGGAATCGAATTTTCATGGGGAGCCAAAGACGCAAAATACAATGACTTCAAACGATTCAATCAATTTGTGTCATGCTATAGAAAAGAAGCTAAACTATCTGTGGCTGAGGAAAGAAGCTTGGAGGCGGCAACAAAAATCTTGGGAATCATTAAATTCATTAAAGAAGTCCGAATGATCAAGGGGGCCAAGGACGATAATAATCTGAGACGTTTAAGGGCATTGGATCTGGCCGGGTTTCTGTTGTCTCATCGGTTTCCGAGAAAGCGTTGCTAAGGCACAGACAGAAACAGAACATAAGAAGTTGGAAACTAAATGACTGCCGATAGTACCAAGGATATTCCAGAACCGGACATAAAGGCGGCATGGGACAATATAAGGCAGGGAAATTTTGATGAAGCCTTCCGTCAGGTTGAAAATGTGTCAAGGGGTTCCTGTGATTATACCGAATCCCGGTTGATTCTAGCCCGGGTAGCATGGCTTCAAGGCTTAAACGAAGCGGCAATGGCCATTCTTGAAGGGGCCGCCAAAGATCACCCGGACGACTCTCGCATACTAACCGAACTTGCCGTACTGCAGTTGAATGAAGGGCAGACGCATAAGGCACTTGGCACACTGGATAAGGTGACGGCCTTCCTTCCAGAAGCCGAAATTACTCGATACGCTGCACTGTACAGCCTTGGAGAAAAAGAACAGGCACGCGAAACCCTAAAGTCATTACACGATAAGATATTGTGAGCTGGTCCCACATTGTTTGAATCGCCCCTATATTTCCAGACACCTTGCTGGGTAAAAATGAAGCAAGGAGGACATTATGTCTGGACGTATTAGTTACACGGATAGAATTTAAGAAAGACACGGTCTGTCAAATGACGGTACGGTTTGCAAGAAAATACGCCAGCTTGGATATCAGGCCCCGGCTCCTTTTTCCGACGCCAGGAAAGTTCCCATCTGATTCGCGCCAAATTCCACCCGAAAAATCCATGCGCGGTCCGTACAGGCCGCCGGAATCCGAGAGATTCCACATATGCTTATTACTTAAATATTACCTGAATTGGTTAACGAAAATCACCGACAGTCGCATAGCTAATCGAAGGCAGTGGCGTCCCCTAGGGGATTCGAACCCCTGTTGCCGCCGTGAGAGGGCGGTGTCCT
>CAZEFJ010000182.1:0-4286 GCA_964511465.1 uncultured Hyphomicrobiales bacterium
CGCTCAATGCTTTTGGAGAAGGTCTGGAATTTTCATTTTGACCCGCAAACGACGGTGGTCGAAACGCACATCAGCCGTCTGCGCAGTAAAATTGATCGTGATTTTGACAGTGCGCTGATACATACCGTCCGCGGCTCAGGCTATAGTCTTCATGAGACAATATAGATTTCTGCGCACAACCAGTTTCAGGTTGACGGTGCTTTATGCCGCACTGTTCGGAGTGTCGTCCCTCATCATCTTCGGAATATTGTACTGGATTGTTTCCGGGTCTCTTAATCAGCAGGCCATGATTTCGATTGAGGCCGATCTGTCAATATTGGAAAAGAAGCAGCATGGCGGGAAAATTACGGAACTCGAAAAGGAAATAAATCAACGCGTTAACTCCGGCAAATACCAGTTCATCTATTATCTTCTTCAGGACAGGAATGGGCGAACACTGGCGGGAAATATTTCCAGTCTGGAACCTTTTGAGGGTTGGCGAGAGATTTCGGTGCCATATCGGGAAGCTGCAGACGGCACGGATGCCCCCGATAATCCGGCCCAACACAAGGCCCTGACGGTGGGGAAATTTCTACCCGGCGGCTACTTTCTTGCCATTGGCCGCAGCACCTATCAAACTAACAGTCCCCTGGAGACCATTCGAGAATCCTTTTTCTGGGCCATGGGCCTGGTTCTGCTGCTTGCCTTTGGTGGAGGGACCGTTATCAGTCTGGCTTTCCTGCGCCAAATCGACAATATCAACCGTACCGTAGGCGCGATCAATGATGGCAGTCTGTCAGAACGAATCCCAACTTCGGGAACTGAGGACGAACTAGACAAACTCGCCAAGAATCTCAATAAAATGCTGGATCGTATCCAGGCGCTAATGGAAAGCCTGCAACATGTTTCCAGCAATATAGCCCACGACTTGCGAACGCCCCTGGGCCGGATGAGGCAAAGGCTGGAGATTGCCGGGAAAACAGCTACGGACGCGTCTTCATACCAAAAGGCGATAAAACAGGCCATTCAGGAAATCGACGCTATACTTTCAACATTCGGCTCTCTTTTGCGAATTGCCAATATCGAAGCCAAATCGCGTGGTTCATCATTTTCCCGCATCAATCTGAGCGAAGTTTTCCGAACCGTCGCCGAAACCTACCAGCCGGTTGCCGAAGACATGAATAAACGGATAGAGGCGACGGTTGTCTCCAGACTGTTCATTCATGGAGATCGGGACCTGTTAATTCAAATGCTTGCCAATCTGGTGGAAAATGCGATTGAACACACTCCTTCGGGAACGACTATCCAAATCGGCCTTGATCAGACTGCACAAGGGCCGGTTGGTCGGCTAGCGGATGACGGGCCGGGCATACCAGCTTGCGAGCGCGACAAGATATTTGAACGGTTCTATCGACTGGACAACAATAGAACCGCGCCTGGGAATGGCCTGGGACTGGCGCTTGTCAAGGCTGTTGCAGACTTGCATGGGGCGACTATTTCCCTTGGGGATAACCATCCTGGCGCGGCATTTTCAATTCAATTCAGACACGCCTCGTCATGATCTCCAAAGTTATTGATACATTTCTTTTGTTCGTTTCCGCACATCCACATTGGATCGGGTTTGCCGTGTTCGCCGCAACAGCCTTGGAATCCATGGCCTTCATCGGATCCTTATTTCCCGGGATGTCGATGGTTATCGCCCTTTCCGGCGTTGCCGCTTCTCTTGGGGCAAATGTCTGGATGCTGGTACTCTGGTGTACTCTTGGCGCGATTATCGGTGATGGCGCATCTTACTGGCTAGGTCATAGTTTCGGCGACCGCATCAAGGCCGCGTGGCCGTTCCGGACCAGGCCGGAACTTCTGGAAAAGGGAACCGAATTCTTACAACGCAATGGGGGAAAAAGTATCTTTATCGGCCGCTTCCTGCCGTTCACCCGCGCCGTAGTTCCCGTCGCCGCAGGAATGCTTGGAATGAATCCGCTGCGGTTCTACGTCGCCAACATTCTTTCCGCCATCGGGTGGGCTCTGATGAACGTCCTTCCGGCGGCAGGCGTCGGCCTTGCTCTTAGCGTCATCAATCAAGCAAGCAGTCGGGTTGCGGTAATGCTGGGCCTGTTCGTCGTGATCTACCTTGTGGTATTCTTGACCGTACGGTTAATTATGCGGGTGTTTCCGCCATGGCTTGAAAGGCTGTTAACTTTCGTCAATTCGGTTGCGGATAAACACCCGGACGGCCCGATACGATTTTTGACCTTTATCCTTGGCCAAGGGAAACGCTCCAGCATCACCAATATTGCCTGGGTCGCACTGGCCTTGGGGCTGGTCCTCGGGTTCGCCATCGTTCTGGAAGATGTTGTCGTCGGCGAACCCCTGGTGCGGGCAGACATCGCCCTGAATACCCTGATGCAGGGATTCCGTACACCTCTCGGCGATATGATAATGGTGACGATTACGGCGATGGGCGATACGACGGTGGTGTTGTTGGCTTGCGCCATTCTTCTCGGCTGGTTGCTTGTGTTCCGAGCGTGGCGGACATTCGGTCTGGCTTTCCTCGCTTTGGCCGGAACGTCTCTTTTCGTGCTACTGCTTAAGTTGGTGCTACATAGACCGCGTCCCATCGACATCTATTCCGATTTTTCCTTTCCCAGCGGGCATGCGGCCTACGCCGCCGTACTATGGGGACTAATTGCGGTAATCGGTACGCGCGGCCTATCGCGTCATATACGGACGGTGGTCTGGACGGTAGTGCTCAGCCTTTCAATCTTGATTGGCGTATCGCGAATTTATCTATCGGCGCACTGGTTGTCGGATGTTATGGGCGGCTTGTTGTTTGGCTGGCTTATGGCCACTATGTTCGGCTTGTTCGGGGAAAGGATTCAGCAACCTTCATTTCGCCCCGCAGCCCTTGCCATGGCCACAACAGCGGCATTGCTTTTGGGCTGGGGCGTTCATGCCACGGTCTCTTTCGATGCCAATTTGATGCTTTATACGCCCCGGGTACAAACGATCAGCCAACCCATTCGGAACTGGGTCGGGGGCGGCTGGAAAGACATTTCCACCACGCGGATCGATTTGAAGGGTGAACGTGAAGAACCCCTGGTCCTGCAAGCCGTGGCACCGCAGAGTGAGATGGAGCAGGTTCTGAGCGCGGCGGGTTGGTCGCGTGCGCCTGATATGGGATGGTCTGAAGCGACGAAATTCTTTCGCGGAGAGAAAAAACTCACTGCCCTGCCACCGTTGCCGTTGCTTCACAACGGACGATCCGCGTTGTTGACAATGATTGGCCCGGACGCTTCAGGAAAGACACGTACCGTCATACGTTTCTGGAAGACCGGGGTGGAAGTCGAGGCGGCAACGAAGCGTCGGGCAATCCTTGTCGCTTCGATTTTGGATGAGCGTATCATTCATCCTTTTTATGGGGTTAACATTTTACGCGACCGGGCGACTTCGTCGCGTGTGATCGAACAGGTGATTGCGATCCTTAGTAATGCCCGGTCTCTGTGTCTGCTTGAGACGACACCCTCGACAGCGAACAAAACACCGTCCTGACTGGTCCTATCTCGGGACGGTCAGGCATGCCCGCCAGGGACGGAAAACAAACAAAAACATTCAGGAGGAACCGAATAGTGGAGAGTGCATTCCCGTGGAACATATCGCTGTTCAACCTGATCAATGCCGCCGAAACACCGAATACCGCTGTCGTCGTTATCGCCCGCATATTGGCCCAATATGCCCCCTGGCTGGTAATTGTCGTAACCATCGCATTTTGGTTGTTCGGAACACCTTATGTGCGTCGTGCGCTGATGATCGCCGGTGTCGCACTTGGATTGGGGCTCGCCACCAACTTTTTGATCGCAAGCGCCACCTATGCGCCGCGGCCATTTGCACTCGGTATCGGACATACGCTCCTTACCCATACTCAGGAAACGTCGTTTCCCAGCGATCATGCGACATTCTTGTGGTCGTTGGGATTTGCTCTCCTCATCGGCAGCACTCTGTATCGTCTGGGTGGTGTTATCTTCAGCCTGGGGCTGGCGACCGCCTGGGCCCGGGTGTATTTGGGAGTACACTTTCCGCTCGATATGGCGGCCTCTTTTGTGATCTCTCTCCTTGCGGCCGGTTTTGCCAGGGCTTTATCCAAAAAACTGGATGGGATTCTTTTTCAACCCATAGAGCGCATCAACGCCATACTTCTGAAGCCGTTCCAGGGTTAATTCTTGAACAGCTTTATATTGCCTGGCCGCTTATTATCGCCGCCAGCACTATCAGGCCGAAAATACGATTTGACCTGAACTTGGCCAGACAGT
>CAZEFJ010000183.1:0-4236 GCA_964511465.1 uncultured Hyphomicrobiales bacterium
AACATTCTATGACTTTGCGTAGGGATTTTTACCGGCGCGGACCATAAGGCGGATCGGCACACCATCGAGTCCAAGATTGTCGCGCAACCCGTTTATAAGGTAGCGCCGGTATGCTTCCGGCAGGTTTTTGGCGCGGCTGGAAAAAATAATAAAGGTTGGGGGTCTGGCCTTGGCCTGGGTGATATAGCGCAGACGGATACGTCTGCCCCCGGCAATCGGCGGCGGGTGACGTTCACTTGTCACCTCCAGCCAGCGATTTAGCTGTGCGGTCGGTATCCGCTTGTTCCATATATCATAGATATCAAGTACCGTCGGCAACAGATCATCGACACCGGCACCGTCCAGCGCCGAGAGAGTTACCACCTTCAATCCCCGAACCTGGGTAAGCGATCTTTCCAGCCGCTCGTTAATGTTTTTCAACACTTCGCCCCGGTTTTTTATCAGGTCCCACTTGTTGACTGCAAGAACCAGGGCACGGCCTTCCTCTATAACTTTTGAGGCTATGGTCAGGTCCTGTTTTTCCAACGGTATTTCAGCATCGATCACAACCACCACCACCTGGGCAAAACGAATTGCGTGCAGTGTGTCGGAGGTGGAAAGCCCTTCCAGCTTTTCCGTAACTTTCGCTTTACGGCGCAGGCCTGCGGTATCCACCAGTTGAATAAGACGCCCGTCAAAATTCCACAGGGTGGAAATGGCATCGCGGGTGATCCCCGGCTCGGCCCCGGTTAACATTCTTTCTTTACCTAGCAACCGGTTTACGAGGGTGGATTTGCCAACATTAGGCCGTCCCACGATGGCCAATTGCAATGCCTGGGCGTCATCGCGTGTATGGGGCTGCTCATCCAGATCACCGGCAAATGGCGCCAGTGCATCGTACAGATCGCCCATACCTTCACCGTGTTCGGCCGAAACCGGTACCGGATCACCCATACCAAGGGCGTAGGATTCCGCTATACCGGTGCTACCGGCATTACCTTCGCACTTGTTGGCAACCAGAATCACCGGCTTTCCCAGCCGGCGCAACTGGCTGGCGAAGTGGCTATCCAGCGGGGTCATCCCGGAGCGTGCGTCGATGACCAGCATGGCGATATCGGCTTCAGCAAGTGCGTGGTCGGTCTGGGCCCGCATCTCCCGCTCAAGGGTGCCGGTGGCGGCATCCTCCAGGCCGGCGGTGTCTATGACCTTGAAACGCAGTCCACCCAGCCTCGCCCGGCCCTCGCGGCGATCGCGAGTGACCCCCGGAACCGCCGCAACGATAGCCATCCGCTTTCCTACCAGGCGATTAAAAAGGGTAGACTTTCCGACATTGGGACGGCCTACGATGGCAACTGTGAATGTCATGACGGGTACCTTACCGGTACGCAACCAGTTCAGCGTTATCCGACATGAAATAAAGGCTACGGTTGGCAATAACCGGAGGCACAGAAACCCCGTCCGACAATTCCACCCGGCCAAGATAATCCCCGGTATATGGGGACACCGCCAGCACCTGTCCCTGCGATCCGGCGACGATCAAGCGGTCATCGGCGAGAATCGGCCCGGTCCAGATTATCTGGTTCTCATTATTTTCTGGATCTTCAAAGCGGGGCAATCCACGGACCCAGTAAATACGGCCGTCATTGCGGGAGAGGGCTATAATTTCCTCCTCATTGGTCAGTACGAAGACATATTCCCCGGCTACCCAGGGGCTTCCCAGGCTGCCTATTTCCTGATCCCATATACGTTGTCCCGTACGCAGGTCTATGGAAACCATAACACCGCTATAGCTTATCGCGAAAACCCGGCCCCTATCTATAACCGGAAGCCCGCGAATTTGCGGAATGACCGAACTATTCCCCGTGCGCCTTGCCGAAGATAGCGAATCTCTCCACAGCACCCGTCCGTTTTCCACTTTCAGAGCAACCAGCTCTCCCGAAGAATACGGGACCACCACGACGCCGGAATCAACGGCCGGACTGCTGCCGCCAAGCAAGCTGGCGACCTCGCTGATACCTGTGTTGGTCCACAGTGGTTCGCCGTCGGAGGCCCTGAGAACATGAAGCTTGTTGTCGAGCGAGACAACAAACACCCGCCCGCCACGCACCGTCGCCGCCGAACGAATCGGGGCACCAACATTACGCCGCCATATTTCGGCACCGTTACCGGCGTTAAGCGCGACCACCTGGGCAAACCCCGTGGTCGCGAATATCCGCCCCCTGTTATAGCTGACGCCACCGCCGATGTGGCCATCGTTTTCATCTTCTGGAGTAAGGTTCACCTGCCATATTTCTTTCCCTGTCTTGGCGTCAAAGGCGCCTACCTGGGTTTGTGAATCCATGACAAAGACCTTGCCGTCGGCAACCACCGGAGTGCCGACAAATTTTTCTTCCTTGTTCGACCCGGCCCCGGCACTGACACTCCAGACACGCTTTATCGAGCCGTTGATAGCCAGATGCTGCATGGCGTGGTTGGCATAACCGCCAGGCTGTGGCCATTCAGGGTTGACCGCGGGTGCCGGCAACAGAATCTCGGCCTTTTCCAATTCGGGATCGGGAAGCAATGTTTTTTGGTGAAACAGCACCGAAATGCGTTTTCCCGGCAGTGGCGGATCGGGATTATCGCCCCACCAGCTGCTACAGGCCCCCAGCAACAGCGAAGCGCAGACAGTCAGAACAACCCGCCGCATCGTGCGTGTTTCCACCTTTGTCATATTGATAATGCCTGCGCTGGTCATTGCGGCCCCAGTGCATTAAGCAATTCTTCCGCCCGACGGCGCATCGGCGGCGGCGTAGTAGCGTCGTTTTTGACGCTGTTGAGCAATTCAACGGCTTGGTCATGTTTGCCGTCCTGCTCGGCGAGCAAGGCGGATACCTCCCTGACGCTGTGGCGCCAGGGGTTGTCCTCGGCATTTAACGAAGCAAGGCGACGGAGCAGGGCGGCCGGGTCTTTTGATGATCTCATTTCCAGGATAACCCCGAACATTCGCGCCAGATCACGGTAGACCGGATCAATTGATGAATCGTCCGCCAATTGCCCGTAAACGGCCGTAGCCAAGTCTTTTTCACCGGCCTTTGCGAGAGCCGCCGCCTTTTGAAATTTGGCCAGCATGGCATAACCTCCGCCCGCCTTTTCGGCAAGCTCGGAGAATGCCTTGGCCGCTTCCTTCGGGCGTTTTTCACTGACCAATCGCATTGCCTTGGAATAACTCTCGCCATCGGCCTGACGATTACTCATATCGTAGCCGTGCCAGGCCTGATAACCGCCAACACTGAAAATCAGGACAAGCGTAATCGCAATAATGTAATTGCCATACTTTTTCCAAAGCACTGCATAGCGCTCGTGGCGCAGTTCCTCGTCAATTTCGCGTAAAAAACCGTCCTGTAAATGTTCGCTCAACTGAAACTCCCTGGATATCCGACGGTCCGGCACCACCCCCCACGAAGGCACCGAACCGCAACCGGGCTAAGGTATATCGCCATGTCACGGAAGGCAAACGGGCAAATGCAGGTTTTTCGTCTTTTTTCGTGCCTGCCTGGATTATTATGAGTGATCCTTTGCCGAATCACCACGCCACTTGATCGAACAGCCCATCGAAGGTATCTGATCGACCGGTCCTTTGCCGGTTTCTATAATCTGAATCATCGCATCTAAAAGGTCGCGTTTGGCGTCGGCCGGTGCGGCATCTTTTTTCGATGCGTCCAGCCTTCCTCGGTACTGTAGCTCCATATCGGCGTTGAAGCCGAAAAAGTCAGGCGTGCAGACCGCGCCATAGGCCCGGCCCGTATCCTGGCTTCGATCAATGACATAAGGGAAAGTGAACCCGTTAGCCTCGGCAAACTTTGCCATGTTGGTGGGCGAATCCTCGGGATATTCGGTTATATCATTGCTCATTATGGCAATCGCTCCCATTCCCATGCCCTGCAACTCGGAGACGTCGCCGACCAGACGATCAATGATCGCCTTTACATAGGGGCAATGGTTGCAGATGAACATAACCAGGGTAGCCTTGTCCCCCCGGACCTCGGCAAGGGAATATATTTTCCCGTCGGTACCCTCAAGTTCAAAGTCTACGGCCTTCCAGCCAAAATCGCAGATTGGTGTTTGCAATAGTGCCATGTGCTTTTTCTATCTCGTGTCATTAACCGATTAGTATTATCCCAGACGAATTTCATCAAGGAATTTATCGACCTCTACTTTCAGCATTTCCGACTGCTGGGACAGCTCTTTGGCCGCGGTCTGTATCTGGGTCGCCGC
>CAZEFJ010000184.1:0-4202 GCA_964511465.1 uncultured Hyphomicrobiales bacterium
CCTGATGTCGAGAAAACTTTGTTTAAACACATAAACTTCTCGGACGGACTCTAAGCTGCCGCAGTCTATTGGCATTGTTGATATTTTTGTCAAAATAACGTCACATCTGAAATACTCGTAATTCGTGTAAGCTGTATAATCAAACTGCCTTTGACATAGAAGGGAAAATGAATTGTTAGATAAGTTGAAGGCGGTTCACGCCACAATATTTGAAAATATTGTATACGATACACTTTTCTATGCTGGGTTTAGGAACCTCGTTTGGCGTACGCCGGGTCCTGACGGTGGACGAGATTTAGAAGCCGAGTTGCCCCTTCAGGATGCCAGTGGCTACGTGCAAACGCAAAGGTGGTACATAGAATGTAAGCGATATAGCAATACTGTTAGCTGGCCTTTGATATGGGAAAAGCTTTCTTATGCTGATGTAGCAGAAGTCGATTTTCTTTTTTTAGTCACAACAGGCAATATTTCTCCAACTGCTGAAACGAAAATAGCCGAATGGAATAATGCCAAACGGAAACCTACTATTCGCGTTTGGCGAGGTTACGAATTGGAACACAAACTTGTTCGATATCCTTCGCTGTTGTTGAAGTATGGATTGTCGAACGATCAACTTGTCGCGAATGCAGGATTCTTAAAACTTGCAATAGTTTCTACGAAAGCAATTCAGTCTGCTTACGGTGCATCCTACGTGAAAAGAAATATGCTTCCCCACGTCGAATTTGCGGCTGCTATGTCGGAATTGTTGACACGACGAATGGCAGATATTGAGAAATATGGAAAATTTAATCTTTCCCCTTTCGAGAGGTCCATTGACTCGTATGAATGGCTGAAAATTGACAAGAACGCTCCTATAGAAATTTTCGATAGGTCCGGGATCAGGGGGATTCTGTGTATTCTACGGTTATTAGATCGAAAAAATACTTCACTCGATATTGTTGCCGGTCCTGGTGATAAGTCGCTTTCATTGGCCCCGAAATCGAAACTATCCGTCGGTCAAAGCACAATTGAAAAATTGCAGGAGATAGGAGTTTGGTCAGATATAGAAATTAGTCAATATGACGGATCCAATATCTTCATAAAACAGAGGGTGGGAGAGAGGTGATGAGTAATGAAAATCCTGAAGCGCTAAACCTCAGGCTTCTCGCAAATTTTATACATCAGGTTGTAAATCCATTAAACGGTGTATCTGGTATTCTTACGAATGCCGTAGAAGGCCGCATCAGAGAGGAAAATTTTGATAAAAGACTGAAACAAAGTTCAGCTCAGCTTAATCAGTGTATTGCACTGATCAAAAATCTCGCTTTCTTTGCGCAAGGATTTAAGAAGCTTAACGAACAAGATTTAGCTGATGTTCTTGTCCCGAAGATGTTGATTGATTGCATAAATTTCTTTCAAGAGCATGCTGCAAACAAAGACGTTCGTGTAGAACTAGAAAACCCTCAGGATCAGTACGAATTCCATGCACATCCGGAACTATCAAAGCAGATATTTTTGAATTTAATCGATAATGCTGTTAAATATTGCGATAAAGGCACAGTCGTAAAAATTAGTACTCATAGGCAAAATCAGGACAAAAATATTTGTGTTATTGTCGAGAGTGTTGGTTCTCAAATAGAGCATAACGATATAGAACGAATTTTTAAGGTTGGAGAACGCGGAGAGAATGCAAAAAATATACTGGCCTCGGGCACAGGGTTAGGGCTTTTCATCTGTAAAGAAATTGTTGAGACGTGCCACTCAGGTCAGATTTTTTGCGAATCGTCTAAAGGCGGAGTGACAAAGTTTTATGTAAAGTTGCCATCTGCATAAATTGGAGAATAAAAGTGGCCCTCACAGATTTCAAAGATACAATTTTATTCATAGATGATGAGCAGTTTGTCAACGTCTGGGTTATAGATTTTTTAGAAGATGCTGGTTTTCAAGTTGAAACATGTGAAAATCTTGATGAAGCAATTTCTAAAATTGAGGAAGGGGTATACCGGGCTGCCGTGATCGATCTAAATATCCCTGCATCGTCGAGCTTTAATAGTGAATTGGTGAGTCAGGGAGAAGTGTTTTTGCGATATCCTGGGCTGTATGCTGCGTTTCGCGCCAGAAACAAAGGGTACAGAGATCGACAAGTTATTATATACTCTGTTCATAAGGACCCTGACGTAGCGAAAGTAGCAAGTAGTCTTTCATGTTCTTACCTACTTAAAGAAAGACCAGCACTTTTTATAGAAGAGCTTAAGGAAGTTCTTTCATACGACCCTACAACCCAAGATACAGAATGACTTTTTTGTAGTTTTCTGAAGTGTTGTTTGTATCAAATTCTAAGGCTGATGCTTGGTGGTCATTAACTGGATCGAATTTGATACTATTGCTACGGCCTTTTCGACCATCTCCTCCGCTAAATGCGCATACCGGGCCGTAGTCTGCGCTTGGTTATGACCCAGTAATTTTCCTATTTCTGCGAGACTTAAACCGTTGGCCAATCCAAACGAGGCAAAGGAATGCCGTAGGTCATGGATGCGGAGATCTGTCAATTCCGCCTTCTTGCGAATGCGCCGCCAAGGGTGTTGTAGGTCCGTTAAGTATTGACCTTCATTCTTGCCGGTGATGACATAGGGATTGTCTTCTTTTTGTGTGATCTTGGTAAGTAGCTCATGTACTTCTTTGCCGATAAACACTTTCTTCGCGCCAGTTTTTGAGTCCGGAAGATAGATGCCATCTGCCTTAATATATTCCCATTTCAATTTTTGAATTTCCGAAAGTCAGCATCCGGTCATGATCAATAGGCGGAACGCGTTGCAAGCCGAAGCGCTTTCGCTCTTGTCCTTCTCGCAAGCGTCTAGTGTTTCCCAAAGCCGTTTGAGTTCTTTCTCCGACGGGAAGCGTTCGCGCTTTTGTTCTGAATATTTTTTAACGTGTCGGCAGGGGTTGGAGCCGTCCGGGCGCAAACCTCATACTTCACACAGGTTGAGATGACGGAGAGAACGCCAAGTGTGCGATTGGCTTGGTAGGGTTTGCCTCTTCTTAGGGCGTGATGCAGTTTGGCGACATCGGTACGGATGATATCGGGTACCTTGCGAGTGCCGATGGCGGGCTTGATAAACCGGTCATAGCAACGGACGCGTGCCCTTACATTGCGGATATTGCCTGCAACCCATGAACCGTTCGCCAGAACGCTTATTGGATCGCTCAATCATCGTTGTGCCACAACGAGGGCAGGCCCAGGCATCGACTTCATCGCTAGAAGCCTGCCTTTTGACATTCTGGACATGAGCGAGATCTGTCTTCGAACCCGGTTGCAAACGATGCTCCAAAAGGCCGTCAACAAGGCCCTGCAAGTCATACTCGGCTAACAAAGGAACACGCTTTGACTTGATGAACTTGGCTAGGGCGGAAACGCCATGCACGACTTCAGCAGGCATCGGAGTTTTGAGCGTACAGTCACCAACGAATACGACGACATTGAATACCTGGTGCGACCCTAGCATGAGTAATTCCTGCACCGCTGCAACGTGTCTGAAGTTTTGTCTGAGTGGATTTTGAAATTTCTGCTTATGTCGGGGAAATGTTTGCGTCCACTGTGCCCGGTCCGGACTCCCAAATATCCACCCACTCATGCTTTTCGTTTCAATTACGAAAATTCCGTAAGGCGATATAACTACTTGGTCGATTTGGGTCGTAATATCGCCGAACGGCAACGTTAAGTCCTCGATAAGGCGATATTCTTCTTGATCGAGAAGACGCTGAATACCGGAATTGACCTTGAATTCGCCAAGTTCTCCTTTGGACCACCTAGGCCGAAAAAACCATAATAAAACAACGGCAAGGAGCAGAAACCACAGCAAATACAATTCCATAAACATGCTCCGGTAGTTTGTGTTTTCTGGAACCTAGACCTTTTCGTTTGGCGTCAGAGCGTCCATCAAAAGTAAGGTCATCATATCAACTGCACTACCTGAAGTGGAAAAGAACTTCATTTAACCAATCGAAGTGGTGGTCTCTCTTGCTTTTCGGGTCTCGACTTCTGAAACGCTTCCGCCAAATCACTTGATACCAACTCCGCCGCCTGTTGCACCGGAGCGTCGGCCAGGTGAGCATAGCGCATGGTCGTTTGGATCTGTGAGTGGCCCAAGATCTTTCCGATCATCGGAATGCTAAGTGTCCGTCCGAAAAGTTAATGAATCATTAGAAGCTTCTGTGATTCAAGT
>CAZEFJ010000185.1:0-4125 GCA_964511465.1 uncultured Hyphomicrobiales bacterium
ACATCGAAGGCAAGTTGGTCTTCGCCGCCAACCAGCGGCCCAACCCCACGCCGCAATGCCGCCACTTCCTCGGCGCAGTCAAGACCTTGCACCGTGAACACATAACGATACCGTCCGGGTGAAAATTTCTCGGCCGAACCCGTGGTTCCAGAGCCCGGCATGCCTTGGCCAGCGCAGCAGGATGAACCGGACTCCTTTTTGGGCTCCTTATGGCCGCCGCAAGAATGCGGTTTATTGTGGTTATGATGATGGGCTGACGTCATGGCTCTACCTCAGGCATTTGTTCCTGCGGTATTCCTAACATCTACAGTAACTAGAGCTTCAAGAGAAAAATAACGGCAAGGCTTTCGGCTATTGAGCGGGCCGCCGAAGCCGTCCTCTCAAGGTGCCGGTGAAAGCTCAGGCCGGGCTGTTATCCTCGATCGTTTTGACTGCCGGGGAAATTATCCTGGATGAGACCCGGGGCGTGGCTTTCCAATATCCTAGGCCCATGAACATCGCCCCGGCTACCACATTGCCGAGGGTCACCCAAAGCAGGTTATGGGCCATACCGGCCAGCGATACCGTTTCCGGGTGTTCACCGAGAAGGGCGATTACGAAGATTGCCATGTTGGCGACGGAATGTTCGTAGCCGCTGGCGATAAAGGCGAACAGGCACCAGAAAATGATAATACATTTGGCGGCGTCGCTCTTGGTTCGCGCCGACATCCACAGGGCAAGACAGACCAGCCAGTTGCAAAGAATACCCAGGGCGAAAAGTTCCAATGCCGACTTGCCCATCTTGGCGGCGGCAATGCTGTTTAGCAGATCCGAGCCGGTCCCCATAAGGGCCCCCTGTCCGGCGTAATAAATAAGTCCCAGCACCAGTGCTCCGGCCAGATTGCCGGTCCATGACATTGACCACACCCTGGCCAGATCCTTGCCGTTGGTCTTGCCGCGCAGCCAGCCGATTGTCATGAACATGGTATGACCGGTGAACAGTTCCGATCCGGCGAAGACCACCAGGGTCAAGGCGATACCGAAAGTAGCACCCATGACCAGTTTGCGGATTGACGGCTCGACAAAGGCGCCGAGGGTAAAAATCAGAATGATGCCGATTCCGATATATGCGCCCGCCATCATCGACCCGATAAAAAATGATGAGGGGTTGTTTATTAAAAGTCCCGCTTTCTCTTTGGCGATGCCGGCAAAGTGGTTAATCGTATCCACATACATAATTCAATCCTCTGTCTGTAATTTAATTTTTGGCCGAGCAGTCAGGATCAGGACGAAATTGTTTTCATATCCCCCTGTGTTATGAGTCTGGTTGAAAGCTGTAAGGAAATAACACCGGCTTTAATGCGTACCGGATATTTGGTGGCGCAGCCTTCATCCGGGGACACGGCCTTGCCGTTGGCCAGTTCGATGACCCAATTATGCAAAGGACAAGTAACCTTCCAGCCATGAACGATACCTTGCGATAACGGGCCGCCACGGTGCGGGCAACGGTCATCAAGGGCAAAAACCCGGTCATCTGAGCTACGGAAAACGGCGATATCACCGCCCTCGGTCTTGAGAACGCGGGCACCACGCAGGGGAATGTCCTCAAGCGTGCCAATTTCAATCCATTTACTCATCGTCACAGCACCATTTTCAAAGGGCTAAATTGATCGGCATCCAGCCGTTTTTCGGCCCGTTCTTTCCACGGATCATTACGGCTGAATTGCTGGGAATAGAGGAATCGCTCCGCCAGACCCTTGCGTCCGGCGGTATCTTCAACAATTCGCTGTTTGACCGAAGACAGGCCTACCCGCTCCAACCAGTGCGCGGTTCGGTCCATATAGTTGGCTTCCTCGCGGTACAGCTGAAGAAAGGCAAAGCAGTATTCAAGAACCTCTTCTTCGCTTTTGACCTTGCATAACAGGTCGGTGGCCCGGACCTTTATTCCGCCGTTGCCGCCAACGTGCAGTTCCCAACCCGATTCCACCGCCACCACGCCGAAATCCTTTACCGTCGCCTCGGCACAATTACGCGGGCAGCCGGAAACCGCCATCTTGAATTTGTGTGGCGTCGATGATCCCCAGCAGGCTTTCTCCAGCTTTATCCCCATCGCCATCGAGGCCTGGGTTCCGAAACGGCACCATTCGGAGCCGACGCAGGTCTTGACCGTTCGCACCCCCTTCGAATAGGCGTGCCCTGAAACCATGCCGGCCTTGTTGAGGTCGTTCCAGACCGCCGGCAGATCCTTTTTGTCGATACCAAGAAGGTCGATCCTCTGGCCACCGGTAACATGAACCGTGGGAACGGAAAATTTATCTGCGACATCGGCGATCGCCCGCAACTCGTCGGCGGTGGTCAGGCCGCCCCACATCCTCGGTACCACTGAATAGGTGCCGTCCTTCTGGATGTTTGCGTGGACCCGCTCGTTGATGAATCTGGACTGTCCGTCGTCCTCGTATTCCCCCGGCCAGGCACAAAGCAGATAGTAGTTAAGGGCCTGGCGACATATCGGGCAGCCGTCCGGGCTAAGCCATTCCATGAAGCCCATGACTTCGGGGATGGTCTTTAATTCATTGTCGCCGATTGCCTTGCGGATATCGTCGTGGCTGAATTCGGTACATTTACAAAGAGGCTTCTGGGACGGGGTTTCGGAATAATCTCCGCCCAGGGTGAAAGCCAGTATTTGCTGCACCAGACCGGTACACGAGCCGCAGGATGAAGAGGCCTTGGTGTGGGCCCTGACGCCGTCCAGGGTGAACAGCTTTTTTTCCGTTATGGCATTTACGATATCTCCTTTGGAGACTCCGTTGCATCCGCAAACCTCTGTTTCGTTGCTCATGGCCAGGATCGCGTTTTCGGCCCCGCGTCCCGAATCACCAAGGGCGGAATGACCGAACAAAAGGCGGTCGCGGTCATCCGAAACATCCACCTTGTCGCGCATAAGCTGGAAGTATTTTGTCGCGTCCATGGTATCTCCAAGGAAGACCGCGCCCTGGATACGGTTGTCCTTGAGAACCAGTTTTTTGTAGATATTTCGACCGGCATCCTGAAAAAGCAGCGTTTCGGTTCCCTCGCCACCTTTGAAATCCCCCGCCGAGAACAGGTCTATCCCGGTCACTTTCAGGCGGGTGGAAAGTACCGAGCCCTTGTAGGCGGCATGTCCGTACTCGGCCAGATGGTTGGCGCAGACCCTGGCCTGTTCAAACAGCGGGGCGACCAGACCGTAGGTTATGCCCCGATGCTGGACACATTCCCCAACCGCGTAAACCAGCGGATCGTAGGTCTGCATGGTGTTGCTGACGACGATGCCGCGCTCGCAATAAATCCCGGCATCGCTGGCCAGGGCGATGCGCGGGCGAATGCCTATTGCCATCACCACTATATCCGCCGGAATTTTGGTCCCGTCTTTTAGTTTTACCCCGGTGAGCCGCCCTGACTTGCTTTTCTTGCCAAGGATGGATTCGGTTTCGGCCGACAACATAAATTTCAACCCACGTTGTTCGAGCGAACGGCGCAACATGGCCCCCGACACCTGGTCCAGCTGACGTTCCATCAGGGTATCCATCAAGTGGACAACGGTGACCTTCATTCCCTGCTTTATCAGGCCGTGAGCCGCTTCCAGGCCAAGCAGCCCGCCACCGATAATTACCGCGTTTTTGTGTTTTTGGGCCGCTTCAAGCATCACTTCCACATCGCCGATACCGCGAAAGCCGACAACCCCGGGCAGGTCGTGACCGGGAACCGGCAGAGTTACGGGATCGGAACCCGTCGCAAGAAGCAAACGGTTGTAAGGTACCGCCTCGCCGGTGGCGGTTATAACCTGCCGTCTGTTCCGGTTAATTTCGACAATCTCTTCGCCTTTGCGAAGGGTGATGCCGTTGTCGTCGTACCACGGCTCGTCGTTGAGCATGATCTCGTCAAGCGTCTTTTCGCCGGCAAGGATCGGTGACAACATTATTCGGTTGTAATTGCCGTGAGGCTCGTCACCAAAAACGGTGATGTCATAAAGATCGGGAGCCAGCTTGAGCAACTCCTCGACTGTTCGCATGCCGGCCATGCCGTTTCCAACAACGACAAGTTTTTGTTTCATTACGGATAATTCTCCTGGTTGCGATCGGATCAGATTGCACGGCTTGATGGCCAACT
>CAZEFJ010000186.1:0-4044 GCA_964511465.1 uncultured Hyphomicrobiales bacterium
CTACCAGGGCGCCGATAGTCAGGTTTTGGTTTATAATCTCCACCGCGCCGACAGTGGTCAGCAGGATCGAGGTCAACATGGTCAGGCTGGCGCCAAGGTTGGAGAAACGATCCGAGGTGCCGCCGCGGATGATCGAACGTTCTATGTTGTCGGCATGCTTTTCTTCCCATATCGGGCGCATGGCAACGTCCAGGGCGAGGGATTTTATGGTCGTCCGACCGGAAATCATTTCGGCGATCAGGGTGTCGCGGCTGGAACTGGTTGTCCGTTCATCCCGGTTTGCTTCGGCGATGGTTTTTCCCGAACGCCAGGCGACGAACATGAACATCGGAACAATGACCAGCAGAACCCAGGCAAGGGGAGCGGCAATAACAAAAATCAGTCCAAGGAAGAAAATAGCAAAAGGAAGATCCGCGATCAGCACTGCGGAAGCACCGGAAAGGGTATTGCGAACCGTATCCACGTCCCTGAACAGGCCATTCCAGTGGGACCCGTCATGGAATTCCAGAGTTTGCATCGGCAGCGACATGACTTTTTCAAAAAGTCTCCGGCCAACCATTACATCGACCCTCAACGCAACCGTTTGCATGACCCTGGAACGGGCCATCCTGAGCACATAGTCAAAGATTACAACCAGCCCCATGCCGACCACCAGACCCTGCAAGGTGCTAATGGAATTGCCAGCAATAACACGGTTATAGACCTGCATCGTGAATACCGGCACAGCCAGCGCAAGCAGATTGACGAATGCCGACATCGCGACTACCTCGCGAAATATCGGCATCAGGGGTGTCAGGAAAGGTCGAATCCAAGATTTGTTGGAAGTATCACTCATTTGTCTGTAAGTATACGCTCGACTAGTGTTTGAGGCTACTGTTTCAGTCGCAATGCCATACTCTGCATGCTATAGAGTATGTTAACATAATTTAACAGGACAGACTTACCGTAACGAGCATGTTAGGCAAAATTGGCAAATCTATACGTAGCGCCTTTAGTGCCGACCGTATGATCGGGCTGGCTATTCTTGCCAGCCTTCTTGTTCTGTATGTCTCAGACCCGTATCCGACAAAGCTTCTTCGACTCAAGACCTTCGACTTCTACCAAAGGATGAAGCCGAGAGAAATACCGCCGCCCAATAAAAAGCCGGTTACCATCATAGATATAGACGAGGACAGTCTGAGAGAAATCGGACAATGGCCATGGCCGCGCAACACCCTTGCCAGACTGGTCCAGAATTTAATGCAGATGGGGGCCGTTCTGGTTGCCTTTGATATAGTTTTTGCCGAACCGGACCGGATGAATCCGTCCGATATCGCGGATTCGCTTGGTGGGCTGGACGACGCAACCAGGAAGAAGCTGCGCAAGCTTCCCGGCAACGACGATATTTTCGCCGATGTCATAAGGAAGAGCCGCGTCGTTTTGGGTCAGGCCGGATATTGGGAAGAACGGCCATCGGTTGCCGGGCCGCCGATAAAGCAGTCGGTCGCCATACTGAAGTCGGGAAAGAATGTTAATCTGAGAAGAAATCTCCCGGCCTTCAAGTCCCTGGTCCGCAACATTCCGATTATCGAGAAGGCGGGGCAGGGACACGGTATTTTCTCGCTGGTGCCGGAACCGGACGGCATTGTCCGCCGGGTGCCGACGCTTTTCAGTTACAAGAAAAATTTCTACCCGTCGCTGGCGATAGAAATGCTGCGGGTCGCGTTTAACCGAAAGACAATTCTGGTCAGGGCAAATTCGGCTGGCGTGACTAAAATGAGCGTTACGCCAAGATTTCAGATTCCGACAGATAACAAAGGCCGGGTATGGCCGTATTTTTCAAAAAGTGACAAGGCCAAATATGTTTCCGCCAAGGATATACTGGCGGGCACCGCGGACCCGGCCCTGATCAAGGGCAAGTTGACCATAGTCGGAACTTCAGCGGTGGGACTGCTTGATATTCGTTCGACCCCGGTTGACCCGATAATCCCCGGGGTCGAGGTCCATGTTCAGCTTATCGAGGCGGCGGCAAACAAGGCCTATCTGAACCGTCCCAATTATTTCCGTGGCGCCGAGATGGCACTGATTTTATTTGGCGGGCTTTTGATGATTGTTTTCGTTCCATGGCTGGGAGCGAAATGGACGATGTTGTTATTTCTGGTCGTTGCCGGTGGTGCCGGCGGCACCTCATGGTATCTGTTCGTGGAAAAGCAACTGTTGTTCGATGCTGTTTTTGCCATCGGCTCGATTCTGCTTCTTTATACCTTCCTGACCTATTCAGGCTATGCCAAGGAAGAAGCCCAGCGTCGCCAGACCAGGGATGCTTTTTCCAAATACCTGTCGCCGGCAATGGTCGAAAAGGTGGCGGGCGACCCGGGCCAGCTTAAACTGGGCGGCGACAAACGCGATATGACCTTGCTGTTCTGTGATGTACGGGGATTTACGACAATTTCCGAGCAGTTCGACGCAGTTGGTCTTACCGCCCTTATCAACAAGCTTTTAACCCCCCTGACGAATGTAATAATGTCCAATCAGGGTACCGTGGACAAGTATATGGGCGACTGTGTCATGGCATTCTGGAACGCCCCTCTGGACGACAAAAATCATGCCCGCAACGGCTGCATATCGGCCCTGGGAATGCTGGCCGAGATAGAACCCCTGAACCAACGCCTAAAAATAGAATCCGTGGAGGAGGGGCGCAAACATGTCCCGATCAGGGTTGGACTGGGTCTTAATTCAGGCGAATGCGTGGTCGGGAATATGGGTTCCGATCAGCGGTTTGACTATTCTGTTCTTGGCGACACGGTAAATCTTGCGGCCCGTCTGGAAGGACAGTCCAAGAGTTATGGCGTCGATATTGTTCTTGGCCCATCGACCAATGCCGAGGTACCTGAACTGGCAACCATCGAACTGGATTACATCCAGGTCAAGGGCAAGACCGAGGGGGTCTATATTTTTGCCCTAATGGGCGACGAAAGTGTCGAGCAAAGCGAGGGATTCCGTGCGCTCCGTGATGAAAATGAAAAAATGATCAAGGCCTACCGCAGCCAGGACTGGGACCAGGCCTGGAAGCATCTGGAAAAATGCCGCACCCTGATCGGAGATTTCAGGATTGCCGGGCTTTATGACCTCTATGAAACCAGGATTAACGAGTACCGGAAAGACCCGCCGTCGCCCGACTGGGACGGCGTATTCATAGCGACCACCAAATAGCCGGTTATCAAGTTGCCGGATGGCGTGCTATTTGTCAGGTGGCTTGCTACTTGGATGTCATGATCCACACTCCGTCCCAATCCTTGGGGTCTTTTTTCTTCAACAGATCGCAGCGCTCTATGTAGGTCGCCGACAGCTTGTCGGTTGGATTTCCCTTGAGGCATTCCTTGAACGACTTGATCCCCTTGTCCCAGTCTCCCTTATGGTAGTGCCTGCGGCCTTCGTTGAAGTAATTAACCACGTCCATGAGGTTGGGGAATGTCTGCTCGTTGTGATAGTCAAGAACCTCGTGGACCCCGACTGGTTTGGTCTTGCCCTTGACCACCACGTCGTCGATATAGCGGATACGGTACGTTCCTTTAAGTTTGGCGAAGGTATATTCGCTTATCAGTATCCGCGCCGAATACTGTTTGCACGCAGATTCCAGTCGTGCCGCCAGGTTTACCCCGTCGCCGATCATCGTATAGTCCATCCGCTTGGGTGATCCGATATTACCGGCGACTATGGAATCGGTGTTCAGGCCAAGTCCCATATCGACCGGCGGCTGGCCGCGCCCTTCCCTTTCCCTGTTCCATTCCCAGAGTTCGGAGATCATCGCGATTCCGGCCCGCACTCCCCGGTCCTCGTCATCGTCGTGGGATACCGGGATGCCGAATGCCGCCATGATCGCGTCACCGATGAACTTGTCCAGCATACCGCCTTCACGGGTTATGCAATCGACCATGATCGTGAAGTACTCGTTGAGCAATGCGACGGTGCCCTGGGCACCCAGCTCCTCGGTAATGGTGGTAAAGCTGCGGATATCCGAAAGCAAGACCGTCGGGGTGACGTTGGCACCGCTCATAAGGTCTT
>CAZEFJ010000187.1:0-4035 GCA_964511465.1 uncultured Hyphomicrobiales bacterium
ACTTGCCAACCGCGAATTGATGCAAAATCTGCGCGAAACTGGCGAAATAACCGGCGGGCCAAGGCCGTTCAGCAAGTCCGACCGGTCAGACTTTCTCAGCTACCTGGAAACCACAGTACAGACTGCCAAGCGCCAGAAATAGCCTATAAAACATTGAGGGAATAGCAAATAATGAGTACAGAAAGTGCGCTGCAAGCCCGTAGCGAATCCAAATGTGAATTGTGTAGCGAGACCGAAAATCTGGGAATATACGAAGTCCCACCCGGCTCCGATGGCAAGCCTGACACCTGCGTACTGATCTGCGGGACATGCCTGGATCAAATTGAAAACCCCGGCAAGGTCGATGCCAACCACTGGCGGTGCCTGAACGAAAGCATGTGGAGCGAAATCCCCGCAGTGCAGGTAATGGCGTGGCGTATGCTCAAGCGCCTTGACGCCGAAGATTGGGTGCCGGCTCTGCTCGACATGCTCTATCTGGATGAGCCGAGCCTGGCCTGGGCGCAAGCCCTGGACAAAGAAAATCAAGGTGATGAAGATACTCTCAAACATCTCGACAGCAACGGCACGGTGCTCGCCGCCGGTGATACGGTAACGCTAATCAAGGATTTGAATGTCAAGGGTGCAGGCTTTACCGCAAAACGTGGTACTGCGGTTCGCGGCATCTCGCTGGTCCATGACAACCCCAGGCAAATAGAGGGACGCGTCAACAGCCAGCAGATCGTAATTCTGACCGAGTTCGTCAGGAAGTCTGGCTAGAGCTTCCGTTTCATACGGAAACGTTCTAGGCCGCAAGGCGGACCGCCGGTAATCCGGCGCGCCCGCGCAGGCATTGACCTTCAGGTCTATGCCGTGAGCGATAAAGGAAACAGAGTGTTTCCGTTTCATACGTAAACACTCTGGTCGCAACCCGCAGGATAATTCAGGGGCGAGCCATGGTTTCCTCGACATCGGCGAGGTTGATCGCAATCAGGGCCAGCGCATTGGTACGGAAAATCGGCCTTTTTATGCTGTTTGCCGTTTCTATCGCACCTTTGATGTTACCGGCGTCGGCCTGGGAGCGAACAATAAATGTCAGGTAGCCCGTTCGTGACATTTCGTCTTTGGTTTCACGGGCGTCTTTAAGAAGCCGGGCAGTGGTCATCGCGGCGGCAGTGTTGTCGCCGACCTTGAACTGGGCCGCGGCAATCGCGATCATGGTCAGGGCGTTCGCCTTCTTGCCGCCGGGCTCAAAATTGATTGCCCCGGCCAGGGTTTTCCTGGCCCCTGCGAGGTCTCCGGCATCGGCCTGTATCGCGGCTATACGGCTAAGCCCCATCGCCCGGACACCGGATCGTCCGATCGAACGTGCTGTTTTCAATCCCCCGGCGATATCCCCGGACCTGGCCTGAGCACCGGCGATAATCACCATTGCCAATGCCTTGGTGTTACTTTTGCCCTTGATATTGTTGGCTATTTTAATCGCGCCCGCAATATCCCCGCTGTCCGCCAATGCTTCGGCATGATCGCTAAGTATGGTATCCCGCAATGTCTCGAAACCGATAAAACCTTGACTGGTATCGTAGGCGCGGGCGAATGTTTTTTCCGATTTATCGAGGAACCCGGCAGCGGCCTGTTCGACCGCTATGTCGCGGAAAAACAGGGCAAGGCGAAACATATCTTTGATCTCGCGAGCGTTTTCCATGCTCTCGTCATAAGTCCGCAGAGCCTCGCGGGATAATTTTTTGGCCTTGGCCTCGGCCCCCGCCAATGCACCCATGGCCCTGGAACGCTCCTCTATGTCTCCAATGCCCCGGGCCAGGCCGAGGCTTTCGTCAATGGTCTTTTGTGATCCCTCAAGATCATCGGCATTGGCCTGGGCGGCGGCAATATGGCCCAGCGTAAGAACCCTGAAAATAATTGGGCGGCTGATTGAACGTGCGCTTTCCAGTGCCCCGTCAAGATCGCCGTTCCTGACCTGGGCCATGGCAATGTGGAACAGGGATTTGGCACGATCGGTGGTACCGGCCATATATCCGACTATCTCAATCGCCTCGGAAATCTTGTTGGCCTTGGCCTTGGCCTCGGCGACCATCGCCAGCGCGAGGGCGTGGTCGGTGGGGTTTTCGATGCCTCTGGCCGTCTCGAACGCCTGCTCTGCCAAGCATGACGGACTTGGGGAAGCAAAGCAAAGTTTCTTTATTTCCAGACCGTTATCATTAAATCTGGACTTTGCTATTTTGGTTCTTTCATATGCCTGGCGAAGATCACTACGCGAAATTATGCCGACTTTTTTACCGCCGAGAATCTTTTTGGCAAGGTCGCTTTCGGGGTAGTCGTGAATGATCGCATTAAAGTTGGCGATAGATTTTTCGATTAGCTTGAGGCGAGCCGCCGGGTTGGGCGTCTTTGCCGCCTTTTGGTATAGCCTGGAGGCTTCGGCCGACAGTTGCCGGGCACTCATTTTGTCGGCCGCAAATGCCGGGGCAATGAGGACGAACGCTGCCGCCAGAAGCAGCACTTTTACAAAAAAAGATATGTATGACGATGGCAACCGCATGCCTCCCCATGCGAACCATGGCGAGACTGGAAAAGCGCGTGAAATACCTTGCGTGACGGTTGTCATAAAATATGCTGTCCGTTCCACATACTCACTGGGCCTCCAACCTAAGAGAGTAATCGTTCCGATCCGACGCATCTGCCAGAAACCAGAATTTAGGGCTAAATCGTTAATTTTTTCCTTTGATGCGCGGTTTTTGTCAGCCACACTTAATTATCTGATTTTCAGGTAATTATACGCAATGCGTACGGTTCCGGTTATTGCCTTAAAAATACGGCTCAGTATGGGCTACATTGATGTATTATTGGCAGATGATATCACGAGCGATAATACTGGGGTTCTTCGTCTTTTTAGGTGGTTGCGCCTATAACGGCTCAGACGATCCCCTGTCGCGCAAGTTTTCGTGGTTCAGCTACCTCAACGGCGATGATTTGCGCGCTGCCTGTGTTGTTGGGGCGCCGGATCGCTATCGTTTTGTATATAACGCCATCTACATCGAACAGGTACGCACATACGACCTTACCGCCGGTGGTAAAAGTGGAGCAAACCTGTTGAAGGTACGGGTTATCGGCCCCTCCGACATTTCTAAAATAGTTGTCGAGAATGGTGCAGATATAATGAGCCCGTGGCGCGGCAACAAAGAGAAGGTATGGCTGCGCGATAAAGACTTGCATAAACTTGAGCGGGCAATGGAAACCGGGGGTGTATTTGGCACCTCACCGGACGGCCTTGAACTTTCTTCCGACGATTTCTACTGGCTGATCAGTGCCTGCCGGGACGGAAAGTTTTACTTTAATGCATACAAATGGCCATCCGAACGTTTCGATAATGCCTCATTTCCCGGTCTGTTGACCGCCTGGGATGTTACCGGAGTACCTGTAAACAAGCCCCGCCGGGCCAGCTTTTTAGAAATTCACGGCAGCAACACTGAAAAACGCACGGCTTTACGGTTCAACCTGAAGGTTGGAAACAGCGGCCTGTGGGGGGTGGAGAGCATATTTAAATGACCGGTGAATATACCATTCAGGAGGCCCTTGATCAGGCCGTTAAAGATCACCGCGCAGGCCGGAATAAAGAGGCATATGACCTTTATCAAAAAATTCTTGAGGTCGAGCCGAACAATCCCGACGCTCTTAATCTTCTTGGTCTTGTCGCCCATCAGACCGACCACCATGAGGAAGCCCATATCCTGATAAGTAGGGCAATTGAAGCCCGTCACAATGACCATAACTTTCACGTCAATTTTGGTACCGTACTGTGCGCCATGGGACGTCTTGCCGCGGCCGAAGATGCCTATCGCCGGGCCGCCGAAATAAACGACGGCTTTGCCGATGCCCATTACAATCTTGCCAACCTGTACAAGGACCGAGGAGACTTCAGGGCGGCTGAGACCAGCTACAACAAGGCCTTGGCATCCGATCCGGGCCATGTTATGGCGATCTTGAAGAATTGGGCCGTTACTATGCCGGTTACATCCGCTTGATGGAACATTGGCGGAC
>CAZEFJ010000188.1:0-4030 GCA_964511465.1 uncultured Hyphomicrobiales bacterium
GTTATGAACTCTCCTTCACGGCCTTCGATGGGATATTTGAAATGCCACATGTTTCCGACGACTTCGCGCTGTTCCACCTCAAGATCGGAAATTGCGGTGTGAAGCAGGGGATCCCAGTTGACCAGACGTTTGTCCCGGTAGATCAGGCCCTGTTTATAGAGGTCGACAAAAACCTTGCGGACCGCGGTGGAAAGGCCGCTGTCCATGGTAAATCGTTCCCGCGACCAGTCGCATGATGCCCCCAGTCGACGAAGCTGTTCGGTTATTGCCCCTCCGGAACTGGCTTTCCAATCCCATATTTTTTCTATGAATTTTTCACGTCCAAGGTCATGACGGGTCTTTCCTTCCGCCTCCAGCTGGCGTTCCACCACCATCTGGGTTGCGATGCCGGCATGGTCGGTTCCTGGTTGCCACAGTGCGTCACGTCCGCGCATTCGCTGATGGCGGATCAGAATGTCCTGTATGGTGTTGTTAAGGGCATGGCCCATGTGCAGGCTGCCGGTAATGTTCGGTGGTGGAATAATAATGGTGTAGGGATCGGCCGACGATTGCGGGTCGGCAGCAAAGGCCCCGGACTTCTCCCACTTGGCGTATATCTCTTTCTCGACCGAACCTGGTCGATAGGTCTTGTCCAGCATAGCCGAACTATCCTTTCTGCTTGTTTTATCTCGGCGGGGAATTGCCGAAAGAATATTGGCGTACGGTTAACTGGGTGAAAATACCTTATCTGTCCAGGTTCTCTGCCCGGTTGACCATCAGATCTATTTCCTTTTTGACCAGACGTTCGATTAGATAGGGCAGATTACGGTCCAGCCATTCTCTTAGAACCGGACGTAGCATTTCACGCACCATTCCTTCAAGCGTCATATCGCTGCCGCCAACGGATATATCACGCTGGTTAAGAATGGCGCGCGCCAATTCTCCCAAAACATCGGCAGATATCTGAACCGTCGGCTCGGATATGATGCTTTCCACCGGCGCAATCATCGCCGAGGTTAATTCCAGGATATCTTCCGGTTCCGGCAATGGCGCAGGTTCAGGGCGCGGCGCGGGAGCCAGCGCCGGGGCTGGTTCCGGGGCAGGGGGAGGTGTCGGGGCGGGTTCCGGGGCAGGCATGGGGGCAGGTTCCGGGATAGGCTCCGGTTCAGGTTCCGGTTCCACCAGTTCTATAACAGGCTCCGGCACTGGTTCCGGGGTTGGCTCAGGCTCAGGTTCCGGCGCTGGTTCAGGTTCCGGCTCCGGCTCGGGTTCCGGCTCCGGGGCTGGCTCAGGTTCCGGGGTTGGCTCCGGGGTCGGTTCCGGCTCGGGCGCTGTTTCTTCCTCTGCGCCTTCCTCCTCACCGTCTTCGGACAAAATCCTGCGGATGGAGGCAAGAATATCCTCCATCGAAGGTTCCTGTCCGGCTTCTCCTTCCGCTACTGCGTCCTGTTCACTCATACGTTACCCATTCGATTGAATGCTAACCATATACAACTGTTAACCATATCCAATAGAATGTTACTAATCCGTTACTATTAAATTTAACAAGAAAACAATTTAGTCAATTTCACCAGAACTATTTCCACCAAACCACTTTTCTCGCACTTCTCTATAGTGTTTTGTCGGGTCATAGGCATCCACTGACAACCCCATAGATGCCATGGTGAGGCTTCCTATAGCTTCTTTAAGCTCAAAAACAGCAACGATTTCATCACGTTGTGCGGTTACCAAATTAACCCTGGCATCAAGTAATTCCTGTTCGGCATCAAGAGTATCGAGAATAGTCCGCGATCCGACCGCCTCTTCTCTCTTTACCCCCTCAAGTGCCACCTCTGATGACTTTATTTGTGTTTTAAATGATTCGATTCGCGCCCGCGCCGTCCTGAGCGCCTCCCAGGAACGGGTTGCCCGTTCGGTTGCGTCACGGCGTTCCTGATCTATCTTGCTTCGCTGCTCGGCGACATCCTGCTTTGCCTGGCGCAAATTAGAGTAGACCGAGCCAGCCTGATAAAGGGGCATGGTCAAGGTTAGCTTGGCCTCGTAGGAATCGGAACGGGAGGTTTCTCCAGAGGCATTAAAAGACCGACTGGCTGTGCCCGACAGGGAAACCGAAGGGAGCAACTCTCCCCGGGTTTTATCTACGTTGTCAAGCAGTGCCATTTCCTTGTACTCGGCGACCGCCACCTTGGGGTTTTCGGCGACTGCGGCGATCACTTCCTTGATGCTTTTGGGAAGATTAAACGGCATTTCAGGAGCCTTGAGCCGACCTGGAGGTTTGCCGACTATATTGGTAAAAGCCGAGCGGGATGACACCTGATCTCCCTCGGCGCCTATACGGTCGGCCGTGGCCTGGGCCAGCCGCGATTCCGCCTGGTGAACGTCGGTGCGGGTAATCTCACCAACCTGGAAGCGGTCTTTGGTTGCTTCCAACTGGCGTTTAAGCACCTGTTCGTTGTTGACTTTAAGCGCCAATACCGCCTGATCGCGAAAAACATTGGCATAGGCGGTAACGGCGCTCAGAAGTACACTCTGTTCGACAACTTGCAGTTGGGCCCGTTCCGCCATTATCGAGTTTTCGGCCTTGCTGGTCGCCGCCAATGTCTGGCCACCGCTGTATATTGGTTGTGACAGCGTGAAACTTAGCGAACGGGGGTTTCGGTGCTGGCGGCGTTTGTCCAACGTCGTGGCATTGGAAAATGTCGCCTCGGTGCCGTTGTCGGCGGTTACTTTGGCGGTAGGCCGCCATCCTGAAAGTGCCTGTGGAAGCTGTTCGTCAACGCTGCGCACCTTGGCCTGCTGGGCCATAAGCGTAGGGTTGCTGAGATAGGCGTCAATCAGGGATTGTCCCAGAGTCTGGTTTTCCGCGCCCCATGCAGGGCTAGCCAAGCCAGACAAAAAGGCCAAGACAACAGGCAGACGTGCTCTCATACAGTAAATCTTGTGCATTCCAGGCTCATTTATCGGTTATCAGTTTGCAAGTAAAAAACCCGGCAGGGCCGGGGCCGAGGCATTAAAAAGTTCATTTCTGGAGATAATGTTTCCGTTGCGTTTTGCCAACACCCCCTTGCCTATCGGTCCGTCCGAAATAATGGTTAAAAGTCTTCCGCCTTCGGCCAGCTGGTCGGTAATTATCGTGGGAATGTCAGGAATTGCCCCGTTTATGATAATCACGTCATAGGGGGCCTGTTTGCCATATCCCTTGTCAAGCGGCCCTTCAACGACGGCGACATTGTCCAGCCCCAACTCGATTATGGTTTTGTTGGCTATGGCGGCCAGCGACGGCTCGCTTTCCAGCGCGACTACAGTGCTTGCCATTCTGGCCAGAATGGCTGAGCCGTAGGCGCTGGTGCAGCCTATATCAAGAACCACATCGTCGGGCATGACCTGTGCGGCTTGGAGCAATCGCGCCAAAACCATGGGTTCCATAAAGAACCGCCCATTGCCGAGCTTTATCGCATCATCAACATAGGCGACGCCGGCCATCGTCGGTGGGACAAATATCTCGCGTGGCAATTCGTTCATCGCCGAGAGTATCAAGGGGTCGGTTACCTTGTTTGGACGAATATGGTTGTCCACCATATTCCTGCGTGCGGCGGCATATTTCATGACAGCACCATATTCATTAAAAACAACGTCCAGTTATATACATCGGAGCGGGGGTTGATGACAACGCCGCAGACGTGAACAGTCCCCAAACTATCATGAAATAATTTCAGTCTGGTATTTTGACTATATCCTGACTATATCTTGACCCGCAGTTTTGCAGCGTCTAGTTTCCCCTGCCCAAGCCGTCGTGGCTTGTACGGTCTGTTGCGCATGGCCTTTGATTTTGGCTTTGATGTGGAGGCATAGGGCGCGGTGGCGGAGTGGTTACGCAGCGGCCTGCAAAGCCGTGTACGCCGGTTCGATTCCGGCCCGCGCCTCCAACGTGTAATCCGGCGTAGTTCAGTTGGTAGAACGGGGGACTGTTAATCCCTATGTCGCAGGTTCGAGTCCTGCCGCCGGAGCCAGTTTTATCAAGGCCCCGACCGAAAAACGGTCGGGGCCTTGA
>CAZEFJ010000189.1:0-4002 GCA_964511465.1 uncultured Hyphomicrobiales bacterium
TGGAGGTGCAGGCCATTGCCGATGGAGATGTGGCGATTGGGATGCAGGGGATGAATCCGATTGCCAGTGGCGAGTTGACGCAAGAAGAGATCGACCGCTGTTCGGCTGACCCGACCCAGAGGCTAAAGATGTCTCCTCCCAGCGTAAATTTGCCGAAGCCAACCCGCAAAGGGGCCCGCTATACCCCGGTGTCGAAGCGTCAGGATCGCCCCGATGCTATCGCCTGGCTGTTGAAAAACTGTCCCGAACTTAGTGATGGACAGATTTCCAGGGCAATCGGTACGACAAAGCCGACCATTACCGCAATCCGTGAAAAGACCCACTG
The DNA here is from genome assembly GCA_964511465.1 of uncultured Hyphomicrobiales bacterium. Classification (GTDB taxonomy): domain Bacteria; phylum Pseudomonadota; class Alphaproteobacteria; order Rhodospirillales; family 2-02-FULL-58-16; genus JAZFTA01. The sequence continues at coordinate 326 of CAZEFJ010000189.1, forward strand.
GAACTCTTCACAAATAAAACCGCGCAATCCGGTAAGTCTTGGCCTTTGTTCCGAGGCCGATCTTGACAAGGCAGTAACCGCCGCCCGCATCCGTATCGCCCGCTCTGATGCCGCCGCGAAGGCTAAGTTGGTCAAGAAGAATAAAAAATGAGCAACATCCAGGAAGCTACAAAGGAATAGCTATCCAATGGAAGTCCGCCGGTTGTTGGTATAACAGGTTGAGAGCAATCCGGCTCAGGTGTAGCCCATGCCGGAGATGTACTCGCGAAGCGATTCCTCGTCCAGCATGGTCTCCTCCAGGCGGCACTTGATCGCGTCGCCGATACTGACAATTCCGGCAACCTCTTTACCGTCCATCACCAGCACATGACGAGTGCGTTTAATCGTCATCATGCTCATTACCTTTTGCAGCGTGTCGGCCGTTTCACAGGTGACTATGTTGGTGGTCATAAAATCTTTGACAATGGATTCCGCTGTCTTTGCGCCGTTTTCAGACATGTCGTTAACGATGTCACGCTCGGTCACGGTGCCGATTATACTGCCACTACGGTTGTCGCGTACTATGGCAAATCCGATTTTCTTGTTAGAGAAAGTTTTGGCCACTTCCACCGCAGTCATTTCTGGACTGACGGAAACTACGTCCGAGCCTTTATTCTTCAGTATGTTTTCAACAAGCATGTGACACATATCCTTTCATTGCCATAACAACCGGCGACTGGTTCAGACCGTACCATCCTTGTTGTACTATACCACTTTGCGTTTACAACTCCTATACTATTCGGGTATTTCCCGGCGACATTTCTGCTCTTGCGAGGTTACTTCTTCAGGTGCCCTTACCTGTTTTCTTGCCCATGCCAAACGGGGTGATGGTTGCCCGGCTTGCCGCCATGGCGCGCTGGCGCTGGCCGTCAAGTCGGAGGTCGGTGGCTACCATGGCAACCTTGGTTGTTTTGTCATTTCTTGTGGCGATAAATAGATACAGGGACGCGCCGCCGTTCGGCCACCATTTAAAACGGCATTCGTTAGCGAAAGTAGATACGTTTCGTCGACAGTCACTGGATGCCGGACGGCCGTATTTCCGGTTAATTCCATTTATTATTTCAGCTTCGCCGATGTTGCTGAAAATATTATCGTAGCGTATCCGGTAGACTTTTTTGTCCCGACCGGCGCCGATAAACCAGACTGAATACAGCGATCCATTGGAAACGTATGAACCCTTTGTCATGCCGTTACGGTCGATAATCAAAGACAGGTTTGAATGAATTTGCCGGACCTTGGTTGCCGTCATGCCCAGCGCTACGTTGTCTATCTCAACCTGTGGGGTGGGTATCTTCCGGTTAAATAACAGCTTTTCCCAATTAACCTTACTGGCGTCGGTAGTGTAATAAATAATTGAAGACATTATTAACAAGAAACAAATCATCCAGCAAAAGAGAGTAAAGCCGTATTTTCCCAATATGCTGCCGCGGTTGCCATTGCCGTTTGATTTGCCCCGTTTTGGCAGGTTGTTAGCCCTGCGGTATTTGGCAAATCGGTGTTCGGAGGTGGTGTAAACAAGTCCGCCCATAATATTCACCATAGTAAGATTGTTGCATATAAAATATACTATACAAATAATACTATTAATTACCAATTAGTGCAAAACTATTATTTGCCATTAATTATGTTTTGTATTTAGATAAAATTTTATATACTTATGTTATCTTTATATCGGTGTTGTTTGGTGAAACTGGAAAACACAGTGTTTTTATGGGCCTGCAAAAGGTGTATGGTCGGGGTAAGGATTGATACATTAATATCTCTTGGTGGGGCGGCGTGAGCAAAAGACAGGTTCTGAAAAATATCAGTTCAGGCGTCACTGAACTGGCTGATACGGACATCAGAATAAGGCTGGCGGATGCGGTCTTTGAAACGGCCAGCGAAGGAATCATAATAAGCAATTCCCAAAACAGGATTGTTCAGGTCAATCCTGCGTTTAGTTCCATCACCGGCTACTCATCCGAGGAAGCCATAGGCAAAAACCCCGGTTTTCTCAAGTCCGGCCGTCATGACGACGAATTTTACAACAGCATCAGGAAAAGCCTTGCCCGGTCTGGTAAATGGCAGGGAGAAATATGGAATCGCCGCAAGAACGGCGAGGTATATCTGCAGTGGCAGTCACTTACCGCGCTGGAGGCTGAGGATGGCAGTGTCGAAGCCTATGTCGGAACTTTCTACGATGCCGGCAAGTTCAAGCGAATGGATGACAAGGAAGACTTTTATACAAACTATGATGCGTTGACCGGCCTGCCCAACCGCAATTTGCTTCAGGATCGCATTCTCCAGGCCCAGAAGAATGCCCTGGCCACCCGGGAGCGGGTGGGGATTCTTTATCTTGACCTGGACCATTTCAAGTCCGTCAATGACGAGTTCAATCACAATGTCGGCGACAGTGTCCTGGTTGAAATGAGCCAGCGCCTTAAAGACTGTCTTCGTGATTGCGATATTATAGGCCGACTTAGTGGTGATAAATTTCTCGTAGTTCTTCCTAAAATTCGCTCTGACGATGAGACCACCATTATTCTCAACCGCCTGTTGATAGAAGCGGCAAGGCCGATAAATGTTGATGGTTGTGATACTGAAATATTAATTACGGTTAGCATAGGGGTGGCCGTTTTTCCCGACGATGGGGAAACCGTTGAAGATATTATTCGCAATGCCGATACCGCGTCTTTCCACGCCAAAAGGGAAGGGCGCAATAACTATCAGTACTTTACCGAGGATATGAATATCCGTGCCCGTAAGCGCATCCGCATGGAAAAAGGTCTTCGCAGGGCATTGGAGAACGAAGAACTGGAAATTTACTACCAGCCCAAGGTCGAGCTTCGGCGTGGCAAGATAGTCGGGATGGAGGCTCTTCTAAGGTGGCGGATTCCTGAAACCGGTGAATTGCTGTCGCCAGCGAAATTTATCCCTCTGGCCGAGGAAACCGGCTTGATCGTGCCGATTGGGGAATGGGTACTTGGCACAGCTTGCACCCAACTCAAGTCATGGCTTGATGGTGGAATGAGGCCGTTACAAATGTCGGTAAATCTTTCCATGCGCCAGTTGACGAAAAAGAGCCTGCTTAATGACATTACCAAAATACTGGACAGCACCGGCCTCGCCCCAAGGATGCTTGAGATGGAAATTACGGAAACTTCCCTGATGGAAAATACGGATGACGTGATCGCCGTTCTCAAGGACATCAGAGGGTTGGGGATACAGTTGTCGGTGGACGATTTCGGTACCGGTTATTCATCATTGAACTATTTGCGCAATTTCCCCATAGACGTAATTAAGATAGACCAGTCATTCGTCGTTGACATCGGCGGCGATGGCGGTGGTGCGATGCTGGCCGCGGCGGTCATTGCGATTGGACAAAGCCTGGGATTGAAGGTTATCGCCGAGGGTGTCGAGAACGAAACACAACTGGCGTTTTTGCGCCAGCAATGGTGCGATGAAATCCAGGGGTTCTATTTCAGCCGCCCGGTCCCTGCCGAAGATTTTGCGGCAATGGTGGCCAATGACAAAAGTCTGTAATAATTTGACCATGAAATCATTATCCAAAAAACTGTCCCGTGAAGAATTGATCGAGCGCCTGAAAACGATCAAACTGTTGTCCTTGGATGTCGATGGGGTGCTTACCGACGGCGGCC
>CAZEFJ010000190.1:0-2826 GCA_964511465.1 uncultured Hyphomicrobiales bacterium
GGATATGGAATTTGTCGTCTATCTCAATCAGCTTGAATGCGGATCGTGATGGATATCCCCGGCGCCTGGCCTCTGCCACATAAGGGTCGTTTAGCTGGCGGGCCAGCCACAGGGTGGATGAAGTTTTACGTCCCTTGGCGGTCTTTACCCTGGTCTTCATGCCGCGCCCGGAAAGCTTGGCCCCCACTCGTTTAGCCATAAGCTGAATCCTCGGCAAACATCGACAACAGCAGGCCTTCACGGATGCCGCGGTCGGCAGCCCGCAGGGTGCCGACCGGCCATCGTCTGCATATGGCGTCAAGGATGACGCATCCGGCCCCCGCAAGGTCGGCCCGTCCATGTCCGATGCATGGATATTCGGTACGTGATTTGGCGCTCATTGCGACCAGTGAGGAATTTATTTCCGCGATAGTGTCAAAATCCATATCCAGGCCATCCACCCTGGCCCGGCTATAGTGGGCAAGGTTCAGGTATATCCCGCCCAGCATGGTGACGGTACCCGAAGTGCCGAGCATCTGAACCTGATTTTCTGCAATTCTGTGGCCTATGGAGTGCCTGGTATCGAAATCGACAAGATTTTTATCGATAAACTCCATCATCATCGCATAATCATTTTTGCCTATAGCGTTAAAGCCGTAACGCTCTGCCAGGCTGACCACCCCAAGCTGCAATGACACGGTGTCTATCAGCCGGGGTTTAGATCCTTTCCGGGTTTCCACCCATATCACTTCAACGCTGCCTCCGCCGATATCGAAGACCAGCCCGAACGGAACATCTTTATTGAGAAGTGGGGCACATCCATCAAGAGTCAGACAGGCTTCCCGCCGTGCCGAGATTATATCTATGACAATGCCCGTTTCTTCCTTCACCCGGTCGATAAAGACTTGTCGGTTTTCTGCCCGGCGGCAGGCCTCAGTGGCAACCGCCCATGTCCGCAGGGCCTTTCCTGTGGCTGCTTTTGTCGCACAAATTTTCAGCGCTTCAACGGCTCGGCCCATCGCCTGCTCGTTTAGTCGACGGCTTTCGGACACCCCTTCGCCAAGGCGCACGATTCTGGAAAAAGAGCCGACTACCCTGATCCCGTTGGTGGTCGATGGGCGGGCTATCAAAAGGCGGCAGTTGTTGGTGCCTATATCAATGGCAGCGTAAATCTGGGTCATCTTGGCGTATCGTTTGTTCCGTTACCCATACCTGCATCCATATCGTTTACTTCCTCTTCTCTTTGCAGACGTTTGTAAGAGCGCACGGAAAAAGGAATTGATATCAAATAAACCGCCATAACCATGGACAGGGTAAACCATGGCACGCTGATAGCGAAGGCCGCCAGTAGCCCGACAAACAGCATTGTCGGCAGTACCCAGGGATGAGGCACCTTGAATTTCTTGAAGGCATAGGTTGGAATCCGACTGACCAGAAGTCCCCCGACAACCAGCATCAACGGACCGGCGAACCAGGGATTGCGGAAAATATAGTCGCCAAACTGAAACGACAGGATCATCGGGAACAGCACCAGCCCGGCCCCGGCCGGGGCCGGTATGCCGTTAAAATAATTATAGGCCCATGTCGGCATCTCCGGGAGGTCCAGATTGGTGTTGAAACGGGCCAGACGGAGAACGCAGCAAATCGCGAACACAAGTACCAGAATCCAGCCGACACGTCCGGCGTCGTTCATTGTCCAAAGGTACATCATCATTGCCGGCGAGACCCCGAAGTTGATAAAATCCGCCAGCGAATCCAGTTCCGCACCGAACTTGCTGGCACCCTTTAGAACCCGCGCGACGCGACCGTCCAGGGCATCGAGAATTGCCGCCACCGTGATTGCCAGTACCGCATCTTCCCATCGTTCCTGGATCGCAAAACGCATTGCGGTCATTCCTGCCGACAGGGCCAGCAGGGTCAGAATATTCGGAATCATCCGGTTGAAGGGAAGCTCCTTGATGCGTTTGCGGCGGGGGCCTGGATTAGGGGTGGCGGTCAACGGGTTTCTCCACTGCGGGCTGGCTCGGATGCGGTCATGTCGGCGATTACGGTCTCGCCTGCGATTGTCGTTTGTCCGACAACGACCTGCGGGCTTGTTCCGGCGGGAAGATAAACATCGACCCGACTGCCGAACCGGATCAGGCCGAATCGCTCTCCGGCCTTTAGCCGGTCGCCTTCCGATATCCACCATACTATGCGTCTGGCAACCAGCCCGGCGATCTGGACAAAGGCGATGTCGTGGCCGTCCGTGGTCGTCATGCGAACGCCGTTTCTTTCGTTTAGCTCACTTGCCTTGTCCAGCGAGGCGTTGAGAAACCGGCCTTTGTGATAGGCAAGTCGGGTAACTGTACCGTCGCTGGGGGCGCGGTTTATGTGAACATTAAAGACGTTCATGAAGACCGCGATACGGAGTCTGGGTTGATCCCCCATTTCCAGTTCCGGGGGGGGCAGCGCGGTGTCGATCAACTGAACTATCCCGTCGGCGGGCGATATTATCAAGCCCTGACGATTGGGGGTTATACGATCCGGGTCACGGAAAAAATAGGCGCACCACAGGCTCAGCACAACACCAACCCATCCGGCGGGGGTGGCCAGTTGAAACAGGGCAACTGTAAGGGCTGCGAAAAGTCCGACGAAAGGCCAGCCTTTGCGATGAATTGGCGGCAATACACTGCTCAGCAAATTTCAAACTCCGTTAACAGGGATATTAAAATCATTATCGGGAATTGGTTAATTGACCTTTGGCAGGGTAAATATCTGGCCGGGGTATATCAGGTCGGCATTTTTAATTCGGTCAGCGTTAGCCTTGAATATCAGGGTGTAGCGAATCCCCGATCCATATGTCCG
>CAZEFJ010000190.1:2926-3996 GCA_964511465.1 uncultured Hyphomicrobiales bacterium
TTGCCGTCGCCCGGCCGCTGATCGACAGTTTGCCCTTGTCGGTGTAATCCACTGCATCAACGCTCAGGCTCATGCCACTTGCATCCGGTGACGGATTTTGCAGGACGGAGGCCGGGCCGTTGCGCGGTATTTTCAGTGCCAGGGCTTGCGATCCCCCGTCTACGGGTTGTCCGGCTATATCCTTGTTCTTTTCCGGAACTACCAGGATTACGCTATCTTTTGAAGCCACCATGGTCCCGCTTTTGAGGATCATTTCAAGACGAAATTTGCGGCTGCCCGGAGGTAAAGGCTTTTCCGGCAGGAACACCCATTCGCCGCGTCTGTTCGCAATCACCTTGCCGATCAGCGCCTCACCGTCAAGAATTCTCACCGTGCTTCCGGGGGCGGCGCGCCCGGCTATGACGGTGTCGCCTTTGGAATTGATGCGGACCACGTCGAATGACGGAGGGCGCGGCTGCTCACGCAAGCTGTCGGGCGCGGAATCCGGCGTTGCACTTTTGCTCACCGGTTCCGGGATCGGAACCGACTCTTCACGCAGCATGGCATAGTTAAGTCCGACAGCGGCAATAACAACCACGACACCGGCGGCGGCTATGAATTGAGGTTTAATCATTTATTTTTTCCTGGATATTGAGATTAGCCCTCTCCATAAGACGGTGCAATGCCCTCTGTTAGTGTTGACCTGGTTGCGGTCTCGCTATCGAACACTGGCATTATAAGGCTTGTAATCGTGTTTGTCCCCTTGACTATAGCCTCGGGGTTGCTTAAAAACCGCCATTCCCCGGCGTGGCTGGTAAATTACAAGGGATGAGGAAATTCAGGATGTCCAGGCGATGCGATCTCAGCGGCAAGGGCGTGCAGGCAGGAAACAACGTTTCCCATGCCCATAACAAGACGCGGCGGCGGTTTCTGCCCAATTTGCAGCGGGTTTCAATATTAAGCGACGCCTTGAACTCGAGGGTGCGTCTCAAGGTGTGTATGCATACGCTACGCACTATCGATAAGAAGGGTGGCCTGGACGCCTATGTATTATCCACCCGCGATGACAAGCTTACCGACAAGGCAATACG
>CAZEFJ010000191.1:0-3954 GCA_964511465.1 uncultured Hyphomicrobiales bacterium
GGTAGTGAAGTTGCCGGAATTGGAATATATCGCAATCGATCCCTTGTGCAGAGTTTCCGCCGGATGATCTCCACCCAACGCGCCGCCATAGCGCACCTGAACCCATGAATCGGCGATGCCAAGGCAGTTAGCACCAAAGATATCAACCTTTCCCTGCTGGCCTAAGACCCTTATTTCACGGGCATCATGGGCCGATACCTTTTCGGTGATAATAATGATTTTCTCGAGGTCACGATTTACCCGGATCAGTTCGGCAACCCCATCGCGCACTCCCGCCGGGGGAAGATAGACGACACCGACATTGAAAGTATGTCCTGCTTTGAGTCCCTCACGGACATTGTTGAATACCGGAATATCTCCGACAGGGGTTTCCAGAACCTGCCCCTGACGTCCGGGTGATGTGCCAAAAGCAACATTGCCCCCGGAATAAGCATGACTTATCGGGGTAACGCCCCTGGATTCGCTGCCAAGTATGTTGAGCACGCAAATCCGGTCATCTTTGGAAGCCAGCCCGTCTAGAGACGGGCAACCAACGTAATACCGGAAAGCTTCAACCGCTTTTTTCTTCATTTTTCGACACCTAACATAGCCGCTATTTCGGCCCGGCCACCGGCTTTCATCCATTTGTCTATCTGCTGGGAATACTGGACCACGTCGCTCATCGCGGAATCATGTCCGAAAATACGGTAAGGCAGTCCAAGCGATTCCAGAACATCCTTGAAGGTTCCCATGCCGCGGACCAGATTAACCCCGCCCCGACCGATCACCACGAAGACCGGGGTCGGCCCGTTCTCGTTGAAATATTCACGCAATGCATCCGACATTGCGCGGAAGGTTTCAAATATATCGGTGTTGTTTGACTTGCCGCCGATTACGAACAGCACATTGGTCTGGGGCAGCCAGTGCTTGAGGCATATTTTCATTACCTTGTGCATTTTCTCGTAAGGCGGATTACCGCCAAAGTCGGAAGAAATAATCGCGTCGTCGCCAAGCCCCTCGGTAACCAGCGAATTGGCCCCGCCGCCGAAAGTCGGAGCGAGAATTGTACCCTTGTCGTTAATCACATATACGTCGCTTTGCCCCTGGTATGTGCGAAGCTGGTTTATTTCCTGTTCCAAGTCGGTGTCGTCGGTGGTGAACAGGTCGCTCGGCAGATCAAGGCGATCAACCCTGTGATCGTCACGGTCAAGCCCGCACTTGAAATCACAGGCGACAGGGATCAGACGCCCGCCTTTACCCTGGGCCATGCGGATCGGATTCAGTTCCAGCGTGGTCATGCCGTTATGGTGAAACAGATCCCACAGCTTGGGAAGATTCTGAACCAGAGGAGAGACTATCTCCCGCGGCGCGCCGAGGTCTGAAAGTGCGTTGGCGATTACAAAAGCCTTGAGCCCGGTCAGTGCGTCGAAAGGAACTTCCGCTATCTGGTCCTTGTCCAGCTCCTCGATATCGACACCGCCACGATGGGTTATGGTAATCAGGGGAGCGCGAAACTTGGTCGAATCGCTAATTGAAAAATAAACCTCGTGCTTGGCCGGAACTGCACCCTCGAAAGTAACCCCATGCGCCTTGTAGGTAATATTGCCGACCGTGTGTTTGGCAAAATACAGGCGTTCCTTTTCCCTGATCGCCGTTCTCAGGTCACTGGCCCGTCCGATCAGTCCGGCTTTTCCCTTTTTGCCGACCCCACCCTTGAAAACAGGCTTGACGAAGACCGATCCGCAGGTCTCGATAAGGTTTTTGATATCATGATCGCTGGCTTCAGGGCCGAGAACCGTTGCCGCCGGAAAGCCTACTTTTTCAAGCAGTTTCGCGCCATAAAGCATCCCCGTAACATCCATCTAAACAATCCCCCCATATTTGTCGCCCCGCCATATGTTCGAGGCTATAGATATATAGTGCTACAGGCCTAATAATCTTGCGGAAGCTCTTTCAAGTCGGCCCAGCAATAAACCGGACCATCAATACACACATATTCCTTGCCGATGTTACAGCGGCCACACTTGCCGATACCGCATTTCATCTTGTTTTCGACAGTTGTATATATCTGCTCGTCGGCAAAGCCAAGTTCTTTGAGATTCTGTATGACAAACTTTATCATTATCGGCGGGCCACAGGTTATGGCTATGGCGTTTTCGGGCGACGGCTTCTTTTCCATGACGTTGGAAGGAACAAAACCGATATATTCTTTCCAGCCGTCCTCCTTGGCATCAACGGAAAGATTGACCTCTACATCACCGCGAACATCATCTATTTCGCCCCGGTAAAGAATATCGCCAGATGTCCGGCCACCATAGAACAGGGTGACGTCGCCATAGTCATTTTTGTTTTTAAGGGCGATCTGAAGAATCGGCCAAACCGGAGCCAGACCGCAGCCACCGCCAACTATGATTATGTTTTTTCCTTTCCAGTCATCGACCGGAAAGGTGTTGCCGTAAGGGCCGCGAATACCGATGATATCGCCAACCTGCAAGTCGTGAAGCGCCTTACTGACACGTCCCGACTTGACGATGCTGAATTGCTTGTATTCCTCTATATGGGGGGCCGAGGATATTGAAAACATCGCCTCGCCCTTGCCGAATACGGAAAGCATTGCGCACTGACCGGGCTGATGGTCGAAACCACCGCCATTAACGAATTCGGTGCGAAATGTCCTTATCGGTCTAATACCACCGGTTTCCGTCTTGATTTCGGAAATTCTCGCCATCGCTGGAACGTAAATGTTATCCGGCATAATCGGCTGCTCCATTAACCACATCAATTATGTCGATCCCCACCGGGCATTCAACGACACATCTGCCGCAACCTATACACTGGTGTACGCCGTGGTTCTCAAAGAAATACTGGAATTTGTGAGCCACCCTCTGACGCAGGCGCGAGCCGTTATCTTCCCTGGGATTGTGCCCGGATGAGTGCATCGTAAAGTCCGGGAACTGGCAAGTGTCCCAGGTTCTGACCCGTTCTCCCTTGAGCGGGGACGAACTCAAAACCTCGTCGTTTATGTCGAAACAATGACATGTCGGGCACAGGAAAGTGCATATTCCACATTGGATGCAGGCATTCGACTTGCCGTTCCAAAACGGGGCTTCGAACATTCCCTTGAGTTTTTCGGCGATACCCTCAAGCCCGTCGACCGAGCGGATTTGATGCTTTTCCGATTCGGCGTGAACTTTTTCCAGCTCTTCAGTGTCCTTGTCGCCGGCATCGGCCATCAACTCGCCACCAAGCTCGATTATTTCCTTACCCTTGTCGGTCAGTCCCTTGACATAATAGCTGTCGGCCATTTCGGTCATCAGAATATCAAGGCCGTCCTCGCCATGCGGAGAGCCTTCAACGGAAAGACAGAAACAGGCCTGGGACGGGGATTCGTTGCAGGTAAGGCCGATGAAAACGCCCTTGTCACGTCTGGCCCAGTAATACAGATCCTTATATTCCTTGGTAAAGACCAGATCGGTCATGGTCAGACCCTTGCCGTCACAAGGCCTGACGCCAAAGACAACGAACGGGGCCGGCTCGGGTATAACTTCGCTGACCTCCGGCTGACCGCCCTTTTCCTGCTCGAAGGTCATTAGAACCTCGCGCTGGGGAAATACTATGTTCTTGGGCGAATGCAGGGTCCGGGTAAAATCCAGGCTGACCTCGTCACCATCGCCGACAACCTGATAATCCCAGTTATCGTCAATAAATGCCGGAGAATAGACATCATACGAGGAAAGCTTGGCTACCCAGTTGTTAAGATCCTGTTTTTTAAGTAATTTTTTCATGCCTCTACCGGATAAAATTATCTGGGTCGGAATCATTGAACGACGACACCAGAGACTTTTGACTGGGGTCCACCCCGACACTGTAGTCAAACATTTCCAGGGCTTCCTTCTCGAGTTTGGTGTTTAGCAGACGTAACGGAATATCCACCGGACAGACCCTCTGGCATTCGCCGCAATCGACGCAGCGGCC
>CAZEFJ010000192.1:0-3926 GCA_964511465.1 uncultured Hyphomicrobiales bacterium
CATGCCGGGTGCCCAGGGGCTATCGCTTCGCCTGAACCGGCTTGATGTGGCCTATTCGGAACGCCGGGGCATGGAACGGATGGACGCCGCGTTGAGCCTGCTGTCGGGAGACCAGGTTATCAAGGAACAGATCGTCCGTTTGAATGAGCCGCTTCTTTATCGTGGTAACGCGGTTTATATCAAGCATCACGGCAAAACGCCTCGGGGAATTCGGCTGCGGGTCTCGGGCAATGGCGTATCCGATACCGTTCGGTTGACCTTCAGAAGCCGGCGCGGTAGCCGTTTCCGAGGCTACCGGATCGCGCCTGGGCGGCTTATCCCCGATTTTGCCCTTGACGATGTGGGTAAGGCCTACTCCGCTAGCCGTGAATTCCGTAATCCGGCCCTGGAGCTAAAGATATTCAAGGGGGATAAGGAGTGGGCCAGAGGGTGGGCGTTACTCAAGCTTCCGAACAGGCGGGTACTTTCCTTCGACGGCTATGAACTCTTTTTTTCCGGCCCGGATTTTCTCTCATATGCGGTTCTGACCATCAACAGGGATCCCGGTGCCATCGTTGCCTTGGTGGGGGTGCTGCTGTTCATGGTAGCCCTGATCGTGCTGCTGTTTATACGGGACGAGGGGGCCGAACTGGTGACGCCATCATAAAAGGATGATACGTTGCAAGTCGATCCCATTAGCACGAAAACTGACACGAAGGACACCGGTGCAAATTTTATAAGCGGCAAGCCATTGCCATCCTGGGAATCGTAACATTGAAAATGAACAGGCATAAAGTACTGTTAATTGTATTTGCGGCCGCGTTCGCCGGGATGGCTGTTTTTGAATCTATAAAACAATTTATTTTACCAAATATCGGCCTCTGGCAGTCTCATGTAATAACGATTGGGTTCAGTAGCGCCATTGCCTTGCTGGTTGGCTATTTCACTCTTAAAAAATACGAAGAGTTACATGATTACCGCATTCGGGTGGAAGACCTTAGCGCACTACTGAGCCGAATTGTCGAGCGGTCGGTTAACGAGGTCTACATATTCAATGCCGACACTCTCAAATTTATTTTGGTCAATCGTGCCGCACGGGAAAACCTTGGTTACAGCATTGACGAACTGAGATCGTTTGATCCGGTTGACCTGAAAACTGAATTTACATCGGATAAATTTGAGGATCTGATCAAACCGCTACGTGATGGAACCAGTGACAGCATTGCCTTCCAGACCATTCACAGACGCAAGGACGGCTCGACCTACGATGTCGAGGCATTTCTGCAATTAATGCCGTTGGAAACTCCCCCGGTCTTTGTTGCCATCATTTTGGACATCACCAGACGCAAGAAGGCGGAGGAAGCGCTGAAAAGCAGCGAGGTTCGCTTCAAGCGGTTATTTGAAAAAGCCCCCCTTGGCTATCAGTCCCTGGACTTCAACGGCAATTTTATCGAGGTCAATCCGGCATGGCTGAAGATGTTCGGATTTACCTACGAGGAGGTGATAGGCCACTGGTTCGGCGATTTTATTGCTGAAAAACATCTGTTTGGCGAGAACTTCCCCCGTTTCAAGGATGCCGGAGAAATTGTAGTTCCGGAATACGAAATGATCTGTAAGGACGGATCGTCCCGGATCGTCTCGTTCAATGGCAGGGTCGGATACGACGAGCAGGGAAATTTTCTCCAGACACACTGCATACTGGTCGACATTACCGATAAGGCGCAGGCGGAAGATGCTTTGCGGACCCTGACAAGCACGATGGTCGGAAACATAGGAGATGAGTTTTTCAACAAGGTAATCAGAGAACTTTGTGCATGGCTCGACGCCGACGTCGCCGCCATCGGAAAGATCGTTGATGGAAAACGCATTATAACGACTTCCATGGTAATTGACGGGGAGGAGGCTGAGGACTTTGAGTACGCTCTGAAAAATACCCCATGTGAGAATGTTGCGAGTAATAGTTTCTGTTTTCATCCAAGGGATGTTCAAAGCCTTTTTCCCGAAGACAAGGATCTTGTCGACCTGAAAGCGGAAGGATACATCGGTGTCCCGATAGCAACCGCCGAAGAAAAAATTATCGGCGTTGTTTGGGCGATCTCACGACAACCGCTGAGATTAAAGCCGCAATGGAAAGATGTCATGAGCATCGTTGCCGACAGGGCCGCGGCAGAATTCGAGCGGATGAACGCGGAAATTATTCTCAGGGAAGCAAGAGCCGAGGCCGAGGTTGCAAACCGTGCAAAATCAGATTTTCTTGCCAATATGAGTCACGATCTGCGAACCCCGCTGAACGCGATCATGGGTTTCTCCGAGATGATGGAGATCAAGGCCTTCGGGCCGCTGGGCGATCCTCATTACGAGGAATATGTAAAGGATATTCACAGCAGTGGGGACCTTCTCGTCAGCCTGATCAACGACATCCTCGATATCTCCAAGGTAGAAGCCGGGAAATATGAACTGGACGAAGAAAATCTGGATGTCTCATCACTTATCGATAGTTCGGTAAAAATGCTTTCAACACAGGCCAAAACGGGAGGATTGCGCCTTGACACGGATATAGAAGCAAATCTTTCGATGCTGCGTGGCGATGAGAAGTCGATAATCCAGATACTCAACAATCTGCTTTCCAACGCGATCAATTTTACGCCACCAGGCGGCAAGGTTACAATTTCCGTCATCGACCGTAACGGTTCCATAAACATCGTGGTGGCCGATACCGGAGAGGGCATGTCAAAACACGATATAGACAAGGCGCTAAGGCCTTTTGAACAGGCCGACAGTCACCATTCGAGGCGCCATGAAGGCACCGGGCTGGGGCTTCATCTCTGCCAGAAGCTAATGAAATTGCATGATGGCGAGATCAGTCTGCAAAGTGAGGTCGGCAAGGGAACCTCGGTCACCGTTACCTTCCCTCCCGAAAGAACGATCATTTCATGAGGATAAAATTTTCAAACCATCGGAAGGCCGTTTGTGACGGGCGGCATCGCTGAAATCATACTTGCGGCATAAAATCAACAGCCGACATATCTGCCTGATGCCCTGGCAAAATACCGACAATCCACCGCGCCTCATAATCCGTCTCAGTGGTTCCAAATGACCGAAACATGCTCTAATCGGGGGTGAAAGCCACGGTCTGTCAGTTTTTCCAGGGCAACTTGACTTTGGTTAAGGATGCAGGGTGTCGGCTGTGGTTACGTTCCGCTTGTTCCATTAGTAATTGCTATTGGGCACGGGGAGGGTTGACATTTCCATACTTGAATTAGCGCTCTGTGCAAAGGGCGGGTAAGGTTAATGCTTCCACATTTTAGGGGAGGGTTGACGTCTACATGCTTGTGTTGACGCTTCCATTTTGAGAAGTTTTTAAAGGGAGAGGGAGGATCACCATATGATCAAACGTAGCTTAGCGGGGGCAGTCTCTGGACTTGCTGTCCTGGCCCTTACGTCAGGGGTTGCTCAGGCGGGCAAGTTGTCCGATGCCGATATGAAGGCAGCGTCCAAGATCTATTTCAACAACTGTGGCGGTTGCCACGGTACGCTCCGCAAAGGGGCCACCGGTCCGGCCCTGACGCCTGATAAAGTCAAGGAATATGGCGGCGCGGACACGATCAGAGAGTTCATCACCAACGGTTCCGCTGGCGGCATGCCTAACTGGAGTGCGAAGCTGAGCAAGGCTGAAATCGAACTGATGGTGAATTTCCTTCAGCAAGAACCGCCGCAGCCTCCGGAATGGGGCATGGCCAAGATGAAGGCTTCTTGGAAGGTTATCGTTCCGGTTAACAAGCGTCCCAAGAAACAGCTTAACAACTATGACCTGAACAATATGTTCTCGGTCACTCTTCGCGACGCTGGTGAAGTTGCCTTGATTGACGGCAATACCAAGAAAATCCTTGACGTAATTCATACCGGCTATGCGGTTCATATTTCGCGTATTTCCGCTTCCGGTCGTT
>CAZEFJ010000193.1:0-3923 GCA_964511465.1 uncultured Hyphomicrobiales bacterium
GGCGTCCCGAAGGGATTTGGAGATAATAGCGCAGGCCGGCGTCGAGGCCTTTCAATAATGATGGGCATTTATTTCAAGTCCTCTTCTTGTCCCGCGCTATTCTTTCCAAACCAAAGGGCATCATTTGAATGAGTCTGGACCCTAGGGTGCCTCCTGATCAAACGGGAACACTCCAGAGAGTAGACAGATAGCAGTATAATGGAAATGTTGCCATTATTGTATGTGTTGTGGCGACGCCCCCGCATCGGCCATCAGGAAGGATAAGCTTCCTACCAGTACCTTGGATATCTGACGCCAGAGCGGAGGTTGTTGAAAATTATCGCGATCAGGGCGATAACTACGGCTCCGGTCAGTACCGGAAAAATCAGGAAGCTCCATGTCGGCTGTATGGCCAGAACCACCAGAGGATCGGCCCCGGCCGGGGCATGGCCGGTGCGGGTGACCTGCATCAGCACGACCGCCATGCCGACAGCAAGAGCCATGGACCACCAACCGGGTCCAAAAAGGGTCAGAACCAAAAGCCCGACGGCTGTGGAAATGGCATGTCCGAAGATAATATTGCGAGGCTGCGCCAGAGGGCTGTCGGGAACCGCGAATGCAAGAAAACATGAGGCCCCAAACGGCGCCATCAATAACGGCATGCCGGTGACGCTGGTAATGTTGCCGATGGCGGCGATCGCAATACTGGCACCGATGCCGCCGATAATTGCTGAAGAAACCCTGGGTGCCTGCGGAAGGGCGTCCCGGCCCGCCATTTTTTCTATGTAACGCTCAAACCAAGCCATGGGCTGTCTCCTCGTCTTTTGTCTTAAGTGTCATGTCGTCCCGTCAAAGGTCCAATATTCTCCGTTTGGACACGTCGCTTGAAAAGCAGGGGCAAATCAGTTCCGCCTGATCACGTCCCGCTTTCAGCCTCCGTAATTTACGGGGTGATGCGCTACCAATGTTTCGGGATTTTTTGCGGGTTCGGCTACGGCAGTTCCTGGAACGCCTTAAACCCAATTATTTTTATCACATTGATATAAAGCGATTAGCTACCTAATTAAACCAAGACGCCCCCATAATTACTCTTGGTGCCACGTATCCCCATAATTCAGCAATAGCCAAAGCTACTTGCGAAACGTCCCTGCACCAAGGCTAGTCAGACTGACGAATATATTGGTTTGACACCGATTTGTCGATTGGTTGTTTTTCAGTTCGGTATTTTGGCCAATTTCTGTGTAACTATCCGTCAGGGCAGCTCAATATGGAATGGAATCATTTGGGCAATGGCATAGGCGGAGCCTTGCCATTGCGGGCATCCCGGCCTTATAGTGCCGTTTTATGACTGACGCCCTTCTTGAATCCGCAAACAATGGCTTTAGCCGCCGCCACTTGCTTGGCATTGAAGGCCTTTCTCCGGGCGAAATAACGCATTTGCTCGACCGCTCGGAGACCTATGTCGAACAGAATCGACAGGCCGACAAAAAAAAGACCCTGCTGCGCGGACGAACCATAATAAATCTGTTCTACGAAGCTTCCACGCGAACGCTAACCTCGTTCGAACTGGCGGGAAAGCGGCTTGGCAGCGATGTCATAAACATGTCGGTGTCATCCAGTTCGGTCAAAAAAGGCGAAACCCTTATTGATACGGCGATGACCCTGAATGCCATGCATCCTGATGTTCTGGTGGTTCGTCATTCGCAATCGGGGGCGGTCAAGCTGCTTAGCGAAAAGGTCAACTGTGCGGTTATAAATGGCGGTGACGGCAGTCATGAACACCCTACCCAGGCAATCCTCGACGCCCTTACCATTCGCCGCCGGACCGGCAGAATTTCCGGATTGCTGGTTGCTATCTGTGGTGACGTACTGCATTCGAGGGTGGCCCGCTCCAACATCCATCTTCTCACTACAATGGGCGCGCGGGTCCGTCTGATCGCACCCCGAACGCTGGTTCAGTCAACTATGGAAAAGATGGGGGTGGAAATTTTCCATGACATGAACAAGGGCCTCGAAGGCTGCGATATCGTTATGATGCTTCGCCTTCAAACCGAACGGATGCATACCAACTACTTCCCCTCGATCCGTGAATATTTCAGATTTTTCGGGCTTGATTACCGAAAATTGGCAAACGCCAAGCCGGATGCATTGGTTATGCATCCGGGGCCGATGAACCGTGGCGTCGAGATAGACAGTCTGGTTGCCGACGACATCGGCCGCAGCGCCATTCGCGAGCAGGTCGAAATGGGTGTCGCGGTGCGCATGGCGTGCCTCGAAATTCTCGCCAACAATATCAGGGATCATGGAGGCCGTTGATGGGGGCTAAACGAACCGCCTACGTAAATGCCCGTCTGCTTGATCCTGCCCGGGGTATCGACTATTCCGGCGGGTTGCTGAGCGAAGGCAAGGTCATCGCCGATTTAGGCCCTGAATTATTTAGCGACGGTATTCCCGAGGGGGCCGAAACCGTCGATTGCGGCGGTCATGTGTTAAGCCCCGGACTGGTCGATATCCGGGTTCAGTCGCGTGAGCCGGGCGAAGAACATAAAGGAACCATAAGTTCCACCTGCAAGGCGGCCTGTGCCGGTGGGATTACCTCACTGGTCTGTCTGCCCAACACCAGCCCGGTCATCGACGATATGTCGGTGGTTGAATTTGTCGCTCGTCGAGCCCGCAAGCTTGGTCTGTCCAAGGTCTATGCCTATGGCGCGATAACCAAGGGACTGAATGGCAGTGAACTGGCTGAAATGGGAATGCTGGCCGAAGCCGGGGCGGTCGCCTTTACCGACGCAGTTAACGCCGTCGCCGACGCCAGGGTGATGAGCCGGGCGTTGAGCTATGCCGCGACCTTCGGCCTTCTTATCGTCCAGCACCCGGAAGACCCAGGCCTTGCCGAAGGCGGGGTGATGAACCGGGGTGAGACGGCTATGCGTCTGGGCCTTCCAGGGATACCCGCAAAGGCCGAGGTCATAATGGTCGGACGCGACATACACCTTGTCGAAATGACCGGAGGCAGGCTTCATTTTGCCCATATATCCACCGCCGAGGCGATTGATGCGGTGCGACAGGCCAAGGCCAGGGGCCTTAACGTTACCTGTGATACCGCGCCGCCTTATTTCTCCCTCAACGAAACCGCGGTAGGCGACTACCGGACATTCGCCAAATTGTCGCCGCCGTTACGCTCGGAAGAAGATCGCCGGTCGGTGATCGAAGGGCTTGGCGACGGGACTATCGACGCCATCGCCTCGGACCACGCGCCAGAGGACGAGGACGCCAAGCGTCTGCCCTTCGCCCAGGCCGCCTGCGGTGGCATCGGACTGGAAACCCTGCTGGCGGTGTCGCTGGAACTCTATCACAACGATTACCTGTCACTTGGCAAGGTGATCAGCCGACTGACGTCCGCCCCGGCAGAATTGATGGGCATTGCCGCCGGACAACTGGTCAAGGGAGGCCCGGCCGACATAACCCTGTTCGACCCGGATAGATCGTGGGAAATAGATGCCGACAAGTTGCTTAGCAAATCCAAGAATTCGCCTTTCGACGGTCGGACGGTACGGGGTCGGGTTCTGCGCACGGTGGTAGATGGCCGTACCGTTTTCGATCTGGACGGATAAAAATGGCGGTCTTGACGGATCCGTATTTATTGGCGGCAGCCGTTGGATATCTGCTTGGCTCTATACCATTCGGAATGATTATGACCCGCATTGCCGGACTAGGCGATGTGCGAAATATAGGTTCCGGCAACATCGGGGCCACCAATGTTCTGCGCACTGGCAGAAAGGGTCTGGCGGCGGCTACGCTTTTGCTCGACGGGTTTAAGGGAGCGGCCGCGGTCCTGGTCGCCGGGGTCTGGGGAAACGAGACCGTGCTGGTCGCCGGGTTGCTGGCTGTCATCGGTCATAATTTTCCCCTGTGGCTGAAATTTCGCGGCGGCAAGGGGGTGG
>CAZEFJ010000194.1:0-3878 GCA_964511465.1 uncultured Hyphomicrobiales bacterium
CAATATTATCCAACTGAGCCACTAAGCGGCATCCCCCAATTTTATTATTCAATCAGGGCAAACGATGATTTTTCATAGCTCCCCTTTTGGAATATTGTAAGAAGCAAGATAACATACGGGAGAGATGATGCAACGATCACAACCCTATCGGGAACCATTGTCCAGAGTTTCTGATCTCCTATGTAAAACAATTTGACACGACGGAGGCAATTTATGTTGCTTTCACATAACCCTCATGAGGTCCAAGTCAATCCTCTCCGATATCCAGTGCCTTGGAAACAACTGCTCCGATTTTGTTTACTGCATCAAGGGCCGGGTCGACGTCAACATGGGCGTATCGCTGTGTGGTGCTTGCTTGGCTGTGACCCAACAACCGGCCAATGACCGGCAGGTTCATACCCTGCGCTACGCCAATGCTTGCCGCCGTATGTCGGAGATCGTGAAGGCGGACGTCATTAAGGTCGGCTCGTTTGCGAATTCGGTGCCAAGGGTGGCGAAGGTCGCTTAGCGGTTTTCCGGCTACACGTCCTACGATTATATATGGGCTTTCTTTCGCTTGGGGCAGACCCTTGAGCAATTCCAGAATCTTAATCGCCGTCTCGCTCAGGTAGACCGGTTTGGCACCGGTTTTGCTGTCGGGTAGGCGAATGACCCGGCTTTCCCAATCAATCCATTCCCAACGCGCTCCGAGTATCTCGCTAACGCGGGCACCGGTCAGAAGCAACAACTGGACCGCAGCGACCATATGTGGGGTTTCGGTTTGAGCCGCTAGTCCTTCATGGAGCGCATCGCCAAGTCGGCCCATCTCTTCGGCATTAAGGTATCGCTCACGCGAGTTCTCACGGTATTTTTCGACATGCCGACAAGGGTTTGTGCCATCCGGGCGCACACCCCACATTTCCGCCAAATTGAACATTTTGGACAGCACTGCAATTGCCCGGTTGGCCTGATATGGGTGCTTTGACATGTGATTGTGCAATCGGTGTACGTCATCCCGGTTAACGTCAATTACCTTTTTTGCGCCCATCGCTTGGCGGATGTGCTTTGCCCAAATTTGTTGGTAGTGGAGGATGGTTTTTTCCTTGCGCTTCGGAAGATGCTCTTTCTCGAATCTCTCCCATAGTTCCTGCATTGTTGTCGCGCCACGGAAAGACTCTTTTTGTCCTTGAGGGTCTTTACCTTCAGCGATGGCTCCTTGAACTTGCCGGGCTATACCTCTGGCTTGGTCGAGGGTAATGGCCCCATGTGTGCCAATTAAATACCAACGCTGTTGGGCCCTCCGTCCGCCACCCTTGGTGCGGTATTTCAAGATGTATTTTTTATTTCCGCTGGGGAGAACTTTGACGCCAAAACCGGACTGTTGAGTATCCCATAGAAACTTTGGCTTGTTTTCAGGCAATTCGTTATCGATCAATGCTTTTGTCAGGCGTGGCACAGCTATTCTCTCGATGGAATTCGGTGGTTGCTGGAATTTATATTACACCGAACCGTCAGAAGATAGCAACCACATAGCAACCACATTACGGAGGAATCAATAGTGATGGATGGGTGTGAATCTACTATTCCAATTAATACATGCGCCATCTATCATACTGTATTCATTCAGCTAATTAGTAGGTATTAGTGCATGTGTCCGCTATATAGGAGGGGGAGGCAAAAGCTGTTTACGATAACTCTTAATCAGCGGGTCACAGGTTCGAGCCCTGTTGCGCCCACCAAATAAATCAAAGGCTTAGGGATGATTTTTTAAAATCCCCTAGGCCTTTGTTTTTTCCAGGTAAGAAATATGCACGTGGTGTGGCGGCTTGGGCTCAAAGGAAAGGTACATTAGTTAGCCGTAAGACCGGGATCATAAACATTTTGGTTGTAGATTGACGGTTCCCCAGCCGAACATGTTGTCCTTGCCTTTAGATCCCATATCGATCGAATATTTGCGCAGAAATTTGCGCATTTCGTCTGGTCCGCGCAACGCCCCCCTCTCCATCTTAAGAGCGACCAGAACGGAAACAAAGGGCGCCGCGAATGAAGTCCCGCTTTGAATCCGGCCTCCTTCGGGAACCGCCGTGTAGATATCCACACCGGGGGCGGCAAAGTCGATATAGCTACCGACATTGGCATTGGAATAAAGTTTTTTGCCTTTATCAAACGCGGTTACAGCGATGACCCCCTTATACGCCGCCGGATAGGCTGGCGGGTTACCCTTCTTGCCCCAGTTGCCGGCGGCGGCAACCACCATGACCAGACCTTTCGCTTTCGCACGTTCAAGCGCCTGATGCACGATCTTGTTATCGGCACCGGCTATTGACATGTTGACTACCTGGACCTGCTTCTCGACCATCCAGTTGATTGCCTTGATCAGAGCCATGCCGTTGCCGACAACGCGGCCTACTTCGTTCACTTCAAACATGTTGGCGGCAACCAACTCGGCCCCAGGCAGCAGGCCGCCCCACTTTGGTTTGCCGACCAGAATAGCCGCCACCGCGGTACCGTGGTCGGCCGGGCCGGGACGGCGACCGGTCTTGTGGAAGGAGCGGTATTCTATACGTTGTCCCTTGAGTGCCGGGTGATTGATATCGACGGACGCGTCAATCATGCCTAACCGAATACCTCCGCCACATGAAGGGGTGCCTTTTCGCCAGTTAACCAGGGCGCGAGGAAGGTTTTGCAGGTAATCAGCCACCCCCTGGGCCTCGAAAATATGATTGGCGTCGATACTCAATCCGGGAAATTTGGCCCTCAGCGTCTTTCTTGCCTGCGGCACACTCATCCCGGACGGTATGGCCAGACGCAAAACGGAAAAACCAAGTGTCTCCAGGCGAGTGTTCTCGGTAACGTAAAACCCCATGCCGGAGATGGCCTCGGCGAACCCTCTTGGTGGATTGGAGACCAATAGCTCGCCATCTTCATATTCATTATCGGGAGAGAAACCGCCAAGGCCATTTCCCGACTTTAGTGGGGAATAGCCCGATGAAGGTCTGGTCGTGGCTTCTGAGTTTCTTTTGCTATTTTTGCCGGTGGCTCTGAAGTCGCTACCATTGTCACCGCGCTGATATTGGCCGCTGTTCTGCAGGGCTTTCTGCTTGACAATAAATGACCAGCCGCCGACACCAATAATCAGCAACCCCACAGAAATCATGATTACCCAACGCATTCCGCCCTCCCAGACTACGACATCAAAATATACGCAACGATCACAGACCTTTGTTAACTTGTGAAAAACTACAGTATTGTAGTGCCGTATACTTTACCACATATCTCATCTGTTACGTTTATCCGATATGTTGTTTTTGTATGGGGCGCGGTGGCCATGTGGGATCGTATCTGTGATTTTGTGTTTGGTGAGCGGCTGCCCGAACATATTCCCGAGCGGGTCCGCAAGGCCATTTCCGAACAACAGATGGAAGGCGAAATCCTTGTTGGATGGGTGCAGTTGTTCCTGGTCGCCTTTTTTAGCGCGGCATATTCCATCGCCCCCAAAACATCCGCTGTAACCGGTTACACGCCTGTCATATGGGCGCTGTCGTTTTATTTCCTGTTTACCCTGTCGCGTCTGGGACTGGCCTACAGGCGCCACCTTCCCGGATGGCTGTTGATGACTTCGGTGGTGGTCGACATGGGAACGCTGATGGTCCTCATCTGGAGTTTTCATCTCCAATACGAGCAACCACCATCATTCTATCTTAAGGTGCCAACGGTGCTTTATATATTCATCTTCATCGCCCTTAGGGCGTTGCGGTTCGAAGCAGGATACATTCTCCTTGCCGGTGCGGCGGCAGCGGCGGGATGGCTTTTTCTAATGCTTTACGCAATCTTCTCCAATGCAGACAACCCCATGATAACCATGAACTTCGTCGTCTACATGACCTCTAACAGCATCC
>CAZEFJ010000195.1:0-3874 GCA_964511465.1 uncultured Hyphomicrobiales bacterium
AAACGAATGAGACCGGAATTCTGGTGCCCTTCGGCGATGTTCACGCCCTGGCCGAGGCCATCAAAACCCTGGCGCACGACCGTGACCTTCGCCTTCGTCTGGGCGCCGGAGCCCGCAAGGCTGTGGAGACGACTTACTGCGCGGAAAAAATTGGGGAAACCCTCGTACAACTCGTTGAAAAAATAACACTCAATACATAAGCCAATCTATGTATTTTCAATGCAAACTTTCTTTTCCCCGCGCCGAACAAACCAGGTCATCATAAAAACGACGAACGTTCCGACAAGAAGACCAAAGCCGGCCTTGAGGGTCGTATAGGGGTCAGCATACATCAACCAAAACGGAATATAGAGCATCCAGCCCGCCCGAAAAAACTGCGCCAGCAAACCCGTCCCGGGAGCCAGCCATTTTTCCAATGCACCGAGCAATCCGCCAAAAACGACAAACGTAATCCCCACGCCGACATTGCCCAGATTGTAATAGCCGAACGACACCAGATCGATGGGCATACGCTGCACCGCTTGGGATTTGAACCCCTGAAGGGTTGCCTGATGCAAAACCGAAAGCATCGGCGGCCAACTATCTGCACCGGAAAGGCTCGGTAACATGTACAAAACGGTTAGCGGCAAATCGATGAAATAACGATACGCGATGATGTCCGGTGCAATGGTCGGCGTGCGCGCCGAGACCAGATAGGGAAATGTGAACTCGTTCAAAATGAAAAAGATACTTTTCCCCGTTTGGCTAAAAACAGAGGATAACGTTTGCTCAATTCCAGATGCGGCGTTGGCGAACAAAAGGTGCGACGAGCCGATAATGAGTAAAGCGACAAGAATCAAACCACCAAAAATTCCGACGGCCCATCTGTTTCTAAAACCCATGTGAAGCACCGCACCCAGGGGAATCAAAGCCAGAAAAGTAAACAGGGACAGCCGACCTGCCGAATGATACGTGCGCAGAGCAACGACCCCCCAAACAATCGCCGCGAAAACCCATAGTCCCGTGCGTATTTTTCCAGACGATTTCAGGCCCGCCACCGCCAAAAAGATAAACGCGGGAACGCCCAATAACGTTAAAAATTGCAAAAACCCCCAGCGCGCGACCGCGTGTCTTGCGCGAATGACCGGACCGATCGAAAGCATTTTTTCAAAACTGCCAAACTGAGAAGCGTATATATTCCAGGCTATGATTGAAAGGACGCCCAAAATTACGCCCCCCCAAACCAGTCTCGAGAGCTGTACGCGATCAAACCTTCTTGGTTGGGACCAAATGCTCATGCGGCTTACGGCCAAGAAGCTCAACAACATCACCGCGTAGGCAAGAACCGCCCGAAGGCTCGATGCCTGATAGATCGTATCCGAAAATGAGAGTTGCCGATAAAACTGAAAAACAAACAGCGTCTTGCCAAAGTAGGGCCCGGTTTCATAGGACGTGCCCATGACGAAAAAAATAATGAACGGAGGCAGAGCGTACCCAAGGGCGAAGATGAGATGCGTCATGCTCAACATCGAAAACGGTTCTCGTTTCCAACGACGGTAGGCTTCAAACCCAACAATCCACAACAACAAGGCACCGGGAATATAGAGGGTCGTCATTTCCAGCCCTCCGTCACATGGGCCTGTGACATTTTGCGCATGCTCCTCCAAGGCAGAATGCCGCTTTTGCGCCACACGACGTACACGGAAATCAATCCACGCACAATAATCGTCGCAGTAGTTGCATACGCAGCGCCCAAAACACCAAAACGCGGAATGAAAAGCAGATTTAATGAAATATTCAAGACCGCCGTCACACTGTAAATCAGAACCGTCATGCGTTCAAAGGGACCGAAAATAAGAAACCCTTCGAGCGCACCGGTCACGGAAAACACCATCATCCCCACCGCCAGCACGACCAAAGCGGGCGCGGCTTTGACGAACTCGGGACCGAACAGCCCCAATACCGTTTCACGTTGCCAGACAACAGCGATAACCAACACCAAACCCGACAGCGTGGCGGTAAGCGTGGTGACGTTCAATTGGCGTTGCAAACCAACCTTATCGCCTTGTGTGTACAGCCTAGCCATCATGGGCGCAGCGCGTGAACGCATCGCCATCATGGGAAACAGAATCAACTGCGCCAATTTTACGGCGGGGACATAAAGCCCGGCCGCAGCACCCCCTGACAAGGTTCCCAGAATCAACACATCGCTTTGGCTAACCACCACCGTCAGGACACCAATCACCAAGTAGGACAGGCTCACTTTCAACCAGGCGTGCGTCCTGAATTCCCGCACCATCCGTCCCTTGTTGCCGTGATTCAAAAAACGCCTTGTCCAAAGACTCGCCAACACGAAAGCCGTAATTGTAGCTGCGAAATTAATCCCCATCGTCAACGCCGCCGTGGCGTTCACGACCATAACCGCCACCGCCAAAACGACAATCAACACCAAAGGGCGAACAATTTCCAGAAAGGCTTGCGCCCCCGCTACGTGTTCAAACCCTTGTAAAATGGCTATACGCTGATAGAGCAGACTGAGCACCACCACCAACGGCAACATAATCGCCAGCGTTAGCCTTTGGCCTTGGGCCATAAAGCCGGACATCCCCACCAACATCGCAGCGCCGACGACCATCACCGCCAATCCCACGGCGAGCACCACCAGCGTCGAAAACCGCGACAGCCCCAAAATGGCGGCGCGATCGTTTGTGGCGCGCAACTCAGCGGTCAAACGCACCGCCGAGGTATTCAAACCCAACTGCACAATAATCGTAAGAACATTCAACCACGCCAGCGCATAGACATAAAAACCGTAGTTCAATACGCCCAACCACTTGGCGATCATGATATGCGAGACGTAGGCCAGGGCCAGGCCGACGGCATTGACGGCCATGACCCGCATGCCCCCACGCACCAGACTTTGGCCGAAAAATCGTTTGATATGTGCGGCCACGTCCGTTTTTCTCACACGTCTCCGGTGTTTCCGTCCGCGATGCGGCAGGTGACGAAAACGGAGTTACCGCCCGGCAAAGTGCTGATATCCACGATCTCTCCAAACTGACTGAACAGGTCAGGCATATCCTTCTCTTGAAAATACCAGAAATGAAGATCGTCAAGCCCCTGTCCGCTCTTCAATTTCGCCTCACGTTGCCGGAACACCATAAATAGACGCGGGAAAGACCAAAAGACGAAGCGGGTGAAACGGCTCAAGATTGCAACGGGAGACTGAGTCTCAAATATCCGTTCCAAGGCACGCGCGCCTTCCGCACGCGCGACAAGGGGAGCATCATGCAAACCGACCCAAAACACGACGTTCGCCCCCGGCGCCGCCAAGGTGCGCACCGCACGAGCAATATCGCCAATATCCTCAAAATGGTCCAAGGATGTCCCGAAAATAAACGTATCGAACGTGTTGTGAAAAGACTTGAAGCGGCTCAGAGTCTCCAGCCGTGCACAGATGAACGGATACTCACGCTTCGAGTTGATATCAATTGCATCCAGGCCGATGTAATTGACGCCCTCCACGAGGTGACGCATATACAATGGTAGTTTTGTCCCGATACCGCAACCGACATCCAGGATGTTCTGCCGTTTTGTTTGCCCCCGGGCATACAGAACATTTCCAATATAGGCACCAAAAAACTTATACTCGGCACGGCTCTCGGCGCTGATGTCTTCTTGCACATGATGCTCAAGATATTCCCCCAATGCATCGTCTTGCTTGTGCAGCCAGGTTTCGGTCGCACCCAGATCTCCGTTAATCCGTAACGTACAACTTTTTAAACGGGCATCAACAAGAGCGAACCCTTCACCATCCATGGCCACATCAACATCTGTCTGGTTCACACTCAAGGTTAAAGGGTCGGTGCTCACAAGGGGGGAGAGAAAAGTCATG
>CAZEFJ010000196.1:0-3808 GCA_964511465.1 uncultured Hyphomicrobiales bacterium
GTCGTACATGACCCCCAGGTTGTATTGGGCCTTGATGTCACCCTGTTTCGCCAGGGCTTCCCATTTTCTAAGCGTCGTGGCGTAGTCCTTGCGTTGTAATACCGCCTTGCCAGCCTGAAAATCCGCCGCCGCCGCGAAAGATGAGGTGCTGGGGCTCAAATGAATGAGCCCCAGCAAAAGAACTATAAACCATGTGATTTTGATGGTTCTTGTCATCACATACCTAATTCCAGAGAAGCGCGGGATTAATCCGCTTATATTTTTTGATATCAGTTCTACCATTATCGACAATTGTTTTGGTGTCGTAAACCTCCACGTGCGTATGGTTGGGCATGTCCTTGCCGTATCTGGGGGCCAAATTATCAACCGTGCCGATTGGTTTGCCTGCCTTCACCGTATCACCTACTTTGACTGCTGGCTTAACGTATAGCTGACGGACCTTGTAGCCCCCCTTGGTAGTGATCTCCACATACTTGTATATTTTACCGTTTTCCGCTTCCGTAGCCGTGCCGATGGCCGTCACCTCGCCATCGGTGGTGCTTGTCGTGGGGGATCCTGGTTTGGCCAAAACGTCAACGCCACCATGTTGGTAATACCCATTTTCGCTATGCCGCCGGGCATTGAAACCGCCTGAATTTTTGTCTCTTGGTTTTCCATTGGCGATGGGGCTTTTGAGAACCGGTATCGGGCGGCCTTCTGCAACCTTGCCGTCACCCTTGTGATAATCATTACTATTTTTTGAATAAAAGCGGCCAGGTCCCGTATCACCTTTGTCGTTGCCACCAGACCCCGTATCACCTTTGCCGCCGCCTCCGCGTGTATAACTGGACACATGTGTGGAGGTGCCGCTACGGTCCTGGTTGTAGGCATTCACATGAACCAAACCGCCGCTGCTGCCATCAGGACCGCCCGCAAGCCGGGGTGGCTCGTTCTGGGTTGGAGCTGGTGCCGACTGCAGGGTGATACCGTTTTTCCCGAGTTCATCGGCCAGCTTTTGGCCATGGCCGGGCAACCGGGCTTCGACCTGCTGAATAAGGTCGGCGACCTCGGCCTTGGCTTGCCCGCCGCCGGTCTTCAACGCATCCAGAAGAATCGGAATAATTGCGGAAAAGTCACGGGTCTTGGCCAAGGCGTCGGCCAGACGCTGGTTGCTGGAAAAGGTCTCTGCCGTCAATTTGGTCTTTTGCATACTGGATTTTATGCTGGGACGTGGGTTAGCGAACGTTGCTGGGGGCATCGTCTTTAACTCCTGTGATTTTATTGGGATATAAACAAAAAAAGCCGCCCGGGCTATGGATCGGAGCGGCGGCTGAAAACGCAGAAAGTGCCGATCAAAAACACGAGGGCCAATAATCCGGACAGACTCGTGCCAATCGACGGGAACTGTATAGCCCAAGCTGACCGTAAAGTAAAGTAATGTTCTGCATCTGTTCTCGCGCAAATAGTGACTTGCGCATCGCCAACTTATCAAGCTTACCATAGTCGAGCATTGATACCCTGAGCATCAAACTGTCTTGGCAATTTACTCTTCATTCGTCATCTCGTTGAGCACCATCGGGGCGAATAAGTACCCATGCCGAAGGCCGGGCAGGGGAAAGTGGGCCACTTTCCATATCCTGCCACCTTACGACAGGAAAAATTCCGATATATTCCGTTCTATTCCGATTATATCAGTTTGTTTTCGATGATTTTTAATCTTTTTAATGTTTATGGCGAGTTTGATGCGTTTATAATTTAGTTTTTCCGTTGTTTTCTGTTATTCTTCGATCATAATCAGGTTTTATGATGGAGCAGGAAACAATGACGCCATGGGGACTTGCCATAATTGAGATCATCGCGGCGCGTGACGACATTTTTCAGGAATTACAGCGCGGCGTGCCGATGAAGCAAATCCATGATGCACTGGTGCATGCCGGTCGGGTGACGGTGACCTACAACAGCTTTCGCCGTCAAATTAAGCCCATCCGTGATGAGATCAAATCCACACTGGTGAACAGGACGTCGATGAATACAGGGCCGGGAACCGTTGGTCGTAAGCCTGTGGTACAGGTTCAGCCTGCACGGCGGTCCCATTCCAGCAATAAACCATCCGGCAAGTTCCAGTTTGACCCGTCCAGAAAAACAGAGGATTTCTTTTAGATCCTGTCATTTTTTATCGGAACCATATCCTGCGTTTTTAGACACTCCTGCTCGTTGAAGGTTCCGACCAGATGCCACACGTACCGCCGTGCACCTTCCATGCCTCGTTTTGGGGCGGCCACGCGCATGAAACATGACTACGGTGGTCAGTGTTCATCATGGGGATGCAGGTGAGGTGCAAGATCAAACTCCGTAAGGGACAACTGTCGGTGTTGACCAATGGTCATACGGTAAAAAGATAACGAAAAAATCAGCCAGCTATCATTTTGAGGGGAATAAACAGCCGCCCCGGGATACCCGGCAACACCTGAAAACCGAACTTCTCGTAGAACGCTCTTGCGGCATCGTTTTTGGCGTCCACGAGTACGGCGTGAACCGCCATATTCTGGCTTGCCCGTAAGGTGCGATCCAGCGCATCGAATAGAATATACCTGCCGTAGGATCTGCCCTGGTAATTTTCATCGACGGCAAGACGTCCAATGATCGCGGCGGGAACAGGGTAATGCGGCAGCTTTCGCGCCTGCGCTTCGGGAAGGTGTTTGCGGTCCAGGCTGGCCGCGCTAAGGGTGTAGTAGCCAGCGATAACGTGGTTTTCTTCGCCAACCGCGACAAATACCGTCGCAACTCGGCGCTTTAAATCTTGCCGGGCCCGATGACGGATGTAGTCGTCCAGCACCGGTTCACCACAATGGAAGGCATTACGCTCATGATGGTCGGCAAGCGGTTCGACGCGGGGTGCTTTGGTGAGGGGCATTTACCGGGGCAGGTCCCGGTACCATTTCATACCTTCGCGCATCGCCTTGTTTGGCTCCGGAGGGTTGAGGAGGGCTTCATAGAAAACATCCCAGTCGTTGTCTGAAAGGGTGATGCGTTGATGCCGGTGGACAACCTCTTCGGCATTCTTAAGCGCGCTTTCAAGGACGAACCTGGTCATGGAAGTGTTTGAATAGGCGGCGGCCTGTTCAAGCTTGCGCTTTGCCGGGCCGTCCAGGCGAAGGCTTAACCGCTCCTTACACTGCGTTGCATGCGACATGGCTATCGGTCCTAATTAAGTTGAAAATCAAGCCTATGTATTATGTACAGCATTCTGCCATACAATTCAAGGGTAGAGGCTGGATGTTCCAGCCTTTTGGAAGGTAAGCATATGGGGTAAAATCAAGAATGAACGAGCTTGATTTCCGGTCTGGTTCCGGTCGCTTCTGCATAGCGACGAATGGTTTTCATGCTGGGCAGAGAACTCCCGCCCTCAAGCCTGGCGACTACGGACTGGGTCGTCCCCATGCGTTTGGCAACTTCCTCCTGGGTAAGGCCTGCGTTGGTTCTGGCCTCAATGAGTGTTCTGGCAAGCGCAAACTCCGGCTCCATGGCTTCATATTCTTTACGAAACTCCGGATCCTGCATCCATTTTTTCTTGAGCTCTCGCAGACTGGTCATTTGCTCAACTCCTTTAATCTTTCAAGTGCCAGCTTGATGGCGGAACGAGGCGTCTTGTTGGTCTTCTTGATAAAGACATGGAGCACCACGATCCTACGTTCTCTAATGGTGACATAAATGGCCCTGGCAATGCCGCTTTTTCCCTTCATGCGGATTTCCCAGAGCTTGTTGCCCAGGGGCTTAACGTAAGGCTCCCTAACCTGATGAGGGCCATATGTTTCCAGCATCTCGGAGA
>CAZEFJ010000197.1:0-3772 GCA_964511465.1 uncultured Hyphomicrobiales bacterium
GGAAAAACTCGCGGTTTCCGTCGGAACCTCGTACAACCCCGGCGGCATTGGACCTGCCGATTTTTCCTTTTCCGCCAGCCCCAGGCCCGGCGTCAGTATGGATAAACTGAAACAGGCCGTGGACCGGGAAATTGCCAAACTTGTCAAATCAGGGATCACCACCGACGAACTGGCCAAGGCAAAACAAAGCATGCAGGATAGTGCAATATATGCCAGAGACAGTATTCAGACCGGGGCAAGGGAGCTGGGCGCGGCGCTAAGCACCGGGCGCAGCGTCGAAGACGTGGAAACATGGCCCCAACGAATTGACAAGATTAGCCTGGATCAGGTTAACCGTGCGGCCCGTGCGATTTTTGACGGCCGCCACTCGCTAACCTCGCTGCTGCTGCCTGACCGGGCAACCAAATGAGACGGCTACTGTTCAGGGCCGGATTGTTCGCCGCCTTTTTAGTTACCATGGCAAGCGCCCCGGCGGCCGCCATAGAGGTCAAAAAGGTGCTCAGCCCGAAAGGGATAGAGGCATGGCTGGTCGAAGACCATACCAACCCGATAATAAGCTTGCGTTTTAGCTTTCGCGGTGGCGCGGCGCTTGACCCGAAAGGCCGTGAAGGGCTGGCCAAGCTGGTCTCGGCAACCATTGACGAGGGGGCTGGCCCGCTTGACAGCCAGACCTTTCAGGGACGTCTCGAAGACCTCTCTATCGGCCTCGGCTTCAGCGCCGGACCCGACAACTTCGGCGGCAGACTCAAGACCCTGAGCAAAAATCGGGACACCGCTTTCAGGTTGCTTGGACTGGCGATTACCAAACCCCGTTTCGACGCCGAACCGGTGGAACGAATTCGAATGCAAATAATGGTCGGCCTGAAACGGGCCCTGGAAAACCCCGGCAGTATAGCCCGACTGACTATTATGCGCGCCATGTTCGCTGATCATCCCTATGGACGACCGGTAAAAGGAACTCGGCAAAGCGTCAAGGCGATCACCGCAGACGACCTTAGGCGTTTCGTTCACGACCGTCTTGCCCTCGACAATCTGGTCATCGGCGTGGTCGGCGATATTACGGCCGGGGATCTGGCAGTTTTGCTGGACAAGACCTTCGGCGGTTTACCTAAGAACGCCACGCCATGGAATCTTGCCGAGGTGCGACCAAAAACAAATGGCCAAACCATAGTCGTTACCAAAAATGTGCCGCAAAGCACGATTCTTTTTGCCGACCGGGGGATCAAGCGATCCTCACCCGATTTCTACGCGGCATATGTGATGAACCATATAATGGGCAACGGCTTTACCTCGCGGCTGTATTCCGAAGTGCGGGAAAAACGCGGCCTGGCCTATTCGGTATACAGCTATCTTTATCCCCTCGATTATTCGGCGATGATAATGGGCGGGGCCGGGACCGCCAACGCATCGGTGGCAGACACTATTAAGGTGGTCCGCAAGCAATGGCGCAAATTCGCCGAAAAAGGTGTCGGCAAAAAGGAACTTGCCGACGCCAAGACCTACCTTACCGGGTCTTTTCCGTTACGTTTTACCTCTTCCTCCAATATCGCCTCAATCCTGGTTGGGATGCAGCTTGACGATCTTGGCATCGACTATCTGGACCGGCGCAATTCGATTATCGAGGCGGTAAGCCGGGATGAGGTAAACCGGATAGCGAAGAAGCTGCTCAATGCCGACCGCCTGACATTTGTCGTCGTCGGTGAACCGGAAGGCCTGAAACAAAATGACAAGCCTGACTGAACTTAGCCAGTGGAAATCGTTGCAAAGCCATTACCAGGCAATAGCCGACACCCACATGCGGGCACTGTTCGATAACGAGCCGGACCGGTTTGGGCAATTCTCACTTAACCTTGATGACTTCCTGTTCGACTATTCCAAGAACCGGATCACCACAGAAACCATGGATTTGCTGTTCCGACTGGCCCGGGCGCGGGACGTGGAAGGCTGGCGGGAACGGATGTTTTCGGGTGAGCATATAAACTCAACCGAAGACCGGGCCGTTCTGCATACGGCACTGCGCAGTCCCACCGACGGCGAAGTAATGGTCGATGGCGAGAACGTAATGCCAAAGGTAAAATCCGTACTCGGTCAAATGCGGGCGTTAACGGTTGCGGTGCGCGGCGGCATCTGGAAAGGGCATACCGGAAAGCCGGTAACAGACGTGGTCAATATCGGCATAGGCGGTTCCGACCTGGGTCCGGCGATGGTGAGCGAAGCGCTTGGTCCATACCATCCCGAGGAGATCAAATTTCATTTCGTATCCAACGTTGACGGAACCCACATCGACGAAACCCTGGCCGGGCTAAACCCTGAAACCACCCTGTTCATAGTCGCATCAAAAACATTCACGACAAAAGAAACCATGACCAACGCGATGACGGCGCGTCACTGGCTAAGCGATATCTATGGCGAAGATGCAATATCCAGACACTTCATTGCGGTTTCCTCCAATCGCCCGGCGGTGACAGAATTCGGTATCGACAGCGCCAATATGTTCGATATATGGGACTGGGTAGGAGGCCGCTACTCGGTCTGGTCGGCGGTTGGACTGCCGCTTGCCCTGGCCATCGGGATGAGCCGGTTCGAGGAATTCCTGGCCGGGGCCCATTCCATGGACGACCATTTCCGCAACGCCCCGCTTGACGCAAACATGCCGGTTATCATGGCATTGCTGGGAATATGGAATTCAAATTTTCTCGGCGCCCAATGTCACGCCATACTGCCCTACAACCAGTGTCTGAGGCTTCTTCCCGCCTACCTGCAACAGGCCGACATGGAAAGCAACGGCAAAGGGGTAACGAGGGACGGTGCAATCGTCGATTACAATACCGGGCCGGTAATCTTCGGGGCGCCCGGAACCAACGCCCAACATTCGTTCTTTCAGTTGCTTCACCAGAGCCCAAGGCTGGTTTCATGCGATTTCATCGCCGCCGCCGAAACCGATAATCCGGGCGGCGAGCATAACCATATACTGCTTGCCAATTTTTTCGCCCAGAGCGAAGCCCTGATGAAAGGCAAAACCGAGGCCGAAGCAAGGGACGAACTGACGGCACAAGGACTTGAAGGGGATCAGTTGGAAGACCTGCTACCCCACATTATGTTTGCCGGCAACCGGCCCAGCAACTCTATCCTGGTCCGCCACTTCGATCCCTTCACCCTGGGCAGTCTACTGGCGCTTTATGAACACAAAATTTTTGTTCAGGGGGTAATCTGGGGGATAAATTCGTTCGATCAATGGGGGGTCGAACTGGGCAAGAAACTGGCCACCAGGATACTCGCCGAGATGCAAAGCGGAGATTATAAGTCAAACCACGATTCATCTACCAATGGCCTGATATCTTATTTCTGCAAGCTTAATGAGCAATGACCATACGCAGACTGCCTGAAGAAGTTATCAACCGCATTGCCGCCGGTGAGATGGTCGAACGCCCGGCCTCGGCAATCAAGGAACTGGTCGAAAATTCGATCGACGCCGGGGCCTGCCGAATTGAGGTCGTGGTCGGCGACGGAGGCAAACGGCTGATCTCGGTAGTTGATGACGGTGACGGCATGAGCCGGGATGAACTGGATCTGGCGGTCGAGCGCCACGCCACATCAAAGTTGAACGACGACGATCTGAGCCGGATCAGCACCCTTGGTTTTCGCGGCGAGGCACTGGCTTCGATCGGGGCGGTAAGCAGGCTTTCGATCTCCAGCCGGGCCAGAGGATCTGATCAGGCATGGGCCATATCGGTTGATGGAGGAACCAGGGGAGAAGTGAGCCCGGCGGCTC
>CAZEFJ010000198.1:0-3760 GCA_964511465.1 uncultured Hyphomicrobiales bacterium
ATCTTCGTTTTCTTTGTCGATTATTTCGTTAGGCTTGCTGACTTTTACCGCAACCCTGCTGTCTTTTACCGCAACCATTGTCATCCCCCAATATCGCTGATGTTAATCTCTGGCGGGCAGATTAAGTGCCTAATGTTTCAGATGGATGATGGATTTGTGATTATTTCGTGAAATAAATCAGTCGTCATCGCCCCGCACCCTCAAGCACGATCCCGTAATCGGCAATGAAGTCGGCCTGCTTCAGTACTTCCTCGCGGCATTTTTTCCGGCATGACAGCTGCTTGTTTTCGCTTGAGCATTTTGCCAGACGATTGAGACCCTGGACATATGCCTCATTGTTTCCATGGCATCTTTCCAGCGCCGCCTGTTCGAGAATTCCATAACAATTACGGGGCAACGGACAGTTATTGCTGATGGCAATGAATATGCCGCGATGGGATGGTAATGGAAATTGGCTGCTCATCCAGGAATACTAGGCTGATTGCGGCCTAGTGGTAAATTGTCCAGTCGTATTAACCAGTTACACTAATGTATATCAGGTTATAATATTCCTGAACAATCGCAGTCATATACCTTCAGAGGCAAAACTGACGGCTTCTTCCGCCGCCCGAATCAGCGCTTTGGCCTTGTTGCAGCTTTCCTGATACTCTGATTCTGGATCGCTGTCGGCGACGATGCCGCCGCCAGCCTGTACATACATTGTCCCGTCCTTGACCACCGCCGTGCGCAAGGCGATGCAGGTATCCATATCCCCGTTGGCACCGAAATAACCGATACAACCGGCGTAGATACCCCGACGATGGCGTTCCAGCTCATCGATTATTTCCATTGCCCGGATTTTTGGTGCACCGGAAACGGTACCGGCCGGGAATCCTGCCAGCAGTGCGTCGATAGCATCAAGACCGGGGGCAAGGTCGCCTTCGACATTCGAGACTATGTGCATCACATGAGAGTAATGTTCGACCGTCATCTTTTTGGTGACACGCACCGTACCCACCGAACTTACCCGTCCGACATCGTTGCGCCCAAGGTCAAGCAGCATAAGGTGTTCCGACAATTCCTTGGGGTCTGCCAAAAGTTCTTTTTCAAGCTTTCTGTCTTCTTCAGGTGTCTTGCCGCGGGGGCGGGTACCGGCGATCGGCCTGATCGTAACTTTTCCGCCGCGCACCCTGACCAGAATCTCCGGGCTTGAACCAACCACCGAGAAATCACCAAAATTCAGGTAAAACAGAAATGGTGATGGATTGATCCGCCTAAGCGCCCGGTACAGCGAGAATGCGGGCAGCCTGAAAGGCACCTGAAACCGCTGTGACAGCACCACCTGAAAGATGTCACCGGCAAGAATATACTGCTTGGCTTTATCGATCATCTGGTGAAATGCCTGATGCGAGATGTTGGAACCGGTCTCTGCTGGCCCGGTGCCCTTGTCGGCTTGCTGATGAGGCAGAGGACGGTCAAAATCGGCGACCGCTTCGCCGAGACGCTCAAGAGCCATCTGATAAGCCTTTTCGGCACTAACCTGCTCATCCATCCAGACCGGGGTAATGACTGAAATCTTGTCTTCTATGCTATCGAATACAGCGATTACGGTCGGTCTCAGGAAAATTCCGTCGGGGGTTCCCATGACATCCGGATTATTGTCCGGCAGTTGTTCCGCCAAACGAACCGTGTCGTACGACATGTAGCCGATCAGACCGGCCGACATCGGCGGCATGCCTTCGGGCAGCCTGATCGCACTGGCGGCGACAATAGAGCGAAGCGAGGCGATGGCTCCTTCCCGGCAAGGCTCGAACGCATCAACCTCAGAAAGGGCATTCCGGTTGATTTCGGCACGGTCACCGAAACAGCGCCAGATAAGATCCGGGTTAAGGCCGATAAACGAGTAACGGCCGCGGATGGCACCGCCTTCAACCGACTCCAGCAAAAAACAGTTGGATCTTCCCCGAGACAGTTTAATCATTGCCGAAACCGGGGTTTCGAGATCCGAGACCAGAGTAGTCAAGACCACCTGCGGACGTTCCTGGTAGGTTTTCTTGAAGGTGGGAAAATCAGGAAACGATTTCACTGCGTAATACCAAGGATCACTGATAAAGCAGGTCTATAGCTTGCGTATTCACCTTTACCGGGTAGCGTTCACGCAATGCGGCGACGAATTGGAAGAAAACATCGTTACGAAATGAACGGTTGACCTGTTCGGTAAACTTTGCGTACTCGGCCTTGTCGGCGGTTTTGTCGGCTGCCTGCACTTCCTTTAGCCGGGCAACCAGTGTCTCCCCCGTTCCCCGTGCGCTTGCGAACTCACCCGGCTTCAGTTTAAAGAGAGATTTCACCAGATCGACCGGTATATCCTGCGAAACAGCTTTGCCGTCGCGGGTAAACGGCTTGGTAATGCTTATCTCAAGTCCTTTTTTCGAAGCTACGGAAACAAAATCACCACCGTTTTTAAGTCTCTCGACAAGGACCTTTGCCTCCCGTTCAGAGGCTTTTGCTCGCTGGTCTTCCTTCCACGCGGCAACCACCTTGTCACGTACCGAGGCCAATGGGCGCAGGGCGGGCAGGCTAACGGCATCCACCCTGACGATAAAATATCCGTCCCTATCGGCTTCGCTTAAAGGACTTTCCGTACCTTCCGGTGTTTCAAATGCTATTTTGATAAAGTCTCCCGATGGCAAACCGGCAACTTTTTTTCCGGCTTTATTAAGCCCTTTGCTATCAAGCGCGGCAATCTTTATCAATTTGACATTAAGCTTGGATGCCGCCTCTTCAAGGGTGGCCCCGCCACCAAGCATGTCCTCCAGCTTGTTGGACAGGCTGTATAATCCATCCGTAGCCTTTTCCCTGGCAATTTCCGTTTTCAGGGTTTGGCGTACCTCATCCAGCGTTTTCAGGCCTTTCGCCTCGATTCCGACAACGCGAATAATATGCCAGCCAAGCGGACTTTTAAGCGGCGCGGTTATTTTTCCCTCGGCGGTCGAAAAGGCGACAGGCGCCAGTTCCGGCAGAAGTTCATTTTGGCTTACAGTCCCAAGGTCGATGGACGCCGCATCCATAGCTGCTATTTCCTTGGCTACCTTTTTAAAGTCCCGGCCATTGGCAAGTTCGTCCTCGACCCGTTTTGCATCGGCCTCACTTGTAACCAGAATTTGTTGCAGATGACGCCGTTCAGGCTTGATAAATTCGTCGGCCCGCTGATCGTATGCCTCCTTGATCTGCGCCTCGGAAACGGAGGT
Organism: uncultured Hyphomicrobiales bacterium; assembly: GCA_964511465.1. Classification (GTDB taxonomy): domain Bacteria; phylum Pseudomonadota; class Alphaproteobacteria; order Rhodospirillales; family 2-02-FULL-58-16; genus JAZFTA01. The sequence continues at coordinate 3,231 of CAZEFJ010000198.1, forward strand.
TTCCTTGACCATATCCGATACCAGAAGCGAAATAACGCTAAGTGAGCGATACTCTGGGGAGGTGAAGAGCGAGGCATGTTCAGTATGGAAATCGTCAAGCGCCGCCTGGTCCGGCTCGCCTATACCGGTCATCTTTTCATCGGCCAGCCTTATTATCTCCGCTATCCGTTTTTGATTACGGTATCCGTAAAGAATATCAACATACCCGGGCGGCGCTATTGATCCCTCGCCGAGGCCTTCGGTTAACATGGCGCTGGCAATGTCATTGCGGGTTCTTTGCTCAAACCCCCTTTCGGAAAAACCTTCGTTTCCGATAATTTGCTGATATCTGCCCCGATCGAATTTTCCGGTTATTCCTTTGAATACCTTGTTTTGGCGAATCTCGCTGCCAACCAGGCTGTCACTTACTGCAATCCCCAGACTATCCGCGGCAAGACCTAGAAGAGTGCTGTTTATAATACCGGCAAGCACCGACTTTCCGATGCCGAAGGAACGCGCCTGTTCGCTGTTGAAGGTATCTCCCAGGGTTC
>CAZEFJ010000199.1:0-3735 GCA_964511465.1 uncultured Hyphomicrobiales bacterium
AACGCCGTGATTTATCTTTCCCTTGGCGTCGCCCGCTCCCGGCTGATCCACGGCAGATGGCCGGATACCCGTCGATCGGTCGAGAAGCTGTTGTGGGATACAGCGCTCAAGATCGAGGACGGCGACCTTTCAATCGCCAGACAGAATCTTAAATCCTTGCAGGAACGGCTGATGCAGGCACTCGACGGCAAGCAACCGCTGAAAAACATGGAAAATATTATCGACGAGATAGCCCAGGCGCTGGATCAATACCTGTCGGCGCTTGGCCGCAAGACAGGACCGCAAGAGACAATGCCGCCGCTGAACGTGCCGTCCATGGGATTAATCAGGGAAGACGAGCTTAAAGGTATGATCGAAAAAATCCGCGATATGCTCCGGGCGGGGTCCGTGGATGCGGCCCGTCAGATGCTGGAAGAATTGCAAAGGATGACCGACAATATACGGACCATGGACAAGCCGCCGGCAGGTGCCGAAAAGGCCTACCGGATGATTAATCGCCTGCGCTCGCTAGGCGAACGTCAGGGCGAACTTCTGGATCGAACTTTTCAACTTATGAACTCGAAAACCATAAGCGGCAAAACAAAATTCGGACAATATGCCGACCAACAGGATAAATTGCGCCTTGAGCTTGGCGACCTTATGCTTGGTCTGGACGGGGTTCTGGGAAACATTCCAAGGAATCTTGGCAAGGCCGAACAGGCGATGCGCTCTGCCGCCGGGGATCTGGCCGCGAATATACTTGGGCCTGCGGTCCAGTCCGAAACCGAGGCGTTAGATCAGCTACGCCAGGCATTTAAGGACACCGCCGAAAAAATTGCCCGGCGCTTTGGCGGTGCCGGGGCGAGTGGCAATTTTATCAAAGGTGGATACGGTAAAAACCGTGACCCTTTCGGACGGTTAAGGTCGGGAAATGCTGGCAGAGGCATCGGTTCGACCAAGATACCGAAAGTTTCGGAAGTACGCCGGTCCCGTAAAATACTTCAGGAACTGCGCCGTCGCGCCGGTGACGGCCGACGAAAAAAACCGGAACGTGATTACATAAAAAGATTGTTGAGGCAATTTTAGAGTTGGCATGGCAGACAGAAAGAACGAAGAAAACCTGATCCACCGGGGATTGGGACGGGTTGAGTTTTTTGATTTCTCCGAGGAGCGGATGGATTGTTTCCAGGACACCCTGGACGCCATGGCGGGCGAAGGGCGGCAACGTTTCAGCTTTCATTCGCCGATTGTCCGCCCATTATGGTTTCCCTGGTCCGGGGTAAGCTGCTTTTTCCTCAGCGAGAATGCCAACGAAAGAGAACTTTCATTCAACCTGCTTGGGCAAACTCTTGAGCTCGCCAAACGATGGCGGGCGGATTATGTGGTCAGCCATCTGACATACGGGCCATCCGACACCAAAGACGAGGCGGTGGCGGCACGGCTAGCGGTCGATGCCTGCGCCAGAATCGCCGAAATGAGCCGCCGGAGCGAAATCCCCGTCGATCTTGAATTCGCCGCCTATTCGGATTCTTTCCATCGGCCAGACGAGTTCGCCAGCGTGGTTGCCGCCCACCCGGAGCTTGGCATATGCGTCGATATAGGCCATGCCTTCATCGGCGCCAAAAATCGTCGGCGCGACTTTGCCGACGATATCGCCTCTCTGGCAGGTAACGCCCGCTCGTGCCATCTTTGGAACACCACCGGCGCGAACCATACCAAGGCCAACCATCACACCCCTCTTGGCCCCTCGCAGCGTCCCGAGGACGGATGGATCGATACGGAACGGGTCATGGCGCTGTTGATCGGTGGCAACCCAGAGATTAATGTAGTATTTGAATACCCCGTCGCCGAACTTAGCCCGGAAATCCAGCAAGGTTACGACTGGATTTCCGCGATGATCGACAAGTACGCGGCTAAATGATTGGAGTGCGTTTTATATGAGCGATTTCCGGGTTCTTCTTATCAATTGCAACACCATGCTAGACACCCTGGTGACGGCGGGCATCGGCATTCTTTCGGCTACTCTGAAGGAGGCCGACGTCGAGGTTAAGCTTTTCGACACGACATTCTATCGAACTGCGGAGCGAACCGGGGACGAGGCGCGGGCGACAGCCTTGCAGGTCAAAACCACCGATTTTGCCGACCTTGGAATAGTTCCCGAGGAAGGCGACGTGGTCGAGGACTTTGTCGCCCTGGTCGAAAATTACAAGCCCGACCTGATCGGCCTGTCGAGCATTGAAGTTACCCACAAACTGGGAATCCGGCTTTTGTCGGCTATTAACGGCAGCGGCATTCCAACCATTGTCGGCGGCCCCTACGCCACCTTTGCCCCCGAATTGGTGATCGCTGAGAAATGCGTCAATATGGTCTGCGTCGGCGAAGGGGAACAGCCGCTGGTCGATGTCTGCAACAAGATGCGGGCCGGCGAGGATATTTATTCGATCGCCAATGTCTGGTCCAAACGTGACGGCAAGGTCATCCGCAACCGGGTACGCCACCCCATAGAACTCAACAAGCTGCCGTATCAGGATTGGGGCGTCTACGATAAACGGCGGTTTTTCAAGCCGATGGGCGGCAGTATATCGGTAACCGGCACCTTCGAGATGAACCGCGGCTGCCCTTATTCCTGCACCTTCTGCATAAATTCAGGCTTCGATAAGCTGTACGGCGATATGGGCGGCTATTACCGCGAACAGGACGTTGACCGGCTGGTTGACGAAATGGCCGAGAAAAAAGAACAATACGGTCTGGCATATGTATATCTCGTCGCTGAAAGCTTCCTCACCACTACCCGCGCCAGGGTTGAAAGATTCGGCAAGCTCTATAACGAAAGGGTCGGGCTGCCGTTCTGGGTCGAGGCGAGACCGGAATCGATTACCGAAGACAAGGTAGAGATGCTCAACCAGATCGGCTGCGAAGGCATAAGCATAGGCGTCGAAAGCGGCAATCCGGAACTGAGGAAAAGTCTGCTCGGCCGCAATGTCCCCAACCGGACCATAATCAAGGCGTTCGAGCTGCTTCATAAATCCGGGATCAGGGTCAGCGCCAACAATATCATAGGTTTTCCCACCGAAACCCGCGAGATGATCTTCGAGACCATAAAACTGGACCGGATTATTCAGCCGGACGGGGTCATGGTCAGTTATTTCAGCCCCTACAAGGGGGCTACCCTGCGTGATCTGTGCGAAAGCGAAGGATATATAACCGACGACCAGATCGCCGAGGACTACCGTCTGGCTCCGTCCATGGACATGCCCCAGCTTTCCCGGAAAGAACTTATCGGCCTGCACCGCACCTTCCCCCTTTATGTAAAGTTTCCTGAAGATGAATGGGACGATATCCGTCTTGCCGAGGCCGATACCGAAGAAGGAAACGCCGCCTTCAAGGAATATGGCGAACGATATGTAGAACAGTTCATGAGCTGATATTCATGGCTGAAATCGCATTTATCGGGGCCGGGGTTATGGGCCGTGAAATGGCCCTTCAATTAATCAGGGCCGGACACGACGTTCGCATCTATAACCGCACCATGGCAAAGACCCAACCTCTGGTCGAGGCCGGGGCGAGCCCGGCGGCGAGCCCGGCCGAGGCCGCCAGCGGTGCCGATTACATTATTTCCATGGTTGGTGATGATGATGCCTCGCGGCGGATTTGGCTGGGCGACGACGGGGTAATGTCGGCATCCCTGAAAGCCGGTGCCGTTTGCATCGAAAGTTCGACCCTGTCCCAGGCATGGGTCGTCGAATTGGCGGATAT
>CAZEFJ010000200.1:0-3675 GCA_964511465.1 uncultured Hyphomicrobiales bacterium
GCCGCCAAGGCGTCCTGATCGTCACCATCGCCACCGCTGGCGTCGGCCGCCGCCGTATCGTCGGCGGCACCGTCGCCCATTGCGGACTCCCACTCGGCCATCATCGCTTCTTGATCGACGTCTTCTTCTTCAGCCGCTGTCATCAATAATGTTTCCCTTGTCTAAGACATGTCCTACTGGACCAGCATCTCCTTGAACAAAACATCATTTATCTTAGCCGGAGCGACGGCGGCGCTTACCCTGCTTAGCAGTTCTTCGCGAAGCCGGTACATCCCCGCCGAACCCTTAAGGTCATCGACCCTCAACTCGCGCAAGTATACTTGAAAATTATCTATAATACGGGGCATTCTTTTTTCGATCCCGGGGATTTCCAATTCATCTTCCAATTCCAGGCTGACTCTTATCTTCAGGTAGGTCGCCTTGCGGGTGCCGGTATTAAGGTTAACAAGAATTTCCGGCAAATCGTAAAATACCGGCTCCTTGGCTACCGCTGCCTTGCCTTCCTGGGCGGGGGGAGGCGATCCCCCTATCATGTCGATCAGTGGCTGCATAAGCCCGGTGAAATAGGCCGCGGCAACGCCGCCGACAACAACCAGCAATGCCACGCCGACAATGATAATGAGTTTCTTTTTGCTACTTTTTGGTGATTCTTCACCGTCCTCATCTTCATCATCTTCTTCTTCAAGTTCGTCGTCATCAGCCATTCTTAGTTCTCGGTAAATGCCTGGCCATACGGAAAAGGCCGTTAACGATTAGATAATATAGATTGGCTTGGTTAACAACCGGTTGATGAAATCAGACGATCGGCACAATACCGAATGATCCGCCCAGCGGGCAATAACTGCCGGGCAAAGCCTTCCAAAATGTCTCCACAGCGTATGTGGGGCTATGCTTCAGGCTCATAACTATCTGTTTTCAATGGTTTTTTATAAATTGGCACGATGGCTGCAAGGTTATTTGCGGGAAAATGTGGACGACCAATAGTAGGACATTGAAAAATGGAAAGTACATCTATCATAGCCCTGACCCGGCAAGGCGGTTTGCGCCGACAGATGAGCGTAATCGCCAACAATATCGCAAATATGAATACCACCGGGTTCAAAAGCGAAAAAATGATGTTCACCGAATATCTGGTTCGCAGCCCAAGCAGTGAACGGCTTGGCGGCGACAGGATTTCCTACGTGCGTGATATAGCGACCATGCGAGACACCACGGAAGGGCCTTTGGTCCCCACCGGGAACCCGCTGGATGTAGCCATTCGTGGCGACGGCTATCTGGTCGTCAAGACGAGTACCGGTGACAAATATACCCGCAACGGCAATTTCAGAATGGACAATACCGGACAACTGGTAACCCAGGCTGGTGACTCGGTACTTTCGGACAGCGGCCAACCGTTCTTCTTCAGCCCCGAGGACTCCTCCATCACGATTTCCCGGGATGGAACCGTTTCAACCGAAAACGGCACCCTTGGCCGACTCAAGGTGGTCTCATTCGAAAACAAGCAGGATCTTCGCAATATCAACGGGGGACTGCTGACTACGGACAAGAAGCCGATTGCCGTGGCCAACCCTAATGTGGTCCAGAACATGCTTGAAGGGTCCAACGTTCAACCGATACTCGAGATGACCAAAATGATCGGGGTGCAACGATCTTACGAAGGCTCAAGCAAGCTTATCAGTGGGGAAAATGACCGGATAAGGATGATGATCCGGGAACTCGCAAGTACGCAATAAACGATTAAACACATAAACAACCATGCAAGACGAACAAACGGCAAAAAAAGATAAAGAAAGGACGGGAAAATGAGATCTCTAAGCATAGCGGCAACCGGAATGCTCGCCCAGCAACGGAATGTCGAGGTCATTTCCAATAACCTGGCAAACATGAACACTACCGGATACATGCGCCGACGGACGGAATTCAATGACCTTCTGTATCAAAATTTACGCCGGGTTGGCTCTACTTCGTCGGACGCCGGTACTATCGTTCCTTCGGGCGTACAATTGGGCCTTGGGGTGAAACTGTCGGCGGTTTACCGGATTCACGAACAGGGCAATCTGACATCGACCGACAACACCTTTGATCTGGCGGTCCAGGGCAAAGGGATGTTTTCGATCAAAATGCCCAACGGCGATACCGGCTTCACCCGTGACGGCACTTTCCAGCTTGACGCTTCCGGCCTGATCGTTACCCACGATGGCTTTACGGTGGGTCCCGGCATTACCGTTCCCAGCGATGCCATAGACGTAACCATCAACTCCAGCGGCGAGGTCCTGGTCAAGAAACAGGGCACGGTGGCATTATCGAATGTCGGGCAGCTTGAGATAAACGTATTTCCAAATGATGCCGGCCTCGAAGCAATCGGCGGCAATCTGTATCTTGAGACCCCGGCGTCTGGCAAGCCGACCACCGGAAGTCCTGGCGACACCGGTTTCGGAACCATATTGCAGGGTTTTCTGGAAACCTCGAACGTCAACGCGGTTGAGGAAATATCCAACCTGATTTCCGCCCAGCGTGCCTACGAAATGAATTCGAAGGTTATCAAGACCTCCGATGAAATGATGAGCACGACTTCGCAGTTGAAGTAGGGGAGCTATGATGATGAAAAATCATATTCCTGTAATAACTTTCACCTTGGCCCTGCTAATTGCCGCGATGGCGGCACCGCAGGTCCGGGCGGAAGTCCAGAGTACGGCAGACCGGCAAAGCCCGGCCGACAAAGTGATGCTGCAAGAATCCGTAACCGTCAATTCCAGACGTATCCGCCTTGGCGATATTTTCATCAACACCGGCGACAAGGCCTCGGCAGTTATCGCATACGCACCGGAACCAGGCAAAAAAGCGATATTCGATGCACGATGGCTGTACCGGGTGGCCCGTATCTACAGGCTCGACTGGAAACCCGAAAGTGTCGCCGACCGTTCGGTAGTCATCCGCCAAAGCGTCGTCATTGATCGGGCCGAGATAGAGGACCAGATACTTGCCGCGCTGGCAAACAAGGACCTGGGCGATAATATCAGCGTAGAGCTGAACAACCGTATGATGCGCCTGTATGTGCCCGGCGACGCAAGTGCGACCATCGCGGTCGAGGACGTAATCTACGAGCCGCGGACACAACGCTTTAGCGCCATCATAGTAGCCCCCGCGGGCAGCCCCGAGGCAAAGCGAATACGGGTTAGCGGGCGGGCAAGAAGTGTCAGCGACGTGCCGGTTCTTTCCCGACGCATTCTTGCCGGAGAAGTCATAACTGCCGACGATATAAAGTGGATAAAGGCTTACAGCAGAAGATTGCAGGCCAATACCATTATCGACGCCGCCGACCTTGTTGGCAAAACTCCGCGAAGGATCATCCGCCAAGGGGCCATTATAAAGGCTTCTGATGTTCGCCGCCCGATAATGGTAGCCAAGGGTTCCCTGGTAACCATCATACTCAGCCGCCCCCGGATGACGTTGACCTCCCAGGGCAAGGCTATGGAGGCAGGCAGTGACGGCGACACCATTCGCGTTTCCAACACCCGCAGTAACATAATGATAGAAGCCATCGTCATCGGCTACAACAAGGTAACGGTCGTCCCGGCCAGCCAAATGGCGATGAGATAGGAGAACCGTCATGCTTAACAAAAAACTTCGAAATTCCCTTCGCCTGACAACCGGTTTTATAATTTTTACATTACT
>CAZEFJ010000201.1:0-3670 GCA_964511465.1 uncultured Hyphomicrobiales bacterium
CTGATGGGCGGGACCGCCAGGGATTGCAACGCGATCCAGTCGGACGCCGAAAATCTTCCCTTTAACGACGCAATATTCGACATCGTTTATTCCAACGGCGTGCTGCATCATTCGACCGATACCGGGCGCGGCGTTGATGAGGTGTTCCGGGTTCTCAGACCCGGCGGACAGGCGGTGGTCATGCTTTACTGCAAAAGTTCGTGGCATTACTGGATCAACATGCTGCTATGCGAAGGCGTTTTTCTGGGCAAGGCGTTCGGTGATTCCAACTGGCTCGGCAGGGCCACCGAATGGGGCGGTAAAAACAGCCAGACCGTAAGAAATCCGATTACCCGGTGTTATACGGCATCTGGGATAAGGCGTCTTTTTAAGGATTTTCATAGTCTGTCCTTACGCAAGGGTGAATTTTATTTCTACCTTATACCGAAACTGGGCCGCCTTTACCGGCGCTATCAGATCAAAAAGTACGGCACCCATCCCGGCGGCGTTCTGGTCTATGGAGAGCCATGGCCGATCCAGTCACCGCTTGAATTATGGCTGGGCCGGCACATCGGCTTCGCCTGGTTTATCGCCGCCCGCAAGCCGGACTAAGGTGTTTCCGTATGAAACGGAAACACCTTGTTTTCCATCGCTCACGACATCGACCTGAAGGTCGATGCCTGCGCGGGCGCGCCGAACGATCGGCGGGCCGCCTTGCGGCCTGGAGTGTTCCCGTATGAAACGGAAACACCCTAATGCCCTTATTTTAACCAGGCGGCGACCATGTTCACCCAGTCGGGGTTGGCGGTATAGAAAGTGCCGTGTCCACGACCGACATGTAGCACTTCTTCCCCGGCGATCAGACCGGGGGCCTCATCGAATGCTTCCCGGCAGGTGCCGGTCGCCTGATCGCTGGCATCATAGATGGACAGCATCCGCCCGATCATGGAGGCAGCGTCCCTTCGCAGAAATTTCTTATAGCCGCCCCGAAAGCGCCCCTTGCCGCAACCGGCCATAACCACAAAACGAAGATTTGGCCGCATATTCAAGGCCGCCACCAAAAGTGTAATCTGGCCACCCTTGGAAAAGCCGGTCACGACAATGTTGGCCGGAGGAACGCCCCCGGCAATCAGACGCTCGACCTGCGCGATGATTTTCATTGCGTAGCGTTTAGGTCTGGTTCCCCGTGGCCGCAGTTCGGAAATGACCGTATATCCAAGTTTCGCAAAGGTATCGAGTATGTCGCGGTAACGATATGTTCCGTACTTCTTGTTGGGTTTGTCGGGTAAATTATCCTCCAACCACATGCCATGCATATAGAACAAATAACGGGCCTGAGGATCAGGTGTTTCAGGAGCCTGCGTATATATCAAGCCCGCATGGGCGGGCCATGCGAAAAACCCGGTTATCAGGACAATCAACAGGCACTTAATGCTGTTTCGCATTAGCAAGGATAGACCCCAGGCTCGGGCAGGCGGTTATCGTCCAGCCCCTTTATTGCGGCCCGACCCATGGCCAGAATGGCTTCCTCTGCACTGCCGCCGATATGGGGTGTGGCGATGAAATTGGCCATATTGACAAGCTCTGGATCATCCGGCGGCTCGGTGGCGAAAACATCGAAGGCGGCACCACTTAAACGTCCTTCTTCCATCAGCATTGATTTGAGTTTTCTCTCATCCACCAGCCCGCCGCGGGCGGTATTTATAAGTATCGCACCCCTTTTCATCATCTCCAGGCGCTCGGCGTTAAGGATATTTTCGGTAGTCCCGTCCAGTGGCAAATGCAGGGTAACTATATCGGCGGTTTTAAGAAGCTCCTCCAGACCGCAGGGATTAACGCAATGCCCGGCATAAAATTCCGGAAAATCCCTGATATCGTTGGCAATAACCCGACACCCAAAAGCCCTGAGCAATACCGCCAGATCCTTGCCCACATGGCCGCAGCCGACGATACCGACGGTGCGATCGGACAACTGGCGGCCCTTGACCTGCCGCCAGGCGTTTCCCCGCACGGCTGCGTTGGCCTCCGGCAGATGGCGAAGCAGGGATATGGCAAACGCGATCACCAGTTCGCAGACCGAGCGCCGGTTAACCCCACCCTGCCAGCCAAGTTTGACCCCGTGACGGACCATTGCCGCAAAATCCATCTTGTCGGTGCCGACACCATATTTGGAAATCACCTTTAGTTCTGGCAGGGCTGAGAAAACCGCCTCGTCAAGAACCTCAAGGCCAATGATCGCTTTTTCATGGCCGGAAAGAAAATCGATCAGATCGTCTCCGGACAGGGAGATTCCCCCGTCGTTGAAGGTCACGCCAGCATATTGATTGAGCAATTCGGCACGCAACACCGGGTGTTTGGAAAAAGACCTTGAACAAACGGCGACGCGGGTCATACGACGGGCCTCATATGAATTTTTTCAAGCGCCCCGGCAAGATCGGCAAAACGATCGATCAAAACATCCGCCCCCATATCATCATAGGGCACATGGGCATAGCCGTAGGTAACCGCGACCGAGCGTACCCCGGCATCAATTGCCGCGGCGATATCGGTTTCGCTGTCGCCGACCATCACCGCATCCGCCCCTGTGCCGGCCCCCATCTTTTCCAAGGTAAGCAGTATATGGCGTCCGTCGGGCTTGGGGTACGGCACATTGTCGCCACAGGTAACGGCGGCAAAAAATTTATTGAACCCCAAAGCCTCAAGGACCAGGGCCACCGACTCGCCGGGCTTGTTGGAGCATATCCCCATGACCACGCCATCTTCCCTGAGGCGCTCCAGAACCTCGACCACACCGGGATAGACAACCGTGTATTTTACCGGGTCTTGCCGGTAAAATTCCATATAGCGTTCAAGAAGCGCATCGACCATATCCGGGGTACCCGCCGAACCTGTCGCCTGCAGGGCCCTTTCAATCGTCGCCCTTGCCCCATGACCGATTGTCTCCTTGACTTCATCGAGCGAAAGAATGCGACGGCCTTCGCCTTCGAGAACATGGTTAAGCGATGCCCTGACATCGGGAACGCTGTCGATCAGGGTGCCGTCGAGATCGAAGACGATAGCCTTTACAGAGTTATTCAAGTCACATCCTTTTCCAGTATCGTCAGACGGTGCCAGATGATCCTGCCCTTGCCGAACCGATAAAACCAGAATGGCGGCCTTTTGTCATAATACCACTGGCTCCATGAACAGATATTGTCGTCAAGAATACGGTCCGCATCCCGCCACGGGTATTCAAGAAAACGGGCTTCGCTGCCGTCGCTGAATCTTTTGTAAAGTTTGTTGCAGCAGTAAAATGCGGTGTTATCGCATTTATTGGCGCGCATGATGCGAAAATATTCTTTAATTGTTTTCGCATTCATTTCCTGCATAGAAACAACGTTCGCGGCAATTCCTACCGGGGCGTCGGCGATAATCGACGCATTGTCGGCCTGAACTGCGATGAGTCTGACATCTGGAGTTGCCAGAGCATCTGCCATGTCATCCGGCGTTTCGGCAAGCGCAATGGATAAATCAGGAACCGCCTTACGGGCATAAGCCAGGTCCAGAACAAGCGATTTTGTAAGATTGACCAGAATGGTCCGCCGTTCCGGCGCAGCGAGAAGAAAAAGAGACGTCAGCACACCATATCCGTCGCCAATGACCAAGTTGCATTGCCCCGGGTCATCAATAGAAACATGGTGTCGGATCAGGG
>CAZEFJ010000202.1:0-3647 GCA_964511465.1 uncultured Hyphomicrobiales bacterium
TCATTTGTTTCAGGACAATTTGAAATTGTAAGAACATTGATTTAACGTCCACTATAGTATACATTATGCTGCTTAGTGACTATAAAGTCGGACGATAAATGGCCAATACCCAGCTAGACCTGATGATGCCGATCCCGGTCAGGCGGGCGCTGCGCAAGCTTGGGGAGGATATTCGTGACGCCCGACGCAGGCGGCGCATTCCTACGGCAGTCATGGCAGAACGTGCCTCTATCAGCCGCACGACACTGAACAAGGTGGAAAAGGGCGATCCCGGTGTTTCGCTGGGTAACTACGCCAATGTGCTCTTTGCCCTGGGTATGGCTGAGCGGTTGGGTGATCTGGCGGATGTCAGGACGGATACAGTGGGTCTCGAGCTCGAAGAGGAGCGTTTGCCGCAGCGCATCCGCAGGCCGCGCCACTCTGGGCAGAAGAGTAAAGCGTGATGGAGACAGAGGTGTTTGTCTATGTAGATATTGCCGGCATGCCGCAGCTGGTTGGACGACTCTGGGCGCGCGTGCGCAAAGGCAGGGAGAGTGCCACCTTCGAGTATGATCCGGATTGGCTTGAGTATGCAGACCGTTTCTCCCTGGAACCGGCTTTGACGCTTGGCCCGGGGCCTTTTTACACCCCTTCAGGCAGCCCTCTGTTCGGTGCCCTAGGTGACTCTGCCCCCGATCGCTGGGGGCGGGTTCTGATGCGCCGGATGGAGCGCCGACGTGCGCAAGGTGAGGGTAAGACACCGCGCACCCTGATGGAGATCGACTATCTGCTTAGAGTCGATGATGAAGCTCGCCAGGGTGCCCTGCGCTTTACCCTTGATGAGGGCGGCCCGTTTCTTGCCGACCATGAAGCTGTTCGTATACCGCCACTAATCAATCTGCCACAACTGCTGTCGGCAGTGGAGCACGTTATTGGTGATACGGATAGCGATGAGGATCTTCGTCTGCTGTTGGCACCGGGCTCGTCATTGGGGGGCGCGCGTCCCAAGGCTTCTGTGCGGGATCGGGATGGGCATCTCTCCATCGCCAAATTTCCCCACCAGGATGATGAGATCAATACGGTTCTGTGGGAGGCGGTAGCGCTGACACTGGCGGCAAAGGCCGGAATTCCGGTGCCCGACTGGCGGCTTGAGCGTGTAGCAAACAAGCCGGTACTTCTGCTGCGTCGCTTCGACCGTGTACAAGACCGGCGTATTCCGTTCCTTTCGGCCATGAGCATGCTCGGGGCCAGCGACAATGAATCGCGCAGCTACCTGGAGTTTGTCGATGTCCTGCGTCAGTATGGCGCCAATCCGAAGCAGGATATGCATGCACTGTGGCGACGTATTGTCTTCAATATCCTGATCTCCAACACCGATGACCACTTGCGTAACCACGGCTTCCTCTATGCCGGGCCAGATGGCTGGCGGCTGGCTCCGGCCTATGATCTCAATCCGGTGCCGACCGATATCAAGCCCCGTGTCCTGACAACGGCCATTGATCTCGATGACGGCTCGGCCTCTCTGGGTCTAGCGATGAGTGTGATGGGGTATTTTGAACTGGATGAAGATGAAGCGCATATGATCGCAGCTGAGGTTGGGCAGGCAGTGACAACGTGGCGTAAAGAGGCTGCGCGATTGGGACTTACGCAAACTGAGATTAATCGCATGGCCTCGGCCTTTGAACATGAGGAGTTGAGCTTGGCGCTTTCTATCTTTTAATGTAATGCAAGAGAGGGGGATGATAAAATTTCAGAGCTAAAAAGGCCGTACTACTGCTCGTAGTGATCAGCCGGAACGAGAGTATTAGGACGTTATACGACCATAAGCAGCCAAGTTACGTCGTGGCAGTCATTTCGCTATGTCATGCGGTTATTCGAAGCTAATCATCTATTTTCGTAATAGGTGCTAATCATCAATTAACTGGACATCCAGAATAAGAAATAAGAATTATATATTAAATTCAATGGTTTAATGGTTTTTTCTAAGATATCCGGTTTAATTTCTGGAGAAACACATTAAAACCTCGGCATATGTTGACAAATGCCGAGGAAATAATAATATGCCAGGATGATAAAAGATTCCAAACGTCAGCGGGTTATCAATCTGGTTCGGGCTCAGCCGGTTGTCAGGCCGAAAGACCTGAAGGAGCATGGCCTACCGAAAGATTACCGGAATCACGAGTAAGAGAAAATCGATGGCACTCTCAGGCGAGGAGTTCATTCGTCGATTCCTGCTGTATATGCAATGCAGATGGATGCTGGCAAACTTTGTCAGCATTGTAAGCTGCTTAGTTAGACCATAGCTGTCCACAGAATCCCCAGGTTTTACCCGCCACGCTGGAGCTAGCCCCCCCAAACTCGCCTAGCCAAGAACGGACCGCGTTAGCGGCGTCTGTGGATCCCTGTGAGCAGGTGGTTATGTTCCGAAGGACTGTATTATTTTTGTAGAAAGCGGGTCTTCTGGAGCCCCAGTCATATACAAAACAGTTGCTTTTTCGTCTGTTTTTGCATATAAACAGGGAATGCCTTCTCTTGATAACTATCTTAATGAACAACTTTCCCATGGTCAGGCTTACTTCTCTCGTGAAGAGGCGTTAGAAACGCTTGGCCTGGGTTCGACAGCATTTATTGCCGCCGCTGGTAGGTTGGCCAAGAAGCATCGGCTGATAGCCCCCCGTCGTGGTTTTTACTTGATCCTGCGGCCGGAGGACAGAGTGGCTGGGGCACCTGATCCGGTGCGTTGGATCGCCCCCCTGATGAAATACTTAGGCCTCGACTATCGAATTTCTTTGTTGCGGGCAGCTGCTTTCCATGGCTCCTCGCACCAGGCGGCCATGGTTTTTCAGGTGATCGTCCCGAAACAGCTTCGGGCATTTGATATCGGTCGCCACCAGCTTCAGTTTATTTACCAGGCCCCGGCGTTTTTCGCCAAAATCAACCTGCCTGATTGGCTTTCGCAAATGAAAAGCGAGGCGGGTTTTGCCAAGGTAGCCGGTGTGGAACTGACTCTTTTGGATTGCGCCCGTTACTTCCACAGGGCCGCCGGTATTAATGGCGTGGCCCAGATTGCTCAGGATCTCGGCGCAAAGGCCGATCCATGCAAACTGGCTAAAGTCGCCAGAGCCTACGAGAACTCCGCTGTGCGTCGGCTTGGGTATCTGCTTGACCGTGCAGGCCATGCACGCCAAGCTAGGATATTGGAACCGTTTGCCAGGAAGGCCAAATCGATGAAGCCTCTGGATCCTTCCGTTAAGCCGTTGACTGAATCATTTGCTGAATTGTACGAAAGGGATACCAAGTGGATGCTTGTGATCAATGAATCCGTGGAGATCGACTTTTGATTCCCGCCTCATATATCCAAGAATTTGGAGATTCGTGAAATCCCCAATGGTAGCAGAAACTTCTGGCTTTATCCGATAGCGCATGCACCAGTAGGGTACGAATGCCTGCCTGTTCCGCAACAATAAAGGTGCGTTGAATAGCATCCTTCAGCATCCCAATTCCAATGTGTTTGCCTTGCCAATTAGCATCAACGGCTAGTCGGCCCAGAACCATAACAGGGATAGGATCAGGCATATTTCGGCGTATTTTCCCTGAAGCGTCTTCTCTTGCAATGGCGCCTACCGCAAGTGAGTAATATCCAACCACAACCTCATCTGCACAGACCA
>CAZEFJ010000203.1:0-3630 GCA_964511465.1 uncultured Hyphomicrobiales bacterium
ATATCGGCGGACGGGGTGCCGAACAACGGCACGACAAGATAGTTGTTGGCGATAATCAGGCCGAACAGGCACATCAAAAGCGGTCTCCATGATCGCTGCAACCAGGAATCACCGTTTGCCTCGGCCCTGATTATCGAAGCTGCAGCCTCAATTTCTTTCATCTGCCCGCTTAGTACCATTTCCTGCAATTTGGCCTTGATTTGGGCGGCCTGGTCCTTGTCTTCCACCGCCTTGTCGATGACTCCGAACAGGCCGTTTATTACCGGCCCCAAAAATGTGCTCCACATTGGCTTACTCCACATTGTTGTAAAACAGGTGATTGCCGATTTCGGCGGACGGCCTGCGGCCATTCGACCACGGCGGATAAATGTCTTTTGTATGGTAGTGGGTGGCGCCGGATGTCGGGTCCTTGAGAACCCCTCTGGCGGCCCGGCGGGCGATACGCAGGCATGGTGCGAAAACCCGATTATCAAAGGCTACCGTTTCGACCTTGACACGGTTGGGGTCGTTTTCGTTCCAGCATGAAAACTGCCACGGCCTGAGGCATACCTCGATGATCGAATTTCCCCACCAATAGCCGCCCCGTTCCTCGGCCCGGCGAACCCGGTTGATGATTACCGAGGCTATCGCCTCCTGGCCACGAACCAGTTCACCACGCCCCTCGCCGTATATGGTTCTGGCAAGGGTTTCCGTTTCCGGGTTGATATTGGAATTCTTACCTTTTGGCGATCTCATGACCGGCCTCCACTATTCAGGTGAATGCCTTTGTCCAGTTTGTTTTCTATGCGCAGCAAATGCTTGGTCAGGCGCCGTTCGACCTCTTTAAGATAGGCTATAGAGGCGTAAGACTTGGCGACCTCCAACTTGTAAGAGGAAAGTTTGTCGCGCAAATTCGAAATTCCCTTTTCTCCCTCGATGCGGGTGTCCTCTATGTCGTCCTGACTATCCTGACGGGTCCGCCAGTTAAGCCAGAACAGACCCGCCATTGCGGGTAGTTCCACTGCCGTTATCCACCAAATGACGTTAATGTTTCCTGCATTGTGCATGGTCGTTCCTCCTTGTGAGTTGGGGCAAAAAAAAACGCCCCGAACAGGGCGATAGAACCAATCAGGTCGGAAAGCCCGGCCTGCCTTTAGATTTTCATGGTTGGTTCAGATATTAAATTCACTGTCGGCGATGAAGCCGCCGTCGCCGGGCCGCCAGTTGCGCCGCGCCTTGATTTCCTTTTGCGAAAGGGCCGGGCGGCGCGACAATCGTACCGGCTGGTTGAGCAGGCAACCGGAAACCGCGTCCAGGCCGTCGTCCGGGCCGTTTGATCCGGCCTGCCATTCGCGCATCTCAGCTATAAACCGGCTATCCCAGACCGAGCCATGGGCATGCAGTCTTCCCGCCGCCAGCACTGCGTCAAAGGCGTCGATAATACGCAGGTCCTTGTTGCGGTGGGACGCGGTTTCAACCACCGCACAAGCAATACCTGATAGTGCCAGTTCACGGCGTAACAGGCCTGGAAGAAATTTACCGAGACCGTTGGTTTCAATATTTACCGCAGGCAGATAAAGACTTTTGACAAAGTTCACCACCTTGCGGCAAAGCTGTGTCGCCTCGTCGACCCGATCATTCAAGGCCGGGTCATGTTCAAGGTACGAAACACGGTGCAGCCAGTAGTCACCGCCGTCGTCGGTGAAAACGGCGGCGATGACGCTGGCGTCTCCCTTGCGGGGCGAGCCATACGACGGGTCCCACCAGCACGACGCCGAAACCAGCCGCTTGCCGTTAAGGCTAAGCATCGCCTCTTTATTTCCCTCGGCGTAGACCAGATCATGGTCGTAAAGGCGGATCAGGTCGGGATTCAGACGACCTTCGGCCAGGCTGACCGGCCTTAGCATCATTTGACTTTCGAATTTGTTGGGACCGGTTCGGCGCTTTATCGATTCCACTTTTTCCATCGGGAACCTTTCTGGCCACCGGCTTTCTCCGCGCTCGTCGAGTACCGGCAGTTCAAGCCGCCCGAACCCGTCGAGGAAGGCCTTGTCCTCGCCGCTCTCCCGGCGCGGCTTATCCGCATAGATGGTGTAATATGTATGCGGCGTGCCGACAAAAAGCTGCAAGCCGCCGGGAACCAGAACATATTCGGTTTCGACAAGACGTTCCCTTAGATCGGCTCGCTTGGTTGTGCTGTCGCATGTGTTGGGAACCTCGACATCGTCATAGATCAGAACATCGGCCCGTGATCCGGTGACATTGGCACCTATCCCCTTGGCCAGCATTGAAGGATCGCGAAGCTCTTTTGAACGGATGATACTGAACTGGCCCGAAGCCCATTGGTCGGCACAGGCGGGCTTTAGCCCGGTGGTCAGGGGATGACGTTCGATAATTCGCTTGACGTTTCTTACCATTTTTCCGGCCAGGGCAAAGTCGGCGGCAATAACCAGAATACGCAGGTCGGGATTACGCATCAAAAGCCAGGCCGACAACAAACCGATCAGTGTCGATTTGCCTGAATTACGGAAAGCCATAAGAAGAAGCTTTCTGTCCCCGGTTTGCCCGCACCGCTCAAGCCAACGGCAGATACGGATATGCAGGTCCGGGGTCTCAAGACCCTGGAGATCGTTCCAGACGGAAACAAAAACCGGGAAATCAACATGCCGTTTCATCCGTCTTCCTCATTCTCTGTATTGTTGAATTCCAGTGCTGCTTGCGCTCTGGCGATAAGCCGACCGACATTTTCGTCGGCCCCGGTGGATGGGGCCTCTTCCGCCTCGGCCCAGTTGGAAAGTTTTATCAACTGTTCCAAATGGGCCAGAGCCGAACGGCATGCGACGTGATAATCCCTGAAGGATTTCGGGTTATGGTCTTCCTGTCCGTTGGCGGCGACAAAGTTTTTGTAGCAACTAACGGTTTCTTCGATCATGGAAGGAATACCGGATGACCATTCACAAGCCGTAGATTGCGGTTCTGGATTATTATTTGCGGTCATTTTCTATTTGCCTTCCGCCTTGCCCTGGCCTTGTCGCGCTTTTTGCTGTCCACCTTGGCCAGATCGATGTCCGAGGTATCGACACCGCCGTCGTCAAGCAGCTTTTTCAGTCGAGGCAGCAGTTTTTCAATTTCGCGGATGACCTGATAGTCGGTGCTTGCCAGTTCACGGCGCGAGACCTCCATATCGTCGAGTAATTTTTCTATCGCCATTTGATCAACTCCATTGCAGCGCAACACCGTGGATTTTCAGTTCCTTGGCGTTGAGGGTTTCGATTTTGTATTTCATTGCCGTGCCGACCGGCTGGGCAGAGATATCCGCCATCCCGGTTAGGATGCGCCCGGTGGCAAGCGTCACGCTGTCGGCCAAAGTGAATTGCGTCCAGGTAACGCCACCATCGCGGCTGGCCCAGGCTTTCAAATCGGTGTTGAGCGCCACCGGAGATACATCTTCCTCCCAAAGAAAAACTCTCGCACTGGTTGGGGTCGAAAGAGCGGCGGTTGAAGTGGAAATCAGACCCATGTTAAACGCAGTACCAGCGTTTGCCCAAGTTGCCATAGCAAGCGATCGACTTCCCCCTGTCCCTGAGTCCAGAGCGTTCGTTACAGTCAGGCTGCCGCTGGAAGTGACTGCGCTGGCTCCTGCATGTTGAG
>CAZEFJ010000204.1:0-3625 GCA_964511465.1 uncultured Hyphomicrobiales bacterium
TACCGTATTTCAATCGCGGCGCGGGCCCTGGCCATTGATGCCGCCGTAACCATTGCCTCGATCAGGCTGTTTTCGCTGGCCATGCCGCGACCGGCTATATCGAAGGCGGTACCATGGTCGGGCGAGGTTCGGACAAAATCCAGGCCCAGGGTGATATTGACGGCGCGATCAAAGGCGATGGTCTTGATCGGGATAAGTGCCTGGTCGTGATAAAGACATATGGCGGCATCATAACTGTCACGCATCTGCGGACTGAACAGACTGTCTGCTGCAACCGGTCCGAATACGTCCATCCCCATATCCTTGAGGGTGTCAACAGCGGGGCCGACTATTGTTTTGTCCTCGGTCCCTATGGTCCCGCCTTCACCGGCGTGGGGGTTAAGGCCGGCGACGGCCAGCCTGGGTCGGGCTATGGCAAAGTCGTTGGCAAGTGCCGAGCAGGTTATACCGGCGACCTCGACAATGGCGTCGGTGGCAATGGTTTCTATGGCTTCTCTTAGCGGAACATGTACGCTTAGCAATGTTACCCTAAGTTCCTTGCAGGCCAGCATCATTACCGGACGGGTCGTGCCCTTTGACATATCGGCAAGCAATTCCGTATGGCCGGGGAACTCGAAGCCTGCTTCATACATGCCCTGCTTGTGTATGGGGTTGGTGACTATCGCGCCCGCATTACCCGAACGGACCAGACGGACCGCAGTTTCTATTGATGAGCGTACCGCCGCCGCGTTTGCTTTATCTGGCTTTCCGGGGATTGCTTTAACCGCCAGTGGTTGTTCCATGACCGGTAGTTTGTCGGCGAATGTCGCTGCCGCCTGCTGTGCAGAGCCAATGATATCTATCGGCACCCTCAGATTCATCGCCCGCGCCGTCTCATGCAGACGATGGGGGTCGTCGATAACAAAGAATGCGGGTAAGTTGTCTCTTCGTCTAAGCCATGCCTTTATCGCAATTTCACCGCCGATGCCCGCCGGGTCCCCCATGGTCAGGGCCAGCGGCTTTTCGTTTATGATCACATTCTTACTTCTATAAAGGCTGAATTTCGCAGATCACGAAGGTGGCGCCTGGCTGCTATTCCAAGCCGTTCGTTCATAATATTGTCCTTTATGCGGTTACGTTCGGCGGTGATGTAATCGCTGCCTTTTCGATTGCAAACCATGAGAACCACCAAACCATCCTTGGTCCGTATGGGTGGGGCTGCACTATTGACGGGAAGGTTTTTAACCGCCTCGCGGATATTGTCGGGCAGCTTGTTTATACTGACGTTACCCAGATTGCCGGAAAGCTTGGAGCCGCTTTCCTTGCCCAGTTTTCCCATGTCGGAACAGTTTTTAGCGACGCTGCCCATGGTCCTGGCCAGTTTCATTTGTCCCGATACTTCTGAAGGCGAGGCGTTTTGCTGCAAGGGGATAACCAGCTGTTGCAGGGAAACTTTTATATTGGGCACCGGAGGGCCTGGGTCAATGCGGGTCTTTCGCAAAAGAAGGATATGGTATCCGGCCAGCGTTTTGATTGGCGGTGATACCTGTCCCGGCTGTAGCCGACGTATGGCATCGTCAATTTTGGGTCCCAACTGCCCTTGTTTGATCCAGCCAAGATCACCACCGACCGCCGCCGCCGCGCTTTGTGAAAAGCTGCGAGCCACGGCCATGAAATTGGCCCCCTCCTTTATCTGCTGGACCAGACGGTTCGTCATTGCCAGGGTTTCGTTGGCCTGTCGCGGATTATCCAGGGGAATAAATATTTCGGCCACCAGATACTCCGGCCTTCCCTTGTTGGCGGCAAATTTTCTCAGTACTTCGTCTATCTCATCGTCGCCAATGGTAATATCAGGTCGGAAGCGGCGGTTAATTACTTTGTTCCAGGCTATATCGGCTTCGATCTGCTTGATCAGGGTCAGTTTGTTCACTCCGGTTTTTTTAAGAAAGCTGTCCAGTCCTCCCCTAGGCAGGTTGTTTTGCCTTTCAATGCTGAACAAGGCACGGTCTATTTCCTTCTTTGTAATATGGATGTTGAGGCGGTTCGCGTCCTGGAGTTTGAGCTTTTCATCTATCAGGCCGCGCAAAACCTGGGGAGCCAGGCGCTTGCGGGCATTCGCATCGTTGGTTCCGCGTGATGAAGTCAGAACCAGCGAAAGTCGCGATTCAAGGTCAAATGCAGAAATAATCTCGTCGTTAACCACCGCCACAATGCCCAGCGAATTTTCCCCCTGGGCCAGCGCAGACGAAAATGGGGTAATGATAAAAAACAGAACCGCCAACAAAACACCCCTGGCTGCCCGCTTTGCGGAAGGGGCGCAAGAATAGGCAAACTTAGTCGGGAAATGCCCCGGTTGCTGCACCGTTCCAATGGTCATATCATCAACATTCTCTACAGGTTGGAAAATCCGCTACCTACTTCGCCGAGACTTTTAAATTCTACTCTGAAGACAATTGCAATGTTTGGCTTCAGCTCACGATCCTCGAAATATGTGCGGCTAAGGTTGGTGGTGAACACAGTACACTCATCCTCGTAGACCAGGGAAAGCCCCATAGAACGCATCCCGCCGCCGCTGGAAAGGTCGCGAATACCGGTTCCAACACCTCGCCAGTAGCGATTCAGCTGCGAGCTAAGGCTAAGTGAAACCTCCTCACGACCGGGGAACTCGCTGTTTTCCTGGGAGCCGAAAAATATATACCTGGTGTCGATCTTTAGCGCGGGAGGACCGGCCACAAGTTTTATCTCATTGCGTCTGGCCTCAAAATTTTTCTTGTTCAGACGGGTCCGGTAAGAAAACTTCAGCGGTCCGCCGGGGGAAATATCCAGCTTGCCGACAATGTCGGAGAAATTATCTTCAAGCCCCGATCCGGTGGCGAATGTGTCGTCCACTCTTGGCCGGTAGCTTTGCCCTATCAGTGCCGTAGTGCTGCCTCCCTTACGCCCGAACATTCCCCATCTCAGGCCGTAATTGATCCGCGGGCCACCCTCAACACGGTCAAGCCCGGAGAAGCGGTTGGAACTAAACAGGTTAGTGTCGTCAAACTCGAATTCCAGACTGTCTTCATTCGGGATTTTGTTGGATTTGCTGCCGTTGGGGCTGATAATGGCTGATGCGATAGGCTCGATAAGCTGGTAAACCGGACCTTCGTCACGGACCATGGGATAACGCCAGTCAAGCCTTGCCTGGGGGATCATGCGGTAGGCCAGTCCACTGTATTTATCCCTGTTCGCACCCCTGTCCAATCCGCTTACATTGTAAATATCTCCCCTGAGAGAAGTTGATAGGGCGTAAACGCCCCCCAGGGGACCGATGTATGGCAATTTCCAGCCGCCATTCACAGAAAGGCGGCGGGTATCGCTTCCGCTGGTGCGGGACATCATCAAAAGACTGGCATCGAGGCTTGAACGACCGCCAAAACGGTCCGGTTCGCCGACATGGTTATAATCCAGCATCGGCAGTATGTATGGCGTTGTTCCGTCGCTGCTGCCGCTGCTCAATCCCTGAAACGCGTAGCTGTTGAAGGAGATGTAATTGCGCCCGCGAAAACCTTCGGCGAAGACATGGGAAGTAAGGCTGTTGTTCGAATTGGTGATGGTGTTGTCGGAGGAAAAGCCATAGCGACGCATGTAGGTGTCATCGCTGGCC
>CAZEFJ010000205.1:0-3614 GCA_964511465.1 uncultured Hyphomicrobiales bacterium
TCCTTGGCCTGGCGCAGATATCCTTCATACTTCATGCGCTTCAACTCGTAGCCGAACAACAGATATCCGACACCAAAGGTAAAAATCAGAATGCCGCCTCCCAGAAGGTAGGTCATGATGGTGTGTTCGTTTAGTTTATCGTCCACCGTATTGCGAATAGCGGCATCAATTTTTTTTGACTGAGCCGTTATGCCTTTTATATTACGGTCGAGCTCCAGCTCCATGTCGCTGCCGATGACGACTTTTGCCGGGTGCCTCTCAAGTTGGCGCCTGATTTTCTCCAGTCTCTCAATGTATGGTGAAAATCCCCTGATCCGTTCGATTATTACCTCGTTATAGAGCGGTGCAAATGAGAACCAGCCGACTTGACCGCCGTTCCTGATATCATCGAGATATGATTTGGCATTGTCGAAATGCTTCCAGGCATCTTCACCTTCGGTTATCGGTTTGCCCATCATCATTCTCTCAAAATCCAGATGGAAAAGCCTTATCTCGTCCTTGATTTCGACGCTGGCGGAAATCATCGAACTTGTCTGACGCACCATTTCAGTCCCCAGATTGGACATGAAAAGAAGCATGACAAACATCGAAACGCCAAAGATGACGAACGGCATCGTCGCGTATACCAGATGAGACCTGTACCGGGGGTGCCGGTCTAATATGGATTTCACATATCCATTGAATGCTGCGATATCGGGGATAGTGGCCGAGGGTTTCTTCTCCCCTTGCCAGGTATCGCCATACGGTCTTTCCCCAGCCAGGCGCAGTGAAGTTGACAAGACTCCCCGTCTCTTGAAAATGAACAAACTCACGCCTACGGCGATGACTCCGCTAAAGACAACTTTCACCGCGTGAGATTGCCAGATTCCTATGTTTGGCAGCAGCCATTCCCTGACCACCTCAAAAGCCGTCATACCGCCAAACATAACCACGAAGACAAGTAGAATAAATTTAAACCTGTACATATTCTTACCAGTTAGACGATCAACGATCCCGCAAACAACAACCCCGCAAATATATAGTTATTCGTGAGTAGCAGTGCAATTAGGCAAAATTTTGGCATTAATTGCCAACCGCGATAATCCCAACTTTTTCAAATCATTTTATCCAGCCGCCGCCGGGCATCACGATAGCGGCAATCGAGGCCTCCTTCCATTGTCAGTTTCAGATATGCCAGCGGCACCACCGGGTCCATCTGATCGGCCCTTAGCGCCAAAGGGGAGACCCCGTAACGATTGCCTCCACGCACCCCGGAACGGCAAAACCGGTAATTCCCGGCAATTATTTTCAACGCCTGTTCGGATATGCTGGAAATATCGCCAAAGGCATAGGCGTACCAGGGAACGTCTGTGCCAAGCATTTTTTCAAGGCGCTCTTTCGAGTTGACTATCTCATTGTGTAATTGGTCCGGTCCCAGTTTCGACAAGCGCTTGTGACTCATTCCATGAGCCCCTATATGGTGGCCTCGTCGATGCAATTGTTTGATCTCGTCCCATGACATCAGGACAAGGTCATTTGCCAGATCGGCGCGATCAATGCGTCCGTCATGTATGTCGGCGGCTATACGGTCACGCTGATCTTCACTTTCAAGATCGACAAGACCGGGGCAAACAAAAAACAGCGCCTTGATGTCATACCGGTCAAGAATTTCCCCGGCCACCCGAAAATTTGATTTGAAGCCGTCGTCAAAAGTGAAAAGGCAGGGCGATCCAGATATTTGCGCCGTCTTGCCGCCGGATATCCATTCTGCCGCCTGATCGGGGGATAACACCTGATAATTCTGTTTTACATAGTCGACGAACCGCACGAAGGCACCCAGATGCGCCTCGGGGATATGGTGGAACATAAATATCCGCAGCCCGTCCCGGCGTCCGGCGGCACCGGGAAGAATACGGTTTGCCGCCATTAAGAACGGGGAAAGAGTGTACCTGATCACAATAGCCTCTCGTCTATCCGGCAACCCGCGCCCGGTTTACCCGCCAGCGCACCAGCCATCCCAGCAAGCCCCCCCCGACCGCTTCCAGTTCCGGGACCAGACGGTATGGTGTACCGTTAAGTCCCTGCTTGAACTTGTATATACCCTTGGGCGTCAGTTCCTCGTCCATGCCGCCGAGATCGAAAATAGTGGATTTTTCGTCCTTCATGGC
The DNA here is from genome assembly GCA_964511465.1 of uncultured Hyphomicrobiales bacterium. Taxonomy (GTDB): domain Bacteria; phylum Pseudomonadota; class Alphaproteobacteria; order Rhodospirillales; family 2-02-FULL-58-16; genus JAZFTA01. The sequence goes on from CAZEFJ010000205.1 coordinate 2,148, forward strand.
AGCCATGGCCTGCCACAAGAGAAGCTGTCCGGCGCTATCGCGGCGGCCTTCGTCAGTAGTGTTGCCGGCCAGATACTCCACAGTATCATGATAGCTTGCCACCAGTACGGAGCCAAGCAACACTCCTTCCCTATATGCCAGGAAGACCACCATTTTCGACTCTTCCGTCTGCCTTTCACGCAAGCAGGATATTATTTCCGGAGTAAGGCTTGTTGCAAAACCTTTTTCGTCAATCAGGCGGCGATGTTGATCGAGAAAGATGGTGAATAAGTCATCTGCACGGCCGCTTATTACTTCTATTCCAGCCTTCTCGCTTTTCTTCAGAGCCCCACGCCATCTACCCTTGAGAGCGCTGCGTAGATCGTCCAGCGGCAATCCCAGGTCGATACGCGACGAGGCCCAGCCGGGAGTTGTTGTGCACGTAAAGCCCAGCCCGCGCACCGCCCCGGCGGCGGCTGAGCCAAGTTCTACCGGCGGCGCTATACGCAGATACATATGGCGTTCTTCGGCATAATGGCGACGCAATCCGCTCAACATTGCCGACAGCGTGGCCGGGCTGTTCTCAGCGCCTTCGCGACCTCGCCAAAGGGGGCCGCGATTAATCCACACCAGACCACCGGGAAGATTGAAGGGCAAAGGCCGGATCATTGCCTGAAAGACACCCAGCACCCGCTCACCGTCAAGGAATTGGCCACGTTCAACCCGCCAGGGACCGGCCATCGACTTGGCCTCGGCATATTCCCAGCATTGAAGCAGACTTAGATCGTCAAATCCTGAAATCAGGCGTGACCATTCGGCTTGGGAAAAATCCCTTATTTCAAGGCGAACGGTCAGACGCCTTCTCCCTCCGTCAATGACAAAACCCCCATCTGATGCGGTTCAGAAAGGCTTACCACATGGGCCGGCGTCTGCCATTTCAGACTGTCGAACGCGGAGCATTTGGTACACAGGGCGCTCCACTCACCACTGACATTGCCGCATTTGTCGCAGACCCAGGCCGGGTCCGGGTCGGCAAATGATGCTTTTACCAACCACTCGCGGGCCGCAGCAAGGTCGTTATGTTCGGCTTCCTCAAGTTCCGCCATCAGGCGGCATACCCTGGATTCCGGATCATCTGCCGCTGCCGCGTTCAGATGTTTTCTCGCCTCGCCCCATATATTTGCCTCAAGCGCGGCCCTGGCCAGGGCTATATGAGACTCTCTGTTGTCGGGGTTGAACCTGGCCAAACGCTGGGTTGCGCGCAATTTGGCCATTGCGTCGTCGCCCTTGCTGGCCGACCAGTAGACATCCAGAAAAGATGGATGAGGATGGTGTGACCATATTTTTTCGATTAAACCGGTGGCCTTGCGGACCTTTCCCGATTCGGCAAACAGCCGCGCCAGACGAAGGCCTGCCGGGATAAACCCGATATCCAGGTTATGCGCCTGACGGGCTTGTTTAAGTGCCTGTCTGGGCTCATCCGACCCT
>CAZEFJ010000206.1:0-3569 GCA_964511465.1 uncultured Hyphomicrobiales bacterium
TCTCTTGACGGGGTTTCGGATCGCGATTTTGCCTGCGAGTATCTCAGCCTGGCGGCAATCCTTGGTCTTCACCTGTCCCGCCTGGCCGAAGAAATCGTACTCTGGTGCTCGGATCAGTTCGGATTTGCCCGACTGTCCGACAATCTGTCAACCGGCAGTTCGATCATGCCGCAAAAACGCAATCCCGACGCAGCAGAACTGGTCAGGGCCAAAACCGGGCGGCTGATCGGCGACCTGAATACCTTGCTGGTGGTAATGAAAGGGCTGCCTCTGGCCTATGCCAAGGACATGCAGGAAGACAAGGAACCGGTGTTCGACGCCACCCGTACCCTGGCCCTGTCGGTTGGGGTGATGACTGCGATGATAAAAGATATATCCTTCGATACCGAGGCGATGAAGGCCGACGCAGGCAGGGGGTATGCATGTGCGACCGACCTCGCCGACTGGCTGGTCAGGGTCGTCGGCCTGCCTTTTCGCAAGGCCCACCACGTAACCGGGGCTATCGTCAAGCTGGCGGAAAACAAGGAATGTACACTGGAAAAACTTACTATCGGCGAAATGCAGTCCGTCGAACCGGCTATCAGCGAGGAGGTTTTTCTCGTTCTGGGGGTCGAAAACTCGGTAAAAAGCCGGACCAGTTTCGGCGGCACCGCACCGCAAAACATACTCACCGCCGTCGCCTCGGCGCGCAAACGATTTCTGGATTAGGAGCCGGATTATGAAAAAGACAAAAATGATCCGTAAAATTTTTATCCTGGCGCTGCTCATGGCAATGACCTCGCAACTGGCTTCCTGTGGGCGCAAGTCATCACCCATACCGCCACCGGATAACGAATATCCGCGGCATTATCCCGCCAAATAAGGCACGTCGCGACCATGGACCATTTTGACTATCATGACGGAGTGCTTTGCGTCGAAGACGTGCCTCTTTCCCGCATTGCCGAACAGGTGGGAACCCCGTTCTATTGCTATTCCACGGCAACCCTGAGGTGCCACTACAAAGCCTTCGAGAGCGCCTTCGAAAGCGCCCTTGGGAACCAAAGGGCGACCATCTGCTACGCTGTCAAAGCCAATTCCAATATTGCCGTTATCTCCACTCTGGCGGCCATGGGAGCAGGTGCGGACGTGGTTTCAGGGGGAGAGATCAAGCGGGCGCTGGCGGCCGGGGTCGAGCCTGGAAAAATTGTTTTTTCCGGTGTCGGCAAGACCCGGGAAGAACTCTCGGCGGCAATGAAACTGGGAATTTTCCAAATCAACGTCGAATCCGAGCCCGAGCTTGAATTACTGAATGAAATCTCCGTGTCACTATCCGTCAAGGCGCCGGTGGTTATCAGGATAAATCCCGATGTCGACGCCAACACCCATGACAAGATCACCACCGGCAAAGGCGAAAACAAGTTCGGCATAGACTGGCGAATGGTGCCGGAACTTTACTCGCGGGCCGCCGCAATGCCAGCTATCGAGGTCAAGGGTGTTGCCGTTCACATCGGCTCGCAACTGGTTGAACTTGATCCGTTCCGCGCCGCCTACGCGAAAATGCGCGAGTTGACCCTGTCCCTGCGGGCCGACGGCCTGACGGTGGATAGACTGGACATCGGCGGCGGGCTGGGAATCGTCTACCGGCCAAGCGACAACAAGGCCCCGGCAACCCCGGCGGATTACGCCAACATGGTCGAGGGTGAACTGGGCGATCTTGACTGCCGGATAATACTAGAGCCGGGCCGGGCCATAGTCGGCAACGCGGGGGTTCTGGTGTGCCGTGTTATTTATGTTAAAAAGGGCGGCAAAAGAACCTTCGTCATCGTCGATGCGGCAATGAACGATCTGATGCGACCGGCCCTTTATAACGCCGATCACGCGATTATTCCGATCAAACAGCCGAGCGGTGAATATCAGCCTGTTGCGGTCGATGTGGTCGGCCCTATTTGCGAAACCGGCGACACCTTCGCCGTACAAACGCCGCTGCCGCCTCTGGCAGCAGGCGACCTGCTGTCGTTTTGCACCGCCGGGGCCTATGGCTCGGTTATGTCTTCGTCCTATAATTCAAGGCCGCTGGTGGCCGAGGTGATGGCCCGCGGCAAACTGTTTTCGCTGATCCGCGAACGAATAAACGTAGACGATCTTATCGCCAGGGAATCGATTCCGGACTGGAACGACCCCGGGGACCGGTGATCCCTGCATGGATAATCCCCGCCACGATCACCGTTACCGATTGCTGCTGGTTGCGGCTCGCGGGGTTGTCATGTGGGAGCGGCTGTGGCGGCGATTGTGGCCGGCAGCAGCATGGGCCGGGCTGTTTTTAACGGTTGCCCTTCTCGACCTTCTGCCCGGGCTTGCCGGTATCTGGCATTTAACCGCGCTTGTTGTCTTTGCCGCCGGGTTCGGTTTTCTGTGCTATCGCGGCGCGGTCGGGCTTCGATCTGCCGACGAGGCGATGGCCCGGCGGCGGATTGAAAACGACAGCGGCCTCAAACACCGCCCCCTTAGTGCGATCGACGACCGGCTTTATGCAGGCCTCGGCGATGAGGCCGCTGAAACCCTGTGGAAAGCACATCTCAGACGTATCGCCAAAGCAACGCAAAAACTAAGGCTTGGTCTGCCGTCTCCGGGGCTGATACGGCATGACCGTTATGCTATCAGGGTTCCGGTGATGTTGCTGCTGGTGATTGCCCTGGCCGCCGCCGGAGGCGATGCGACCGATCGCCTGAAGAGGGCTTTCAAGCCGCAATTCGGCGACGGCGGGGAAAAACAGGTTGCCCTGGAAATATGGATTACCCCACCCGCCTACACCAAAATGGCGCCGCTGTTTCTTAATATGTCCGCCACCGGCGACAGTACCGTAAAAACGATTACCATACCGGCGGGCAGCAAGCTGCTGGCCCATGCCAATGGTGTTTCATCAAAGCCGGGGCTGGTTGTCGGCTCTTTCCGCAAAACCTTTGCCGCGATTGGCGAGGACGGATATCAGGTGGAAGCGATAATCGAGAAGGGAGACCGTATAGCGGTTAAAGCGGCAGGCCGCGAGCTGGCGTCATGGCCAATCAATGTAGTTCCTGACAACCCCCCTGTGGTCTCGTTTTCCGCCCCCCCGAAAGCCACCGGCAATGCCTATCTAAGGATCGCCTACAAGGCCCGTGACGACTATGGGGTAAGTCGGCTGGAGGTTGTCATGCGACTTGACGGCAGCCCGCCGAGCTCGTCGGAAACAAGACTTGGATTGCCGTTTTCCAGTACCGGTACAAAAAAAGTGGAGGCCACCAGCATAAGCAACCTAAGCGCCCATCCATGGGCCGGAATGAAGGTCTTGATGCATCTTGAGGCGGTCGATGGCCGAGGCCAGAAAGCGACCAGCAAAACCGTTCGTCAGCGACTGCCGGAGCGCAAATTCAATCATCCGGTCGCCCGCGCAATAATAAAGCAACGGCGCAAACTGGCGGAGCCCCTGGTTGATCGCCGGGACGAAGTTGTTTCGGCATTGCGGGATATTATGGCGAACCCCGAACGTTTTGCCGACAACGCCGTGATTTATCTTTCCCTTGGCGTCGCCCGCTCCCGGCTGATCCACGGCA
>CAZEFJ010000207.1:0-3550 GCA_964511465.1 uncultured Hyphomicrobiales bacterium
AGATAGAAGGTGTCATGTTCCTGGCGGGCCGGGTGATCGGCGGGGATGTTGAGGGCGGTAAAATTGTACCAGTCATCTTCGATGTCCGGTCCCTCGGCCACCGAAAAGCCCATCTCGCCAAAAATCGAAATAACCTCGTCCATGGCCTGGCTTATCGGGTGGATACGACCGATTTGTTCGGGACGCGGGTCAAGGGTTACATCGACACGCTCGTCCAGCAATCTTGAATCTACCGCGGCGGCGGCAAGATTGTGCTTTTTCGTCTCTATCGCCTCGGCGACCTTGTTTTTTATGGAATTTGCCCGCTGGCCCGCCGCCCTGCGTTCTTCAGGCGGCATCCCGGCAAGGCCTTTCATCAACCTGGTGATACTGCCCTTTTTTCCCAGCAGGGCGATCCTGGCGGCTTCCAGCGCCGCCAGATCAGCCGCCCCGGAAATCATTTCCAGAGACGAGGATAATTCGTTTTCCCAGCTTTCCATCATCACCCGTCCGTACAAAAAAGGAAGCTGCCAATTCGGCAGACTCCCTCGTTTATAACATCAGACGTTGCGGTTCAAGCGGTCCCGGAAGGGGCGGCGAGGGCCGCCTCGGCCTGCTTTACCAGGGCGCCGAACGCTGCCGGCTCGCTGATCGCCAGATCCGACAGCACCTTGCGGTCTATTTCGACCCCGGCCTTGTTCAGGCCATTGATAAACTTTGAATAGGTCGTTCCATGCAAACGGACACCGGCGTTAATCCGCTGAATCCACAACCGGCGGAAATTACGCTTTTTCGCCCGACGGTCCCGGTAGGCGTATTGCAGACCCTTTTCAACCCGCTCAAGCGCGATCCGATAACAGCTTTTGGCGCGACCACGGTATCCCCGGGCCAGTTTCAGTATCTTCCTGTGCCGGGCGTGGCTGGTTACGCCTCTTTTTACTCGTGCCATATTTTTTCTCCTTAACCGTTCGGCATGTAGGACTTGACGATACGTGCATCGGCGGCCGACAAAATCATCGTACCACGGGCCTGGCGCTTCATCTTCTGGGAGCGCTTGCGCAGACCGTGACGCAGGAATGACGGATTGGCGCGTACCTTGCCGCTGGCGGTAAAGCGGAACCGCTTCTTGGCGCTGGACTTGTTCTTTAGCTTGGGCATTTTGTTTTGCTTTCCTTTAACTCGCGAACCGCGGAACAGACCCGTCTGCGGAAGCCGAGGGTTATAGCCCCAAGGAGCGGCGATTGCAATACACGCTTGGATTACTAATTAATGTTTATAGCGGCTATGATAGGATCTAAAAAAATACCCGGGAAATCCTGATGACCACGATCGCCGACGATAAGAAAGTCCATGCTGCCATGACCCGCGCCGCCCAGCAGCTGGAATCGGCGGTAAAAGAGCAGGAAGCAGCGGTAAACCGCATCCTCGGATTGTGCGAGGCAATACATTCCAAGCTTAATGACCGGGGGACAAAATTGCAGGTCGAGGCAATTATCGAGGCCTGTTCGTTCCAGGACGTCACCGGCCAACGCATTCACAAGGTAGAGCGCCTTATTCTTTATCTGAGGGACGGCGGGTTGCTAAGCGCCGCCGATCTACCTCAGGAAACAAAGCCCGCTACCGGAAACGGCGAATTATCCCAGTCCCAGATCGACCAGCTTCTTGCCGGCGGCAAGCCGCTGGGCCATCAAAAATAGGAAAGGCGGATCGGTATGCCTGACCGGTCGGGACCGTCCTACTTGGGGGCAACGACCATTATCATCATCCGGCCTTCCATTTTCGGGAACATTTCGACCTTGGCAATATTCACCAGTTCCTCGCGCACCCGGTCCAGCACATCCATCCCCCGTTCCTGATGCGACAGTTCGCGACCGCGAAAACGTATGGTCACCTTGACCTTGTCTCCATCATCAAGAAACCGGCGGACACTTCGCATTTTGACGTCGTAATCATGAACGTCGATATTGGGACGCATCTTGATTTCCTTGACGTCAATGACCTTTTGCTTTTTCCGGGCCTCGTTCCGTCTTTTCTGCTCTTCGTACTTGTATTTGCCGTAGTCAAGTATCTTGCAGACCGGTGGATCGGCATTGGGCGACACCTCGACCAGGTCAAGCCCGACCTCCGCCGCCAATTCAATGCCTTCCTTGACTGAGATGACACCGACCATTTCCCCATCCGCGTCAACCACCCGGACACTCGGTGCTACGATAAGATCATTGACTCGCGGTCCTTTCGGAGCCGGAGCCTGATTAAACGAGCGCTTGTTTATTTAACAATCTCCTCTGTTGATTTCTGACACCCTGACTATCATTACCTGCCCTGGCTTACCATCACCTGCGATGAGGGCCAAGTGCTTCGAACCTGAGTTTAGCGACTGCCTTATCCAACGCAAGGATTTCCTGCTCTTTGCCGCCAAGGCGGCGCATTGCAACCGTGTGCTGTTCCGCTTCGCGGGCTCCAACTACCAGTATAACCGGAACCTTGGCCAGGGAATGCTCACGCACCTTGTAATTTATCTTTTCGTTGCGAATATCAATTTTACATTCAAGACCCGCCTTGCGGGCTGCCGCGAACACCTCACCGGCATAATCGTCGGCATCGCTGGTGATGGTCGCAACCACAACCTGCGTCGGGGCCAGCCACAACGGGAATTTACCGGCGTAATGCTCGATCAGAATGCCGATAAAGCGTTCGAAAGAGCCGAGAACGGCACGATGCAGCATTACCGGGCGGTGTTTTTCGCCGTCCGCGCCGATGTAATGTGCGTCCAGCCGCTCGGGCAGGACAAAATCCACCTGCAGGGTGCCGCATTGCCAATCGCGACCGATGGTGTCCCTTAGGACGAATTCCAGTTTGGGTCCGTAAAATGCCCCCTCGCCGGGGTTAAGTTCGGTTTTCAGCCCGCTCGCCTCGGTTGCCTGGCTCAGTGCGGCCTCGGCCCGGTCCCATGTTTCATCGGCCCCGGCACGAACCGGCGGACGATCGGAAAACTTGACGATGACGTCATCAAAGCCAAAATCCTTGTAGATACCAAGCAACAGTTCGCAAAAGTCCTTGGTCTCGGAAATTATCTGATCCTCGGTACAGAAAATATGGGCGTCGTCCTGAACAAACGAACGGACCCGCATCAGCCCATGGATCGCCCCGGATGGCTCGTTGCGGATACATGATCCGAATTCGGCCATCCTTATCGGCAGGTCCTTGTAGCTGGTAATCCCCTGGCGGTATATTTGAACATGGCAGGGGCAGTTCATCGGCTTCAGGGCCAGTATCTTGTCTTCGTCCTCGGTGGTGAACATGTTTTCACGAAATTTTTCCCAGTGCCCCGATGCCTCCCACAAGGACCGGTCGACCAGTTGCGGGGTATTGACTTCGACATATCCATTGGCTTCCAGCCGGGCTCGCATATATTCCTGAATGGTCCGATACAGTCGCCAGCCCTTGGGATGCCAGAACACCGAACCGACGGCGACATCCTGCAGGTGGAACAAGTCCATTTCGCGGCCAAGGCGGCGGTGATCGCGTTTTTCCGCCTCTTCAAGCTGGCGCAGGTAGGCCGCAAGCTGCT
>CAZEFJ010000208.1:0-3518 GCA_964511465.1 uncultured Hyphomicrobiales bacterium
GGACGCGGTTGCGATGATTGAAAACGATGCGGTTCGGGTGATCGATGCGTCATCGGCGCACCGGGTCGCGCCGGGCTGGGTCTACGGGTTTCCCGAATACGACGCCGGGCAAAGCGGAATAATAGCCGCCGCCAAACGGCTGACTAATCCCGGCTGTTACGCACTTGCTTCGATTTCGCTACTTCACCCGCTGGTTTCAGGGGGGCTGTTGCCTGCCGATTTCCCTGTAACCATCAATGCAGTTTCCGGGTATTCCGGTGGTGGCAGGAAGATGATTTCCGCTTTTGAGGATGCTGCGTCCGATGATTATTGCAAAACCCCGTTCATGGTTTACGGGCTGGGGCTGAAACACAAGCATGTGCCGGAAATTCAGACTTGGGCTTCTCTTGCCAATACGCCGCTGCTGGTTCCCAGCGTCGGGCGTTTCCGTCAGGGCATGATCGTTCAGATTCCACTGCAACTGTGGGCCCTGCCTGGATCGCCCAGCTCTGCCGATATTCACCGGGCATTGGCCGAACACTATGCCGCAAGGAACTTTGTAAAGGTCCAGCCGTTGGCTGAAACCCCGGCGATCGACAGTCTTGAGCCGGAAGGGCTGAACGGGACCAATGAACTGCACCTGTATGTCTTTGCTAACGACGATACCGACCAGGCAGTGCTTATCGCTAGAATCGACAACCTTGGCAAGGGGGCGTCAGGTCAGGCGGTGCAGAACATGAATATAATGCTTGGCCTGGACGAAACCACGGGCCTGTAGCCGCCTACTCGTCACCATTATGAATGGGGGCGGCGAAATCGGCGTAGAAGTCGTTGCCCTTGTCGTCAACGACTATGAAGGCGGGGAAATTCTCGACCTCTATTTTCCACACCGCCTCCATCCCCAGTTCGGGATATTCCAGGCATTCCACTTTCCTGATGCAGTCCAGTGCCAGTTTTGCCGCAGGACCGCCGATCGAGCCGAGATAAAACCCGCCGTGGGTCTTACATGCCTTGGTCACGGCGGCAGATCGGTTGCCCTTTGCCAGCATTACCAGCGAGCCACCGGCGGCCTGGAAAAGATCGACATAGGGGTCCATGCGCCCCGCCGTGGTCGGCCCGAACGAGCCGGAAGCATAGCCTTCGGGGGTTTTAGCAGGACCGGCGTAGTAGACACAGTGATCCTTGATATAGTCGGGCAGACCCTGGCCGCCGTCCAATCGTTCCTTTAGCTTGGCATGGGCAATATCGCGAGCGACAATTATCGTTCCGCTTAGCGACAATCTGGTTTTTACCGGATACTTGCTCAGGGTTTTGCGGATTTCATCCATCGGCCGGCCAAGGTCGATATCGACCGCCGTAGAGCCAAGATCGTCTTCCACCACGTCCGGCAGGTACTTGGCCGGATTGGTTTCCAGTTGTTCAAGGAATATTCCTTCGGCGGTGATCTTGCCGAGAATCTGGCGGTCCGCCGAACATGACACCCCAAGTCCGACAGGGCACGAAGCGCCGTGCCTCGGCAGACGTATGACCCGGACATCGTGGCAGAAATACTTACCTCCGAATTGGGCACCGATGCCCATATCCTGGGTCAGCTTGAGAATTTTTTGCTCCATTTCCAGATCACGAAATGCCTGGCCGAACTTATTGCCGGCGACGGGAAGTGTATCAAGATAGCGGGTACTGGCCAGCTTGACCGTCTTCAACGTCATTTCCGCCGAAGTTCCGCCGATTACCACGGCCAGATGATACGGCGGGCATGCGGCGGTCCCCAGGGTGCGAATTTTTTCGTCGAGGAACTTGATCATGCTGTCCGGGTTAAGCAGAGCCTTGGTCTGCTGATAGAGGAAGGTCTTGTTGGCCGAGCCACCGCCCTTGGCCATAAACAGAAACTTGTACGCCCCGCCCTCGGAAGCGTAGATTTCGATCTGGGCGGGCAGGTTGTTGCCGGTATTGACCTCCTTGAACATATCCAACGGTGCTACCTGTGAATAGCGCAGGTTGAGCGTTTGATAGGCATTGAGAATGCCTTCGGCAAGCGCCGCCTCGTCGCCGCCACCGGTCCACACGCCCTGTCCCTTTTTCCCCATTACTATGGCGGTGCCGGTGTCCTGGCACATCGGCAGCACCCCGCCGGCCGCGATATTGGCGTTCTTCAGCATTTCAAGGGCGACGAACCTGTCATTGTCGGAGGCCTCTGTATCGTCGAGGATTTTGGCAATCTGCGCCAGATGGCCACTCCTAAGGTAATGTGCCAGGTCGTGCATCGCCTCGGACGCCAAAAGGGTCAAGGCCGCTGGTTTGATCATCAGTATCTCGCGGCCTTCGAACTCGCCTTTCGAGAGGTGATCCGAGGTTAGCCGACGGTACGTGGTATTGTCGTCGCCGAGGGGTAAAATTTCGTGGTGAATAAAATCACTCATGGCGATCCTAATGGCTGATTAAAAAAGAGAAGGGGGATGATGACCTATTTTTTTCTGAATGAATCAAGCGCGACAACCTCGCCCGTTTTTTCAGGGTTCTTTTTGCCGACTTTTCCGACGTCGTGTTTTTCGTAACCGGTGCCGTTTTTTGCTTCCTTCAATGCTGTGGGCAATGCCGAGGAGCTAGTGCCATCTTCATCTTGCCCGTGAGCTGACCTGATCTGAATTCCAAAACCGACGGAGGGGTCGGCAAACGAGCTTATTGAGGCAAATGGAACCCGTAAATATTCCAGCCTGCCGCCGAATCTCAACGAAACGGAGAATGTGTCGTCATTGACGGTTAACTCTTCGAACTGGTGCTGCAACACGATGGTCATATCGTTGGGATACTCGGCGTGCAGATGCCTGGGTATTACCACCCCGTCATGGTTTGTGTTGAAGGTTATGTAGTAGTGATGATCGCCCGGCAGACCGGATATGGCAGCCAGTTCCAATGCTTTTCTGACAACCTGACACAGCGCCTCTTCGACCCATTTGTCATAGCGTAAGGGGGGAGTTTCCATACATTGTGTTCCAAAATACACCGCCTGCTTTTTGAACAGGCTTTATTCCCTAAGTGGGGGGCTTCTGTTGCAAGGTGCCCCCCGAACCCCGCTGTGACCGCTAAGCGGCTACAGCATATGCCTCATTATCGTTGGCATTTCTAGGTTTGGCCCGATAACGGCGGATACCATGCCGAGCGAAAACAATACCTTTACCACGCACGTCGATCCTGTTTCGCCCCCATAAAGCCACCCGCCCTGGTGGATAAGGCCATTATGGTGGAGGCGCCGGGTACCGCCCCCGGGTCCGTAACGCTTATTCCGAACTGCGTTTATCGCCATAGTCGGTTGCCCGACATCTGTAATATAGGGCTTTATCGCCTTTTTTGCAAAGGCCAAGACGTGTAAGGTAAGCATAAATGCAACATGTTTCCCGAATGGCGAAGTAGAGAAAGTGAAACTTGCCTTGGGGGCGTCGCTATATTGAACTTTCGTCGTCGTCGTCCAGGTATGGAAAGTCATATTCGTTGTATGGCCAGTTGATACGGTGGACGGTTTTTTCACCGCTGTCTATTTC
>CAZEFJ010000209.1:0-3478 GCA_964511465.1 uncultured Hyphomicrobiales bacterium
GTCTTTTTTTTCCAGAAAATGTTTCCCTTTCCGTGGGTAAATGATCCCGCTCGTTCCGAGGCGGCTGCGGCCGGTGGTTGTATTCTGGTCAGGTTTTCGGCACTCAAGGGGGCTGGCGGGCTTGAGGCAATCAAAGACCGGCTTATCGACGATTGTGCGATGGCCGGTAAAATCAAAAACAAGGGTGCAATATGGCTTGGTCTGGGGCAACGGACGCATAGTCTCAGGGCTTATCAAAGCCTGTCCGAAATATGGAATATGGTGGCCCGTACCGCTTCGGATCAACTGGATCATTCCCTGTTGATGCTTGCGGGTGCGGTGCTGGGGATGACGCTGATCTATCTGGTTCCGCCTGTAGCGACTATTGCCGGGATGCTCGGCGGCGATGCTGTGGCGTTATCGGCGGGCCTTGGCGGCTGGGCGCTTATGGCGGTTGCCTATCGACCGACGCTGGGACTTTATCGCCGTCCGCTTAGGGATGCCGCGCTATTGCCTGTGGCGGCTTTTCTCTACGTGATGATGACCATATCGTCGTTTATCAGGTACTGGCGTGGCCGGGGCGGAGAATGGAAGGGGCGTCTCTATGATGCCCGGTGACGCCGACACATATTGTAGTGTATCCATGTCCGATGTCTGAAAATTCACCAGCCGATGTTCTCGCCCATGTCGAATCCGTGGTTCGGCGGTCTGGAACGTCGTTTTTCTGGGCCATGCGACGACTGCCGCCTCTAAAGCGTAACGCCATGTACGCACTTTATGCGTTCTGTCGTGAAGTGGACGACATTGCCGACGAAGCTGGCGAATATGAAGAAAAAATATCCCGGCTTGAAAGCTGGCGAAAGGAAATCGATAAGACCTATGAAGGGCAGCCCGAATGGCAGGTATCCCAGGCTCTTTTGGGGCCTGTTCGGTGCTTTAACCTTGCCGAAGACGATTTCCAGGCAGTCATAGACGGGATGGAGATGGATGCCGGGAAAAGTCTTCGCCTTGCCGATATGGACGAATTGAATCTTTACTGCGACCGGGTTGCCTGTGCCGTCGGCCGCCTGTCGAACGCCATATTCGGTATAGACCTGCAACGGGGAAACAGAATCGCCGACGCCCTTGGCCGGGCATTGCAGCTGACCAATATTCTTCGCGATCTGGAAGAGGACACGGAGCGCGATCGTTTGTACCTTCCCGCCAGCCTTCTTCGGGCTCACGGCATTACCTCGGATGATCCTGTTACGGTGCTGGACGACCCCGGGATGGCCGGGGTATTTGCCGAACTGGCCGCGATCGCCAAATCCAATTTTGCGATGGCGGCAGATGAACTAAGGCTATGCGACCACCGGCAAATGCGCCCGGCCATCGTGATGATGGAAGTCTATCGGAAAATATTCTTGAAATTATTGCGCCGTGGGTGGAAACGTGGTGCTCCGCCAGTCAGGCTGTCGAAGGTGGAAAAACTTTGGATTGTGCTTCGCCATGGGGTTTTTTAGCCATGACGGGAAATGTTCATATTGTCGGTGGCGGCCTGTCCGGGCTTGCCTGTGCGGTACGGCTTGTCCGGGCCGGAATTAAAGTTCATTTGTACGAGGCTGCGGGGCATTGTGGAGGCCGCTGCCGATCTTTTCACGACAACAGGTTGCAGCGGCGTATCGACAACGGCAACCACCTGATGCTGAGCGGCAATCGCTCTCTGATGGAATACCTGAACGAAACAGGCGCCGCAGACAGTATGGCAAGCATCGATAACGTGGGTTTTCCCTTTTTTGATCTTGAAAGCGGCGACCGCTGGAATTTAAGACCTAACCGGGGGCGTTTGCCCTGGTGGATGTTTGTGCCTTCGCGCCGGGTTCCATCAACCTCTGCCCTTGACTATCTGTCGGGATGCCGCCGCCTGGCCTCAGCCGCGCCGGGCGCTACCGTCGCCGACTGCCTGGATACAGGCAGCATTCTCTATCGTCGTTTTTGGTATCCCTTCACTATCGCCGTTCTCAACACTGGCCCGGAACAGGGTGTTGCGTCTCTTCTCTGGGCGGTGCTTGACGAAACCATAATGAAAGGCGGTGCGGCATGCGTTCCGATTGTCGCACGGCGTGGATTGAGTGAGAGTCTCGTCAACCCGGCGATTGATTATCTCAATAGGGGCGGTTGTGAGATATCCTTCAGGCGGCGACTTAAATCACTGAGCTTTACCGGTGGGCGGGTAGCTGAAATGAATTTTGGCGATCAGTGCATAAATCTTGGAGCGAAAGAATCCGTTGTACTGGCGGTTCCACCGGATGCCGCTGCAAATCTTATTGACGGGCTGGTGGTGCCGGACCAATTCAGGTCGATAGTAAATGCCCATTTCCTGTTGCCCGCCAGCCGTGACGAAATTTCCATATTGGGGATGATCGGCGGCCTTGGGCAGTGGCTTTGCGTCCGTGGGGATATTGCCTCGGTTACTGTAAGCGATGCCAATGCCGTTGCCAGGGAAAGTGCTTCAGCAATTGCCGAACGGCTGTGGCCAGAGGTCGCGTCCGCCCTTGAATTAAAGCAGACGTCACCTGGTCCTTGCCGCGTGGTCAAGGAAAGGAGGGCGACATTTGCCCAGACTTCGGAACAGATAAAGCGTCGCCCCTCTACCGGATCTGCATGGAACAATCTTTTTTTCGCTGGCGACTGGACGGATACGGCTCTTCCCGCAACCATAGAAGGCGCGATACGTTCGGCTCACGCGGCGGCCTTGGCGATAGCCAAAATTTAAAGTAAAAGATTGTTATAATAACGATCCAACTGGTAATTTTTGTCGGATAAGCTGGATGCTGGACGAACAAGCTGTTTCTAAACAGGCCGCGGATAATTTCGATAGTACCGTTCTTGACTCGGTTCTTGATGAGACGATCTCGGCCCTGCTCGACAAGCAGTCGGAGGATGGCCACTGGGTATATGAGCTTGAGGCCGACGCCACCATTCCGGCCGAGTATATTATGCTCAACCATTATCTTGACGACATCAATGACGAGGTAGAGGCCAAACTGGCGGTTTACCTGCGCTCGGTCCAGGGGACCCACGGCGGCTGGCCCCTTTATCATGGCGGCGATTTTGATATGAGCGCCTCGGTCAAGGCCTACTATGCCCTTAAACTTGTAGGTGACGATATTGATGCCCCCCATATGCAATGGGCTCGTCACGCTATTATCAGCCATGGTGGCGCGGCTAAATCCAATGTTTTCACTCGTTTCACACTGGCCCTGTTCGGTCAGGTTCCGTGGCGCGCCGTACCGGTCACCCGGGTCGAGGCGATGCTGTTGCCGAAATGGGCACCGTTTCACATAGACAAGGTTTCCTACTGGTCGCGTACGGTTATGGTGCCGCTGTTTGTCCTTGCCGCGCTAAAACCGCGGGCTCGCAATCCCCGCGGTGTCGGGATTGATGAATTGTTTGTTGTTCCGGCCGAAGATGTCGCCAATTACCTTAGCAATCCAACCGGCCACTGGATTGGAAGGGC
>CAZEFJ010000210.1:0-3454 GCA_964511465.1 uncultured Hyphomicrobiales bacterium
GAATACGAGCAACAATACCAGGACGGCCTGATCACCCAGGGTGAAAAATACAACAAGGTAATTGATGCCTGGTCGCAGTGTACGGACCGTGTCGCCGAAGAGATGATGAAGGGTATTTCGACTCCGGTCCCCGGCGAGCCGGTTAATTCGGTCTATATGATGGCTCATTCCGGGGCTCGTGGTTCGGCCGCCCAGATGAAACAGCTGGCGGGTATGCGAGGTCTCATGGCCAAGCCCTCCGGCGAGATCATCGAAACGCCGATCATCTCCAACTTCAAGGAAGGCCTCAGCGTTCTCGAATACTTCAACTCCACCCACGGTGCCCGCAAAGGCTTGGCCGACACGGCGCTCAAGACCGCCAATTCGGGATACCTTACCCGTCGCCTTGTCGACGTTGCCCAGGATTGCATCATTGTCGAGACCGATTGCGGGACCAAGAACGGTTTGACCGAACGGGCGATTGTCGAAGGCGGTGAAGTCATCTCTCCCATGTCGGAACAGATACTTGGCCGGACTCTCGCCGAAAATGTGGCTGATCCGGGCACCGGCAAGACTATCTTCAAGTCGGGCAAGCTGCTTGATGAAGAAGCCGCCATGGCAATTGAGACGGCGGATGTGGAAACAGTCAGGATTCGCTCGGTGCTTACCTGTGAGGCGCGTGTCGGAACCTGTGCCGCTTGCTATGGCCGTGATCTGGCGCGCGGTACCAAGGTCAATATCGGCGAGGCGGTAGGTGTCATCGCGGCCCAGTCGATAGGTGAGCCGGGTACCCAGCTTACGATGCGGACCTTCCATATCGGTGGCGCGGTTCAGCGTGGCACCGAGCAGTCGAGTGTCGAGGCGACCCTGGACGGCAAGACCTCTCTGCGCAATTGCGCCACGGTCGAAAACAGTGAAGGTGTCCATGTGGTTATGAACCGCCACACCGAACTTGTTCTGATTGACGACAAGGCCCGTGAGCGGGCCCGTCACCGCATTCCCTACGGTGCGCGTCTTCTGGTAAAGGACAAGATCAAGGTCAAAAAGGGCGACAAGATGGCCGAGTGGGACCCCTATACGCTTCCGATCATTACCGAAAAGGAAGGCATCGCCAACTATGTTGATCTGGTCGAAGGTCTTTCTATGACCGAGCAAATGGACGAGGCGACAGGTGTTTCCAGCAAGGTTGTGACTGACTGGAAACAGCAGCCCAAGGGAGCCGAACTTAAACCGCGCGTCACCCTTCGTGACGAGGATGGGAAGGTGATTACCCTCGATAACGGGCTGGAGGCGCGATATTTCCTTTCCGTGGATTCCATCCTTTCGGTGGAAAACGGCAAGAAGGTACATGCCGGTGATGTCCTGGCGAGGATTCCCAGAGAATCGGCAAAAACCCGTGACATAACCGGCGGTCTGCCCCGGGTGGCGGAGCTTTTCGAGGCCCGCAAGCCCAAGGATTACGCGATCATCAGCGAAATAGAGGGGCGTGTGGAATTCGGTAAGGACTACAAGAACAAGCGGCGTATTGTCGTTGTTCCCACCGATCCCAAAAAAGAGCCTCATGAACACCTTGTTCCCAAGGGCAAGCATGTAAGCGTTCAGGAAGGCGATTATGTCGAAAGGGGCGATGCCCTTATGGATGGGAATCCTGTTCCTCACGACATTCTCAGAGTGCTTGGCATAGAGGCCCTGGCATCATATCTGATTGCGGAAATTCAGGATGTCTATCGTCTGCAAGGTGTCAAAATCAACAACAAGCATATTGAGGTCATCGTCCGTCAGATGCTGCAAAAGGTGGAGGTCACCAGTCCGGGCGACACTACCTTCCTGGTCGGCGACCTGGTAGACCGAATCGAACTTGAAGAGGCCAATAAGGAAGCCAAAAAAGGAGGCGGCAAAGGGGCAAAGGCGCTGTCGGTTCTGCAGGGCATCACCAAGGCCAGCCTGCAAACCAGCTCGTTCATTTCCGCCGCATCGTTCCAGGAGACGACAAGGGTGCTTACCGAGGCCGCAGTTTCGGGCAAGGTTGATGAGCTGATCGGCTTGAAAGAGAACGTCATTGTCGGGCGGCTTATTCCGGCTGGTACAGGCAGTGTGGTGAATCGCCTGCGCAAGATAGCCGCGGAACGGGACCGGGAAATATCCGAAACGGCAGCCAAGGAACAGAAAAAGCTGGCCGCCGCCGCCGCCAAACTCAGGTTGGACGAGGCGGCCGTTGTTGAGGATGCCGTATAAGGCGCTGTTCTTACACGGCTATGTTGCGTTTTAAATAATATATTCGCGGCGTTAAGGTGGCTTGCGGCCCGACTTTGTAAATTATCTTTAAAAGCGTGGAAAATGTGTATCGTTTTGCTTGACTGACCGCTCTCTGCTGAATAGTATCCGGCCTTCTTCTCAGGGGTTTGGTGGTGAGCCGCTCGGTTCAGACGCATTCTCCTTCGAGGTTTGAGAATTTTGACCTGTCAGCTAATCCCGGTGGTTGGGAATAACCGCTGGGGTGGGTTGTGTTTGCTCCGTTTGGAGGATGGTTTCATTGGCGGATTTGCCGCCAATGTGTTTTTTTTTGCTGAGTGGGACGATAATCAATGCCGACGATTAACCAACTGGTTCGTAAGCCCCGCAGAAGACCCGGTGAGCGCAATAAGGTGCCTGCCCTTGAGGCATGTCCGCAGCGGCGTGGGGTTTGTGTTAGGGTCTATACGACAACCCCGAAGAAGCCTAATTCGGCGCTCAGGAAAGTTGCTCGTGTGCGGCTTACCAACGGCTTCGAGGTAACCAGCTATATTCCCGGCGAAGGTCATAACCTTCAGGAGCACTCGGTTATTCTGATACGGGGCGGGCGGGTCAAGGATCTTCCCGGCGTTCGCTATCACGTTATTCGCGGCACCCTGGACACCCAGGGGGTGTCGGATCGTCGCCAGCGACGGTCCAAATACGGCACAAAGCGGCCCAAATAAAGGTATTCGAGAAAATGTCCAGACGCCATTCCGCCGAGAAACGCAAGGTTCTTCCAGATCCCAAATATGGGGATATGGTTCTTGCCAAGTTCATCAACTGCCTGATGCTTGCGGGGAAAAAATCTACTGCCGAGAGGATAATCTATGGTGCGCTGGATACCATAGAGAAGAAAACAGGTCAGACTCCGTTGAAGTTTTTTCACGATGCCATCGGCAATATTAAACCCTCGGTTGAGGTTAAGTCGAGGCGTGTCGGTGGCGCCACCTATCAGGTGCCGATAGAAATTCGCAATGATCGCCGTCAGGCCCTTGCCATTCGCTGGCTGGTCGATCTGGCGCGGCGTCGCTCGGAAAATACGATGACCGAAAGGTTGTCCGGCGAGATCATGGATGCCGCCAATAATCGCGGCGCGGCGGTTAAGAAACGTGAAGACACTCACCGGATGGCAGAGGCCAATAAAGCCTTCTCCCATTACCGTTGGTAGAGACCAAGGCGTAGATATTATGGCTCGTACAAC
>CAZEFJ010000211.1:0-3406 GCA_964511465.1 uncultured Hyphomicrobiales bacterium
ACCCACGGGGCGGCTTCCCAAGGCTTCCGGACGTTGTCGCGCGCCGCTTGTGGTGCACATACACCAAGGCGCAACGCGCTCCTAGCCGGAAACCTTGGGAAGCCGTCGTATGGGTGCCATCTGTTAGATTCTATCCACTAGGCCGCGTTTTCGCAGGCGCTTGCGGCGTCCAGCATTTTTGCCAGAACCGTCGCCTCATGGGCCCCGGATATAACCATTTCCCGGTTGAATACGAATACCGGAACACCGTTTATGCCAAGCCGGTGGGAGCGGGTGTTGTCATTGAATACGGATGTTATGCCATCGTCACTTTTGAGGTAACTGCGAAGCGCCCGTACCTTTAGGCCGATATCCTTGCCGATACCGACAAGTACGTCTGTATTGCCGATATCGAGGGCCTTTACCATATAACCTGAGAACAGTTCCTCGACCGCCTGACCCGCTTTACCAAAGCGTTCGGCGTAATGGACAAGGCGATGGGCATCAACGGAACAGGGGGTGTTTTTAATCGCCTCGAAGTTGAATTCTATTTCCACCGAACGGCCTGCCTTGGCAATACCGTCGAGGATTCTCCTTACTCTGTTTTCGCTGCCGTATTTGCCGATCAGGTAGGTACTGCGCTCAACCCCTTTATTCGGCATATCGGGGTTTAACAGGAACGGACGCCAGTAGATTTCCGCCTTGATCGCCGGGCGCAGCGCAAGGGCCTGCTCCAGTCGACGCTTTCCGATATAGCACCATGGACATACGGGATCTATTATGGCGTCTATACGCATCAGTTCGGCCCCAATACTTTTGACTGCAACAAGACTTTTGACTGCAAAATGTAGTATCCTTTTATCGGGTTATGTTGGCAATCTGGTTGTCGAGGCTGAATACACTATCCGGGAGCTGCCGTTTCATGATTGATCCGTTTGGGCGAAATATTACCTATCTGCGGGTATCGGTAACCGATCGCTGCGACTTTCGCTGCTCTTATTGCATGTCGGAGGACATGACTTTTTTGTCACGCAAGGATCTGCTCAGCCTTGAGGAGATGGACCGGCTGTGTAGCGCCTTTGTAAAACGCGGGGTGCGCAAGCTTCGGATTACCGGCGGCGAGCCTTTGATACGGCGTAACGTTATCAGCCTTATAACCTCGCTTGGCCGCCACATCGACAGCGGCGATCTTGACGAAATGACGTTGACCACCAATGCCAGCCAACTTTCAAAATATGCCACCGATCTTTTCAAGTGTGGCGTCCGCCGGGTAAACATCTCGCTGGACACCCTGGATCGTGACAAATTCCGAGAGTTAACCCGTCACGGTGACCTGGACAAGGTAATGGAAGGAATTACCGCAGCCAGGGAGGCGGGTCTGAAAGTCAAGATCAACGCCGTCGCCCTGAAGGGCGTAAACGACGGCGAGGCAGGCCGTCTGGTGGCCTGGTGCGGTGAGCAGGGCTTTGACCTTACATTTATCGAAACCATGCCAATGGGCGAGGTTGCGAACGGCATGGTTGACAGGTATGTGCCGCTTTCACAACTGCGGGCCAGCTTGGAGCGTGAATGGACGCTTAATGATTTAACTGACAGCACCGGCGGTCCTTCGCGCTATGTCAGGGTTGCCGAAACAGGCCGACGGGTCGGCTTCATCACCCCGATGAGTAGGCATTTCTGCGATACCTGCAATCGGGTGCGGCTGACTTGTACCGGAACCCTGTATCTTTGCCTTGGCCGTAATGCCGCCGTTGACCTGCGCCAGCCGTTACGTGCCGATGATTCGGACGAAGCGCTGCTGGCCGCCATAGACCAGGCCATAGCCCAAAAACCCAAGGGCCACGAGTTCGTTCTGGACCCCGATGGCGGTTACCCGACAGTTGCCCGCAATATGAACGTAACAGGTGGATAAGCACGATGAAGGTCTTTGGTCTGGTCGGTTCCAGCGGCAGTGGCAAGACTACCCTGCTGGTTAAATTAATACCCGAACTGAAGGGCAGGGGGCTGCGCGTTTCAACCGTAAAACATACCCACCACAGGTTCGATATAGACAGTCCCGGCAAAGACTCCTACAGGCACCGTGAGGCGGGTGCCGAAGAGGTGATGCTGATATCGTCGGCGCGTTGGGTTCTGATGCACGAACTTCGCCAGGAGCCGGAGCCGGAAATGGACCAGTTGATGAGCCATATGAGCGAGGTTGATTTACTTTTGGTCGAGGGATTTAAAAAACTGGCATGCCCCAAGATTGAGGTATACCGTTCGTCACTGGGTGGAAAGCCGCGCTTTACCGGCGATCCTGACATGGTCGCCATGGCCAGCGACCGGCCTGTGCCTGACCAGTCGGTTCCGGTACTTGATATTAACGATGTTTCCGCGATTGCCGATTTCATTATTCAAAGTGTGAACCATGACTAATAACGATTGTGATTGCTTTGCCGTTTCCGCCCCGTCGATGAAGCTAGATCAGGCTTTGTCCTTGCTTAGGCAACGCCTCGAACCGGCGGTCGGTACCGAGACCGTGTCCCTGCGTGATGGGCTGGGACGGATTTTGGCAGAAGAAGTTACCGCCGGGCGCGACGTGCCGCCACATGCCAATTCGGCGATGGATGGCTATGCGGTGTTCTTCGACGACATCAACAGCGATGGAGAGACCCGATTGCCTATATCCGGGCGGATAGCGGCCGGGCATCCTCTTGAAGGTTCGGCCAAACGCGGCAATGCCTATCGAATTTTCACCGGTGCGCCGATGCCGGATGGCCCGGACACGGTGTTGATGCAGGAACATTGCAGCACTGAAAATGGCGATGTAATTTTCAAACCGGGGATCAAACGTGGTGCCAATCACCGCCTTAAAGGCGAGGATATCGTCGCCGGAACGGTCATTCTCAGCCCGGGCAAGCGGTTGCGTCCGCAGGAACTGGCCCTTGCGGCTTCGGTCGGACGGGCTGAACTGAAGGTCAGAGAACGGCTAAGGGTGGCGGTGTTTTCCACCGGCGACGAGGTCCGTGACCCGACCGACGATATTGAGCCGGGCTGCATATACGATGCCAATCGCTACGCCGTCATGGGGCTTCTTGAAGGTCTTGGCTGCGCGGTTACCGACCTTGGCATACTGCCCGACAGCCTTGATCTTATTCGCGACGCCCTGGATGTGGCGGCCCGTGATCATCAGGCGGTAATTACTTCGGGCGGTGTAAGCATGGGTGAAGAGGACCATGTAAAGGCGGCGGTCGAGGCGCTTGGCGGCCTGCATTTCTGGCGTCTGGCGATCAAGCCGGGGCGCCCTGTCGCCCTTGGCCATGTTGCCGACGCCACCTTCATCGGTCTTCCCGGCAATCCGGTGTCGGCGATGGTAACCTTCATGCAGATCGCGCGACCGGTACTGCTTTTGCTGTCCGGGCGCAGTGATATAAAGCCACACCTGTTC
>CAZEFJ010000212.1:0-3387 GCA_964511465.1 uncultured Hyphomicrobiales bacterium
TGGGCTCGATCACCTTGCCTTTTACCGCCGTGGCTGCCTCTACTGCCTTTGAATGCCCGACATTGTGTTTAAGCTGATGATCGTTGTCGCCAGCTATGACCATCTCGGCTTTCGGATATTTACTCCGCACGGATTCGGACACCGCCTTTAGATTGCCGGAATCAAAAGCAACCACGACCGGGTTGCCGGTTGCTTCATGCAGGGTGGCGGCGGTGGCGTATCCTTCGGCAACGATAATCCGGCCCGCCCCGGCTATTTCCTTGTTCGGGTCGATGACATGCATCATTCCGCCCTTGCGACCGTTCTTGAGGAAGGCCTTGCCGTTTTCGTCAATCGTTTGCAGGGAATGGATATGCCCGTCAATATCCCGTGCCGGGATAATCAGGCGTCCGGTTGCATCAACCTTTATTCCATAGCCCTTGACGTCCTTGGTCATAAGATAATCGGAATTTTCTTTATCGGCCCAGGCGTGGGCGTTTTTCCAGACCCCGAAGGCCTTCTTTGCCGCAGCGTTCCGGGCCTGGCTCAGTTCCCGCTCTCGCGCTGCCATGGTTTCGGCGGACTGGGCCTTAATTGCTGCCCGTTCCGGCCCGGAAAGCGGTTGACCGCCAGCCGCCCACTTATGTAGTTCGTCGGTCTTGAAGTTCTTGATCTGGGCGTTGGGCAGACCGTCGAGAAAGGCCCTGTATGAGGCGTTTTTCTTGCCCGGCTCGCCTTCAAGGGACGCCCGCTGCCATTTGCCGTCCATTACCGGTGGGCCTTCAATGGCAATGCCGTGATCTTTCAGGGCCCGGGCAAACTCCCGGACCGGATCGACGGCGTTTTCAGGTGCTGGCGCGGTCTTCCATTTCAGCAGGTCCTTGTTACCGGCATCGTCCATATACCAGCTCTTTGCCTTGCGGTCCCATTTGGCACCGAGTTCCCTGGCCTGATCCTTTTCGCCATAGGGAACGGCAATATATGTGCGGTCCTTTGGTGCTTCCTGCCCGGAGGACTTTTCCTGTTCGGGAGAGTTTTCTGTCTTCGCTATTTCGCCCCGTTTCTGCATCGCCTGCTCCAATGCCTGTCGTTTTTCCGGCTGCTGTATCCAGGTCGAGATTCTTTCGGCGTCCTGGGCCGCCTGGAAGAGGAAGTTGCGGTCCTCCTTGATCGCTTTCAGCCAGCTTTTCAGATAGCCCGCGTGGCGTTCCGGATTGTGGCCGAGACCAAGTTCCCGGCTGACCATGTAGCTGGCCATTTCCGCTTTCAGTTCTTCTTTCGCGTAAACCTCCGAGCCAAACGGCCCGAACTCACGGTTCATCCGGGACTTGTGGCCGGTGGCGTGACCCGCCTCGTGCAGGGCCGTAGAATAATAGTCGTAGGCGGAGGTAAATGCGGCCCTGCCAGGCAGATGTATTTTGTCCTGGAACGTCGCATAGAAGGCCCGGTCGTCCTGATCGTGGATGATTTCGATACCGGTTTCCGACAGTATTTTCTCGGCTTCCTCTACCGGATCGAACTTTAACGGCGGGGCCTGATACGGTTCCAGACCGTCGATCTGTCCGGCATTGAAGACAAGGGCATAGAATACCTGTGGCCTGACCAGACGACTGGTTTCACTCAACGGCTTGCCGTCTTCGCCGATCACCGGTTGCCCGGCATCGTCAAGAACCTTTTTGGTCTCGGTCCATTTCCAGTACTCGACCTTGGTCGCCTTTTCGCCCTCCCTGACCTGGGCGTCGAGTTCGCTGGCCTGACGGAAGGTCAGCCAGCGGGGGTCCGCATGTTCGCTCATATCCAGGATTATCGCGTTGATACCGTGATAAGGCTTGTTGGTGGTCGGGTTGAAAGGACGGGCGTGACAGAGCCCGGGTGTCCACGGTTTTTGCCATGGCGCGGTGCCCGCTTCCAGGTGGCGGATCATTTCCTCTGCGACATTCTCGCGAAAGCTCTTTTTCCTGCTCATGACGTCTCTCCCTTTTCATTGCCCGGGGAAACAAAACCGCTATCCATATCCACATCGAGATTGCTGGTGATCGCATCTCCGATGCTCAATGCGTCTTCGATAAACGCCGCCATCAGCTCGGCAATATCCGGCTCGACGGCGACGATCTCTCCGTTCGAGGCAAGATCGTCTATCTGAACTACCGCCTGATTGCGGCGTTCCAGCAGTGAGGGCGGAGGCTTGGGGTTTCCGGTGTCAAAATCAGTCATCATTTAGCTTCTCCTTCTTTCATCATCTCGTTGAGGACAGCCTCGTAGGCCGAGGTCGACGATTCGCTTTGGACCGATGCGTTTTTCTGGGTTATAGGGGCGGCAATCGCGGCCCTGCGCCTGAGTTTGCGGTTTTGAAAATAAAGCCATTGCCGCCCGTAAATCGGCTGTTGCCCGGCAACGGATATCAGCATGTCACCGGCAATGACGCGTCCGCCAAGGCCCTTGCGCAGCCCCGGCAGGCTCATGCATTCGTCAGCCGTCATCAATGGCCGGGCTACTTCCGAGATCGCATCGGAAACGTTACTGCCGCGACCGGGGGTGTATGAGCTTGATCGTTTTTTCTGAACAAGGGTGGTCTTGCCCATTCGTTCCGAGAGCTGTTTTGCGGTGTCTATGCGGTTGGGGGCAAAGGCGATTACAATATGGCAGTTGGAGGTGATCGATTCCTCGCGTCCATATTCCTTCTGCAACTGGCTCAGGTCCTGAACGATAATGAAGGCCTTGAGGCCGTAGCCCGCCATGAAGGCCATTGCCTTCTCAAAAATCTCCAGCTTGCCGATAGAGGTGAACTCATCGAGCATAAGCAGCAGACGATGACGGTAATGACGTTTGCCCTTGCCGTCGCCGAACTCCATAGTCGCAGTAAGTCGGCTGAGAAACTGGTTCATCAGGATACGGACCAAGGGGCGCAATCGCTGAATGTCGGAGGGTGGAATAACGATATAGAGGCTGGCTGGCTTTTCGCCGTTCATCAGATCGTTTATTCGAAAGTCACAGGCGGAAGTGTTGGCCGCGACAATCGGGTCGGAATAAAGTGCCAGTTGCACCGTCGCCGACGAATGAACGCCGGAGCGTTCCGCCGCCGCCCGTTTGAGCATACGTCCTGCACCGCGCCGGATTTCCGCATTAACGATCTCCCGGCCATGGTCGAACATCGCCATGTCGTCAAGCAACCTGTTGAAGCTTTCGTCGGCGTTGTTTTCTGCCTTGTCGTCACCATCACGATTGCCACCGTCTTCATCGCCGACCGACATGAAAGCGTGAACGTCGGCCAGGGTGGCCTTGCGGTTTTCGTTTTTGCCGATCCGGTAAAGCACATGCAGGATTGCCGCCGACAGCCATTCCCATCCCGACTTCATCCAGAAATCCTTGAGCCCCTTGCCGTCGGGATCGATAATCATCGAGGCTATG
>CAZEFJ010000213.1:0-3386 GCA_964511465.1 uncultured Hyphomicrobiales bacterium
AATATTAAATATCCCGCCGTGCAGCTCGGTCAGTTTCTTTGCCAGCGGCAACCCCAGGCCGGTTCCCCTGTGTTTTCGCGTAAAAATATTTTCCACCTGACCAAATTTCTCCATCGCTTTATCCAGCTCATCCCTGTCCATGCCGATACCGGTATCGCTTACCGTCAGGGCATGTATGCCGTTTTCGTCAATTGAGGCGTTAAGCGAAACAGTTCCGCCGGGAGGCGTAAACTTGATCGAATTTGACAGCAGGTTTATCAAAATCTGCTTGATCCGCAACTCGTCTACGTAAATTGCCGGGATATTCTTGTCGATGCTGGTCGATATATGAACTTTGTCCTCTTCCGCCCGATACCTGATAATGCGGATGGTGTCGGCCGCAACTTTCCTGATATCGAGTTGCTCTTTATTTAAGGCTATTTTGTTGGATTCGACGGATGAAATGTCAAGTATGTCATTTATCAACCCAAGAAGATGTTCGCCGGAATAATTTATGTCGTTGGCGTATTCCTGGTATTTTTTGCTGAGAGGACCAAGTATTTCGGACTTCATGATGCCGGAAAAGCCAATGACCGCATTAAGTGGCGTTCTCAGTTCGTGGCTTACGTTGGCCAGAAATTCCGATTTTACACTATATGCCTTTTCCATACGTTCCTTGGCTTGAATCAGTTCTCGCTCTCTTTGCAGGACCAGCGCCCTCGACCTTCTCGCCAACCACATAATTATCGCCGTTACCCATATGGCAAAAAGCGCATAGCCGCGATTGGTAAGAACTATCCATTGAACACCGCCCTCGGGGGAAAGGTAATAGCCTGCGATTGTCAGGATTGATGAAATGACGGCGAGGAAAAAGATGCCCCGTCTTTTCGGCAACCACCATCCAACAAGTACCAGCGCAACATAGGGGACCCCACCGGCAATCCCCAGCGGGGTCAACAAATCGACAGCCATCACCGCCATAGCTACAGCCACGGCAATCACCAAGACCAAAGGCGAAGCCTTCTTTTCCGAAGGGACAGTCTGCATTTCGCGGCTTACCGCCTCGGTAGAGACCATATTTACGGACACTTACGGCAACTCCCCTCCAGAGTCGCCGCATAGCCACATATGCAGCCCCTCTCCCGAACCGCCCTATAGCCATACCGGCAACTCATATCCCTAATTACCTTATGGTCATTCCGGCATACTCCGTGAGGAGGCCGTCGTCAATGGCTATTCCAGCCCCATCAGAGAGCGGGCGAACGCCCTTGGCTCAAATGCTTGCAGGTCGTCGATTCCCTCGCCAACGCCGACGGCATAAATCGGAAGGGAAAAAGTTTCCGCCAACGCGACCACTACTCCTCCTCTGGCGGTACCGTCCAGCTTGGTGATAATCAGGCCGTTTACATCTACCATATTGCGAAATGCTTCGACCTGATTATGCGCGTTTTGACCAACTGTGGCATCCAGTACCAGCAGGCAGTCATGCGGCGCGGTGTCGTCCTGTTTTTTTGTTACACGGATGATTTTCTGCAATTCCGCCATCAGCTCCGACTTGTTGTGGAGCCGCCCGGCAGTGTCGATAATTAGTATTTCCGCCGCCTCGGCGCGGGCCTTTTCCATCGCCTCGAAGACCAGCCCGGCAGGATCCGCACCGGTAGCAGCGGCGATAACCCGGCAACCCGTACGTTCCCCCCATACCTGCAATTGTTCGACCGCGGCGGCACGAAACGTATCGGCTGCGGCAAGCATCACGCTCTTGCCGCTATCGGTAAATTGCCTCGCCAGTTTGCCGATGGTGGTGGTCTTGCCGCCGCCGTTGACCCCGCATACCAGGATCACATGGGGCTTGTTGCCGGGGACTACCCGCAAGGGACGGGCGACGGGCCTCATGATCGCCTCGATCTCGTCGGCGAGGGCAGAGCAGAGCAAATCGGTGCCAACCTCTTTTTCGTCGAACCGCCGTGCCGCCACGGACTGAACCAGCCGTGCCGCGGTTGTAACGCCAAGGTCGGCCGTGATCAGCAGTTCTTCAAGCTGTTCCAGGGACTGTTGGTCAAGACGCTGCTTTCCGACAAGCTCTCCGATGCCATCCTTGAGCCTTGAGGATGAGCGCTTTAAGCCGTTCTTTAAACGGTTTAGCCAACTTGGCTTGGTGGATATCGGATCGTTCATCCCGGGGAAATCCCGAACAACTCTCCATCCCTGATATCAACTATCCTGGCGCTAACGACGGTTCCCGCCGGGGCGTCAAAGCCAAGCCGCACCGGCGCGTAGTGACGACAACGGCCGCGATTGTTTTTTTCCACCAGCACTTCGGCGAGGGAACCGATTCGTGACTTTAGATACTCTGCCGAGCTGGCATCACCGGCCCGGCGCAATCGCGCCGCGCGCTCACTTACGATCGCCGGCGGAACCTGCGGCATGTTGGCGGCGGGGGTTCCGGGTCTTGGCGAAAAAGGAAAGACGTGAAGGAAGCTGAGACCAAGCCGGTCTATGGCGGCAAGGCTGTTTTCAAACATTTCTTCGCTCTCTGTCGGAAACCCGGCTATCAGATCGGCCCCGAAAACCACATCGGCCCTGGCCTTTCTCGCGCGGCGGACAAAGTCGGCTACCGTCGCAGAGCGGTGCCGACGTCTCATCCGTTTAAGGATGGTATCATCGTCGGATTGCAGACTAAGGTGAAGATGCGGCATTAGCCTGGGCTCGTCGCCAAGCAGCCCGAACAAAGCCTCGTCATCAAGCCCCGGGTCAAGCGATGTCAGACGCAAACGTCTGATCTCGGGAACCCGTTCAAGCAGCAGCCGGGCCAACCCGCCAAGGCTGCCGCCGTCCGGCAGATCAAGCCCGTAGGACGCGGTGTCGGCCCCGGTAAGAATTATTTCCGAATGTCCGGCCCGGCTCAGTGTCCTCGCCTGGGTAATGATATGTTCCGCCGCCAGACTGCGGCTGGGCCCACGGGCCAAGGGTACGATGCAATAGGTGCATCGGTGAGAACATCCCTGCTGAATCTGGACGAATGCCCTGGTCCGGCCTTCAAAACCGTGGATCAATCTGGGCGCATCGGCTAGCGGCTCGGAGATATCCGAAACTTCGATCCTTTGCCCGTTTGCCGCCAGATGACGAGGGTCCAGTTTTTCGACATTGCCGACGACTTTGTCGACTTCGCTCATCGCGGAAAATTTTTCCGGATTGATCTGGGCGGCACAGCCGGTGACGATGATCCTCGCCGTCGGCCGCTGGCGGCGGATTCTGCGAATGGTCTGGCGGGCCTGGCGCTCGGCCTCGGCGGTTACGGCGCAGGTGTTTACGATTACCGCGTCGATCAGCCCATCGGCCTTCACCGATTCGCGGATAATCTCCGACTCAAAGCTGTTTAGACGACAGCCGAGGGTTATGATTTGCGG
>CAZEFJ010000214.1:0-3375 GCA_964511465.1 uncultured Hyphomicrobiales bacterium
CATCATCATCGGTGAAAATGCTGAACTAATAATTAATGGGTCCTGACCCTAGGGGATTTGATTGCTCATTGATGCCTTAAAGTAAAAGTGCCGGGCCAATCCGATGGGAATTGGCCCGGTAGGTTATTGATCGGTCGCTATTCTCCGGACGCCACGGCCTTGAGATAACTGGCGTCGATCACCTTGGAATAATTTGGCACTTTTTTCATGCGTCCACGGCGAATAAAAAACTTGGCGATGCCTTCAAAGGACTTGGCGATCGGCTTTATACCGTCCGGCCCTTTGGAAAGCATCTTCAACTGTTCCGTAAGACCCATGTATGTCGACATGACCAAATTCACTTCATCCTGAAGAAGCTTGTCGGAAAAATTGAAGCCGCGGTATTTGTCGTACTTCTTGTACAAATCAAAAGCGCGTTTGCGATCTGCCAGCAGCCAGTTCACCGCTTCCAGGTTGGCTTTCAGCCAGTTTATTATGGTCTTGCGGTTTTTGGGGTCCGCGGCAAATCTTGGATTGACGATCCAGACTGCCGGCATCGACAGGTTGGTTTCGGTGGCGTCGCAATAAACCACGTTGCCCCGATCCTTTAGTGCCGTCGATTGAGGTGCCCAGACCT
Source organism: uncultured Hyphomicrobiales bacterium (assembly GCA_964511465.1). Lineage (GTDB taxonomy): Bacteria > Pseudomonadota > Alphaproteobacteria > Rhodospirillales > 2-02-FULL-58-16 > JAZFTA01. The sequence goes on from CAZEFJ010000214.1 coordinate 617, forward strand.
GCGCCAGATCACCATAGCCGGCAATGAATGCCGAGAGCGTCGCCTGTTGTTCGGACGGAATGATCTTTACATCCGATTCAGTTAATCCCACTTTTCCCAAACACGCCTCGGTCATGTAGTCGCCGACGGATAGCGACGTGACAAAGATACTGGCCCCCCTCAGGGCTTGCGGGCTTTTCTTGATCTTGGCCACGAAATCCGGGCGGCCAATTAGTTCCTGCGTCCCTGCATCTTCAACGATCATGCCGATCGTTATCAGGCCCAATTTGGGGCCGCCCAGGGCTGCCGGCGGTGCTCCCAGAAATGTTATATCCCAGGCATCCGCCGCCGCCGCCTGCATGATCGGCGCACCGCTGGGATACCATTTTGGATCCGTGTCTATACCGTACTTTTTGAACAGGCCAAGTTCTTTCGCCGCATAAATCGTGAATCCGGTATAAGCGGTGATCGAAGTGGTGCGAACCTTTTCCAGCGCTCGGGCACCGTTGCTGGCGGCAAGAACCCCCATGCTCACGACAGCGACCGCAAGCGAGGCGCGCATAAGACATCCATTTTTCATCACAATCTCCTTATAGTTGTGTTTCAGGTTCGGTTTAGGGCGATTTGTTCGCTTCTAGGCCTTCATGGCCGCTTCATATAAGCGCGGTGGTTTTGGGAATGATGACCTGGCCTTCACCCCAGTATTCCGCCCGCGATAACGTGCCAGAGGCGACGTTTGCCACCATCGTGGCTATTTTTTCCTGTGCTTCGTTCAGGCTCATGGTGCGGTCGATCAGGCCGGAAAGATCAACGTCGATACTATCCGCCCAGGTTTCCAGTGTATTCGTGTTGCCGCATATTTTTATGGTTGGGACCAATGGATTTCCTGACGGATTGAAAACACCCAGCGCGAACAGGGTTAGCTGTGCGCCGGCCGCCGCCATGCCGGTCAGAGAAATAGGTGAAAAAAACGGTGTATCCATGAAGTAAAGACCGTCTGCCGATGGCTGTTCCGCATAATCCAGGCAGCCATCGATGGGAAGTTTGCCGATCTTGCAAACTGCCCCCATGGACTTTTCTACCAGCGTGGTCAGGCCGGCTTCGATATTTTCCCGTGTCGGGTTGATGCCTCGATAACGCTCCCCATCCTCTGCGGTGCGTTGGTCCGCAGCGGTGATGCAGGCCAGTATCCTCTCGGCCACCTCGGGGGAGGCGGCGCGCTCGCGGACCACATCCTCGGCGCCGATGAACTCCGCCGTTTCTGAAATAATCGCCGAACCACCTGCTTCTATAAGTCTTTCGATGAATCGACCGATACTGGGGTTTGCGCAAATTGCGCTGGTGGCGTCCGACCCGCCACATTCCAGCGACAGCGTAAGAGTCGAAAGCGGCGCCGGCGTACGCACCGCTTCGCGCCGCCGCCCGTCCAGTTCCGTAAGTGCCGTCCGGGCACTCTCCAGCGCCCCGTTCATCCCCTTCTGCGTCATCAGGGACATAACGGATACGGGACGACCGCAATCAGACAATCTGTCCGCCCACAACTCGGCCGAAAATCGGTTGAAACACATGACAAGAACTGCCCCAACGTTCGGGTGCAGCGCCAATTTTGCAAGAACGTCCTCCTGCAGGGATGGGTCCTTGCCCCGTAGGCCGCGCAGGAAATCACCGGTTACCAGCACCGCCGCTTTATGGCCCTTGACGGTCAGTTCCGCCCAACGGTTTGTCAACGCGACCGTGGAAAGTACCAAAAGGTAATTGCGGATACCGACCCGCCCATCCAAACGGTGGTACCCGGGAAAGCTATCCCGGTCCGGGCCGGTGTCTCTATGGCGGGTGGGGGGATGCGGCTCAGCGGCAATTATGGACATGAACCTGTTCCCCGGCCTCGATATCCCGTGTCGCGCGGCCTATGCTCACATTGTACTTGATGATATCCGCGCCCTTGGCAATCGCTACCAGCGCGGCCTTGTGTCCAAACGGAATGCCCTTCGCCACCGGGCCGCCTTCGGCCAAGACGGCTATCTCGTGGCGATTGTCCAAAAGGGTCGTGACATTGTCGTCAGGATGCATCGTCAGGTGTGCCCGCCCTTCGCCCTGTCGTGTTTTCCCATCCATGTAGGTCATGCTTCCGGTATCACATAAGCGGCGTGTTCAGTCGTATAGAACACCGCCGCGCTGCGCCCTACCGATGGCGCCCCGACCCCCGAATCCTTGATCCCTCCGAACGGCATATGACTATCTGGAATTGTGCCGTGATTAATATGCAGCATACCGCTCTGGCTTTCGGCCAGGAAACGCTCCATCACCTCTGGGCGCTCTGAAAAAAGAGACGAAGACAGCCCGTAACGCACGCTGTTGGCGAGGGAAAGCGCATCATCGAACCTGTCATAGGTCGTAACGCCAAGCACGGGGCCAAACACTTCTTCCTGGAAAAACCGGCTGTCCGGATGCACGTCGGCTAGTACCGTGGGCAGGTAGAAATAGCCATCATCTAGGCCCTGATTGGCGTCCGGAAAGCCGCCCGTGACCATCCTGGCGCCATCTTTTTTCGCCGCCGTCACATAGGCCGCAACCTTGTCCCGGTGGACGGCGCTGATCAGGGGGCCAATCGTCACGCCATCCTTCATGCCGTCACCGACCACGGCTGCTTCGGCACGGCGTACCAGGCCCGCAATCACCGCTTCGGCCAGAGGTTCGGCAACTATAATACGTGAGATCGAGGTACAACGCTGCCCGGCGCAAATCATCGCAGCATTGAACACCTGATCCAGACATCCATC
>CAZEFJ010000215.1:0-3354 GCA_964511465.1 uncultured Hyphomicrobiales bacterium
CCAAATTCGGCCCCGCCACCGCCGCGCGGGGAAAATAAAAAGATTAGTCCACGGAGTATTCTGAAAGGCCTGCTTAATAGTCTTTAGGCTGGTGGAGATTGTTCAGCACGAATACGCGAACCGCGCTGGACAGGTTGGAAGTCCGGTTGCGGTCGATTTCGCTTATCAGGCTGTTCAGCGAGATGCTACGCCGTGTGGCGATTGTCTTTAGCCCTTGCCAAAAGGCATCCTCGACGGACAGGCTGGTGGCGTGAGCGGATATCAGCACGGAATGTTTATGGATGTTCAATGCTTAAATGCTTTAATCATCTTTTTGTGTCCGCGTCGTTGCCAGAGGATGGGCGCTGTTGACCAGACGCTTGAGATGAGCGTCAAGGACATGGGTGTATATCTGGGTCGTCGCTATATCTGAATGGCCCAGCATTTGTTGCAGCGAACGCAGGTCCGCACCATGTGCAAGCAGGTGGCTGGCGAATGAGTGGCGCAGCACATGGGGCGATACCATGGCCGGGTCCAGTTTCGCCTCGACGGCCAGACTTTTGAGAATTTGGGCAAATCTGGACCGGGTAAGATGCCCGTCCTTGGCGCGCGATACGAACAGCCACTGCTGGTTGTTGTCCACTTTTTTTTTCGGAACGAATGTTTGGCGAACCGGCAAATAGGCCTTGATCGCATCTGCCGCAGGCTCACTCAGCGGAACCATGCGTTCCTTTCCCCCTTTCCCCCTTACCGTCAGCATTTGTCCGTCGCGTGAAAGCGAGCTCAGGGGCAGGCCAACCAGTTCCGATACCCTAAGTCCGGTGGCATAAAGAATTTCGATAAGGGCAACCAGTCGTTTGCCTTCGGCCCCTGAATGGCTTGCCGCCGTCGACATCAACTGTTCGACTGCCTCTTCGTCAAGATACTTAGGTAATGGCCTGCCCCGGCGGGGGCTGTCGATGGCGGCTGTCGGGTCATCATCACGCATGCCTTCCGAATAGAGAAAACGGAAAAACTGCCGAAGAACAGAAAGCCGCCTGGCGGCTGTCGATGCGCTTAGACCGGACGCAGCGATTCGGGCGAGATAATTTCTTACAATTTTCGCATCGGCATCTTCGGGCTGGCGCCGCCTTGCTAACGAAAAAGATGAAAAATCGGTCAGATCACGGCGGTAGGAATCTATGGTGTTGGTCGCCGATCCCCGCTCCGCCGCCAGCATTTCAAGGAATATTTCAACCGATCTGGAACAGGGTGCCTTTCCGGCGGTCCTCATAGCCCGGCCGCCACTGCCGCCTCCACTGCCAGAGACCTTGCTTCGGTTTCCAGCCCGACCGCGATAAGGCTTTTTATAACCCTGTGCAGGACTACCGGGTCGGCCTGTCCAGGCCCGCCGTCGCCGAGAGCCAGCAGAGATAAAAGGACGGTTTCACCAAGCCGGGACGGGATGCTGTCGGCGACACTTCCGACCGCTGATTGGAGACGATACCACAAGGCCGGATTAGGCATCGCAACGGTGGTTCTCGCCGGACCGTCAAGCAGCATTTCCCACGATTTATCAGGCACACTATCGCCAAGGGCGTCAAATATGCTGAACAACAACGCGGCCCGCTGGCGCCTTTCCTTTGCCTCCTTGTTACGTTGCCACCAACCATTAAAATCTTTCTCGTCCCATTCCTCGGTATTGGCTGATCCGGCGATTCTGGCAACCGCCATCATCTCTGCAAGGACCAGGCTCGCCTTTTGTTCAAACATTGCGCCGGAGTTAAGCAGCCCGAACCAGGCATCGGCTGATTCGGTGTCCGAACTTAGCAGAAAAGCCCGTAATGCCTCGGGCGCGAACCATAACAATTCCGGTGATGGCGGAATGCGTTTCAGTGCCGCCATAAAGACCCTGACCGTGGCTCCATAGCGGCCGCCTTCGCGGGCCAGTGAAAGAGCCCGGGCGACGGCTTCGGCCTGGGCCGTCGGGACCGTCTGGATCAAGGCGGTGCGATAAAGCAGGGCGCGGCTGAGGGGGCCGCTTTCAGTTTCGGCCCGGGACAGCGGATTGGCGAGATCTTCGGCGGAAAAGGGAACGCTTGTATAAAGCTGGCGCAGGGCTTCAACCGGCAGGGCACCTGTCGCTTCGGCCCGTTCCGCCGCCTCCATCCTCAATTCTACGGGGGCGTTGGGGCTGGTGGCTATGGCTTTCAGTATTGACGGATTGTTAGACGAAATAACGTCCGCAGGAAGCGTTGCCTTGGCCACCCTGGCCATCGCAAGGTGTAGCGGTGACGGGTTGGCAAGGCTTTCAATAGTCGCGTCACCATTTCCCGACATCGCGTCCAGCAGTTCAAAGAACGCCGGATCATCTTCGCCGAGATCACGAAGAAGGGAGGCTCCCATGGACGCCTTGTCTGTTTCTCCGGCTAACGCCTGGCAAAAGATAAACGCTTTTTGCCAATATGGATCGTCGCTGATACCAACCTGACCGGCGGCCAGCGCACAGGCGCGGGAATTGTCGTTGGCAAGGAAACGGGCATCGGCCTCGATCCTTATGAGGTCTGGATTCTGGCTGCGTCTGGGGGTGGAGTTAAGCATCTGACTAGCCCCGACGGAATCGCCCATCGCCGCCAGCAGGCGGATTCTAAGAGCCACAAGGCCGCCTCTTTTACCGTTGCCTTTGGGTGATGCGGCTGTGGACAGCAGCAATCGGCGTATCAGGTTGCGCATTGTCGTCGAGGTGGCGTTGAGCGGGAGTTTCCCCAGCAGGTTATCGACCAGCTCGCGGCTGGTGCCTTGCCACATGTCGTTGCCGAACCCTCCCTGATCTTTGGAAAGCACCCCCGTGGCGTCCGGGTCTATGGCGGTCAGGGTATCGATCTCTACTTTGCCACCCGTCGCCGTATCGGCGGCAGGCGTTTGGCTGACAGGAGCCGCCTCAGGCGTGGAAGACGCGGGCGTAGCAGGTGTAGGTGTGTCGGGCTCTTTCACCGGAGACAAACGCATCGGACCCCCAGATCCGTTACCGGTAACCGGGCTTTGTCCCCATCCATGCCGTGGTGCCATGGCAACCATCACCGCCACGGCAAAAATACAGACCATACGGGGAAAAGTTTTTATCGGCATGTCAGCGCGGGAAACGGTCATCGGGAATAACTTTTTTAACATCGGCGGTAGGGGCGGGAATATCCCATGTAGCGAGAAAAACCGAACCGCCTATTATAATGACCAACAGCAAGAACAAAATCAATTTGGGTATGTTTTTCATAAATTTACTGTAACCACGGGTTATGGTCGGGAAGCCACGATATGGGTACCATATGTTGGATTTCATCCACCAGCGCTATTTAGACTACTCGCGCTGTTTAGGATAGGCCGGAACCATCAGGCGGC